>DRKQ01000106.1 GCA_011051685.1 Gammaproteobacteria bacterium
CCATCCTGGCGATTACCGCGGAACGCTTTGCCATACTGGAAGTGGAACAGGGCTGGCGCAAGGCGCTGCTGATTACCTTCAATACCCTGGTCGTGATTTCCATGGCCTATGCGGTGATGGATTCACTGTTCATGCAAAGCCTGATCCTCGCCTTCCCCGAGCTGCTGTTCGTGATCATTGCCCTGAACCTGTGGCTGGGCAAATGGGTGGGCATGCGGGTCTCGGAATTCTTCCGCTTTCGCAAATTGATATTTGGCAAGGCCAATGGTTGAGCGAGTGGATAAGGCGGGAACGAGTTTTGTGTCGCGCATGATCGCGCGTATGCGGCAGGTGGGCGGCAACCTCTCCCGGGTGTTGTCCATGAATCACCGCAACCTTGGTTATATTTATCCGCACAACCAGCGCGCACACTATCCGCTGGCCGATAACAAGTTGTACACCAAGAAAATGCTCGAGACCTCGGGTGTGCCGCAACCGGCAACCTACCAGGTCTATGGCTACTTTTATGAGCTGCGAAACCTCGAGGCCGATCTGTCGCAATATGATGACTTCGTCATCAAGCCGGCCATGGGCAGTGGCGGTGGCGGCATCGTGGTGATCGCCGGGCGCACGGAGGATGGCAATTCCTGGTTAGGGATCAGTGGCAAGGTCTATACCCTGGAGGATCTGCGCAAGCACATCTCCGATATCATCTTCGGCGTGTATTCCTTTGGTCTCAGCGACGAGGCCATCATCGAGGAGCGCATTGCCCAGCATCCGGACATCGAAAATATCAGCCCCTACGGCCTGGCCGATGTGCGCATGATTCTCTGCCAGGAGCAACCCATCCTGGCGATGCTCCGCCTGGCCACCCTCAAGTCCCATGGCACCGCCAATCTGCATCAGGGGGCGGTGGGCGTGGGCATCGATCTGCAAACCGGTATCACCCGACATGCCACGCAGAAGGGACAGGTAATCACTCACCACCCGGACTCCGGCGCGGCATTGACTGGCGTGGCACTGCCGTACTGGCAGGCGCTGGTGGAAGCAGGCGCCCGGGTAGCAGAAAAGGCGCCGCTGAAATACCTGGGTGTGGATATCGCCATCGCCGAGGACGGCCCGCGACTGCTGGAGATCAATGTGCGCCCCGGGCTGGAGATACAGAATGCCAATGCCCTTGGTATGCGGGAAATCCTTGAACGTCATGCAAGCAAGTAGGGAAAGCAATGGCCGGTGACTCTCAAAACCGACTGATGCTGCTTTTCAAGGAAAGCTTTCTGCCTGTGTTGCTGGTGGCCATCGCCCTGGCGGCCATCCTGGTGTACGTGAATTTCAAGGCGGCCATGGATGCAGACCAGGCCGAGGTTATCGTGATTCAGCAGCATGCGCCGGGGTCCGACGTGGCGGAGACCGGGCAGGGGATGGAGCAGGTGGCGATTGAAATCAGCAGTGCGCGCAAGGCCAACCCGCTGTATGAAAAGGCCGCCCGGGCCGTGAGCGAGCAGAACTGGCAAGCCGCGGAAAAGATCTATTTGCAGATTCTCCAGGAACAACCCACCTCGCAGGCCTTCAACGATCTCGGCGTGTTGTACTACAACCAGAAAAAATACCAACAGGCGCTGGAACAGTTTGACAAGGCGCTGGCGCAGCCGCGTATCTACGTCAACGCCTACGTGAATCGCGGCCTGGTCTATACGAAGCTCAAACAATACGCAAAGGCGGAGGCCGATTACCGGGCCGCCATCGACAAGGTGCCCTATCATTATCAGGCCCACCTGAATCTCGGTGTGGTGTTGATCAAGGCCAGGAATTATCCTGATGCCGTGACGGTGCTGAAGAAGACCAGCACCCTGGCCGGCGGCAGCCGCAAGGCCAAGGCCCTGTACAACCTGGCCATTGCCTATCGCGGCATGGGCAGAGAGAAATATGCCGCTGCGCGCAAGGCCCTGCGGGCGGCGATACGTATCCGCCCGAACTACATCGAGGCGCGCTTTGCGCTGGCCGCCCTGGAAGAGAACACCGCCGAAGGACGGGTCCGGGCGCTGCAACAATACCGAAAGGTGCTCGATCTCCATCCGCAGTATCCACCTGCCTATTTCAGGATTGCCCAGCTGAAGTCTGCCGGGAAAGAGATCAAGGCGGCGCAGCAGAATTATCTCAAGGCCATTCAGTACAACCCGAATTACACCAAGGCACGGTACAACCTGGGCCTGTTGTATTTGTCGGGCAAGAAGTGGGCCGATGCGCGCAATCAGTTTGAGCAGATACTGCAGCGCGGCGGTACGGGTAAAAAGGAAACGGCGCGTGTACATTTTCAGTTAGGGCGCGCGGCCTATGGCGAGAAGGATTATGACACGGCGCTGAGCGAATACGACAAGGCACTCGCCTTGCGCAAGGGCAGGTACGTCAAGGCCCTGCTAAACAAGGGGCTGACCTTCAGGGCGCAAAAGCGCTATGCAAAGGCCATCGCCACCTACCGGCAGGTGCTTGAACTCAACAATGAATATCCGCAGGCCTGGTACAACCTGGGTCTGGCTTACCTGCGCGACAAGAAATACGACCAGGCGGAAGAGGCCCTGAAGAAGGCGGTGGCGTACAAGAAAAACTATGCGTCGGCCTGGTTCAATCTGGGTGTGTTGTATCGCAAGCAGGGCAAGCTCGATCAGTCCATCGAGGCCTATAAAACGGCGCTGAAGATAAGGCCCGATTATCGCAAGGCCAAGCTGAACCTGGCCGTGCGCTACGCCCAGAAAAACCAGTTCCAAAAGGCCATAGAGCTGTATCGCCAGGTACTGGTGCAGGATGACCGTTACGTGACGGCCTGGATCAACCTGGGTATCGCACAATTTACCCTCCGTCAGGACGAGGAGGCGGCGGCATCACTGAGCCGGGCCCTCGAGCTGCAGCCGAACAGCGTCAAGGCGAAGCAGCACCTGGCGCGGGTGCTGATCGCCAGGCGTGAGTACGGCAAGGCCGTCGAGTTGCTCAAGCAAGCGGTGGAGAGTCGGCCGGATGATGCGCAACTACGCATGGAACTGGGACTGGCCTACAAACAGGCCGGCAGGCGCGACCGGGCCGCTACCGAGCTGAACAAGGCCTTGCGGCTGGACCCCGCAAACCCCGAGATAAAAGCGGCATTGCGCAACTGATTTTAATGTCTTTGATAGGGGATCAGTAAATCTTCCGCCTTTAGGCGGCATCGTTGCTTTTACACCCTCTCCCCTTGAGGGGAGAGGGACGGGGTGAGGGGTGAGCATGCTCCGAGGTTGAAATTTGAACCCTCACCCTAACCCTCTCCCAGTCTTGGGAGTACCCATAGGGCATAAAAGGGGACAATCGGCCGTACGGCCGATCAATCCGGCTTTTAGCCGTAACATGAAGCCACCGGCTTTAGCCGGTGGAGTATTCATATTCAAAAGTGAGTATTGGAGGTTGTAGAAAATGAAGGCGAGAAAATTGATGGCTTATAACCGCCTGGCAACGGCTGTTGTGTTGCTGGGTGCAGGTTCCTTGTCCTTGGCGAGTGAGTTCTCGTGGACGGTGGCGCCGGGTCTGGGTTACGACAGCAATATCTATCGTGCGCCCAGTGGTGATTACATCGATTATGCCAAGAGCTGTACGCCGGTGGGTGGCAATTGTCAGATTCGGGACGATGGCGCGGCCCATCCCCTGGTCAGCCCCAAGGTGCAGTCCGGCGCCTTTGTTGACACAAACCTCGATGGCGCCTATCAAAAACCTTTGCAGAAAGGTACCGACTTCAAGGTCGAATACAAATTCCGTGGCCGGTTTTACACGGATTCAAAGTACAGTAACGCAAACCAGTATCATCACCTTATGCGCATCGGTGCGCAGCATATCTTGAATACCGCGGGCAAGCTGAGTGACAGCCTTTATGCAGGGATCAAGTTCGGCAAGAAGCGACGGCTGTATCTCGATCGTGACAGTGGAGACGAGCAGGTGTTCGCCAACGAGGACGTGTCGGGGCGTTACACCTATGCGATGACCGGTGCAGAGGTTCTGTTCAAAAAAAGGATCGGCAAAATAAAGTACAAGCTCGGGGCCGAATTGCAAAAACGGGATTATGTGGACGAGGTGGTGATTAGCCAGTACGACCACGATTATTTCCGCGTGGGCGGCGATGTAAAATACCCCTTCTCCAAGCGAACCAAGGGTACCCTGGGTTATGAATATTCCAGCTATGATTATTCGGATCGTCCGTCACGCAATGCCCTGGGCAAGCTGCTGACCGCCAATCCCAAGCGCAAATACACATACAACAAACTCAGCGCCACGCTTCGCCATCGCTTCAACCGTTCCTGGCTGACCTATGTGGATTACGTGTATGCGCAACGCGATGACGCCTATCAAAGCTATGACAATTACACAAAGAACATGCTCAAGCTGCGCACACACTATCGTTGGGACAAGAACAAGCTCAAGATGTCCGTGGCCTATTGGGAGCGGGATTATCCCAACGCCTTTGCCTTCGATAATTTTGTCAAAGACATCAGCAAGCAATATGATGGCGTCAACGCCAGCATTCGCTGGTTGAAGGCCTATAGTGACCGGATGACATTCACCACCGGTCTGCGCTACACCCAGGAGAATTCCACCGATCTGCGTTACGATTATGACCGTTATCGCCTGTCTTTTGCGGTTTCCTGGGACAGTTAGCCAACAAGGTCTTGAGAAAGGGGCGGGCAGCCTGCTCCTCCCTGAGGCATCAGTATTTTTGAACGAACAGCTCGAATTTTTCTGCTTTGATCTGCAGTAAATCCGGCCAATACTCATGTCCAGAAAATCGATCCCCATTCAGCGAGGACATGTTCATGGGTAAAACAACAGACAGACGGACAATTGCGCAATGTGTGCCATCCCTGGCGGTGACCGAGGGCGCCGGCGTCACCGTACATCGAAGCATAGGCACGCCGGCATTGCATCATCTCGATCCATTTCTCATGCTGGATTACTTCAACAGCGACCGGCCCGATGAATACATTGCGGGTTTTCCCGAACACCCCCATCGTGGTTTCAATACCTTCACCTACATGCTGGACGGGTGCATGCAACATGGCGACAGCATGGGTAACACGGGTAATCTCGGGCCGGGGGATGCGCAGTGGATGAAGGCTGGTAGCGGGGTGATTCATTCCGAGATGCCCCGGCAAGAGGATGGTCTGCTGCGGGGCTTTCAGCTGTGGGTGAATCTGCCCGCGGTTGAAAAGATGAGCCCGCCGGCCTATCAGGAGGTGGCGGCAGAGGATATCCCCGAAGTGGTGCGCGAAGGTGTGCGGGTGCGGGTATTGCTCGGTGAATATGCCGATCAACAGGGTCCGGTGCAGGATGCCCATACCGAGGTGGTGTATCTGGACGTGACTCTCTCACCCGGTGTGAGCTTTGATTATGACGGCATAGCCGAAGGAGCCACTGTCTTTGTCTACCTGTTCGAAGGTGCGGCTGCCGTTGCAGGGGAACATCTGGCGCAACATCAGCTTGCGGTATTGGCGGAAGGTACTGTGGTGAATGTCACCGCCGGGGGATCCGCTGCGCGGTTTCTGCTTGTGGCGGGCCAGCCCATCGGTGAGCCCATTGTGCAACAGGGCCCCTTTGTGATGAACACCCATGGTGAGATCAAACAGGCCATGAGTGATTATCATCACGGCAGACTGGTACAGGAGCGCAGGATTACCCCCAGCGAGGACCAATCATGAAGGGAGAATTCGTGCGACGTGAATCATCATTTCGCCATTGGGTAACGGCGGATGGCAGCCCCGGCCCCAGCGGCGAGGGTGGCTTCAGTGCAGAGACTGAGTGTTATCATCTTTATGTACCTTATGCCTGTCCGTGGGCACATAAGCACGCCGATCTTCCGCTCGCCCCGCTTTAGCTGGGCTACTTCAAAAGATGGATTTTTGGCTTGCACCTGGAAGGGAAGGCTTGTAGTAATACGCCACACAGTGTTTTATCCGTACCAAGACTCGTGTCACACAAGGAATGATCAATGACTAAGCCCAGGATTGCCGATGACAAACCCATTGCCGTGAACCTTGATGCCGAGGAGGAGTATTACTGGTGTGCCTGTGGCCAGTCCCGTAGTCAGCCCTTTTGTGATGGTTCTCATCGTGGTACCGAGTTCACGCCATTGTCATTCACGGTGGGAGAAGCACAGGAGGCCTATCTTTGCCAGTGCAAACGCACCAGCACGCCGCCTTTTTGTGATGGCACTCACGCCCGCCTGGATGAAGATGAAAAGGTTAATTATGCCGCCGTGGCCAGTGAGACCCTGGTGGCCAAGAACACTCCGGAGGAGCCCACCCTGGAGATGATTCATGCCCTGGCCCGCGATGGTCTGACCAAGACAGGCCATCACGGTGAGATGGTGGCCATGGGTGTGCCGCGCACCACGCTGCCGCAATGGGACGATATCCAGATACTTCCCGCCCAGTTCGCGCGCCAGCCCTTGATGGAGGACGTGGAAGTGGGTACAGAGCTGGTGATCGGGCCGCGGGCGAAGAAACCGCTGGTGCTGAAGATGCCCCTGTTCGTTTCCGACATGAGTTTCGGGGCGCTGTCCGAGGAAGCCAAGCTTGCCCTGGCGCGAGGCGCGGAGATGGCCGGAACTGGTATCTGTTCCGGCGAAGGAGGCATGCTGCCTGAAGAGCAGGAGGCTAATTCCCGTTATTTTTACGAACTGGCCTCGGCCAAGTTTGGCTATCATGAGTCACTGCTGGCAAAAATTCAGGCCTTTCATTTCAAGGGTGGCCAGGGTGCAAAGACCGGTACCGGTGGCCATTTGCCTGGCAGCAAAGTGACGGAAAAAATTGCCCAGGTGCGCGGCCTGCAAAAGGGCGAGGATGCGGTATCGCCGCCCACTTTCTCCGACCTGCATACGCCGGAAGACTTTCAGCATTTTGCCGATCACGTGCGCGAGCTGAGCGGCGGTGTGCCCGTGGGTATGAAATTGTCCGCCAATCATATCGAAAAAGATATCGACTTCGCCATTGAGGCGGGCATGGATTACATCATTCTTGATGGCCGTGGCGGCGGCACCGGTGCGGCGCCCCGGCTGTTTCGGGATCACATCTCCGTGCCTACCATCCCGGCCCTGGCGCGGGCGCGGCACTATCTCGACAAACGCGGCCAACAGCACATGACCCTGATCATTACCGGCGGGTTGCGCACCCCGGCGGATTTCATCAAGGCCCTGTGCCTGGGCGCCGATGGTATCGCCGTGTCCAATTCGGCCATTCAGGCCATTGGCTGTGTGGCCGCGCGCATGTGTAACACCAATAGCTGTCCTTCGGGTATCGCCACCCAAAAAGCGGAATTGCGTGCCAAGTTGAACGTGGAAAAATCCGCCATCCAACTGGCGAGATTTTTTGAGTCCTCCACGGAGTTGATGCAGGTCATGGCCCGCGCCTGTGGTCATGATCATCTGCAACAATTCAAGCGCGACGATATCACCACCTGGAATCGTGACTTGGCCATGCTCAGTGGCATCGAATTTGCCGGGTTTGATGCTTCCCGTTAGGGATGCACCGTCCCCGCCCGTGGTCTGCCCGATGTTATGATGCGGGAATGAGTAGCACGGACCTCCTCCCTTATGTTGCTGAAGAACTCTCGATCTGGCTTGCTGACGTGCTGCTTCAGGCTGGGGCGGCGCGACACCGCCGCCTGTTGCTGTTGGCAGGTGAGGCGCCCTGGTGTCGCCATGCGGCGCAACAAATTATCCGTGCGGGGGATTTGTCACGGGTCTGTTGGATATCCACCCAACTGCAAGTAGCGGCCGAGGTGATGGCGCCCGGTGCGGCCACGCAACTCCTGGGTCAGGAGCGTGATGCGCTGGTGTTTGATGCCCACAGCGGTTTCGATCCCGATGCCTTTGCCGCGGTGAGCGGCGTGATTCGTGGCGGGGGGCTGATGTTGTTACTGTGTCCGCCGCTGGATCAGTGGCCTGCGTTCGCCGATCCTGCCGCGCAGCGTATTGCGGTATGGCCACATGGTTTTGCCGATATACACGGACGGTTTCTACAGCGTATTGCGCGTATCGTCGGCGCCACCGATTCGGTGATCCGGATAGCCCAGGGCGAGGCCCTGCCAGCTGTGCGCAAGTTACCACCGGCACAAGCGTTTGCTGAGATCGACGACCCTATTTATCGCACCCTGGATCAGCGTGCCGCTGTGACGGCCATCGGGCAGGTGCTGCACTGCCATCGCCAGCGGCCGCTGGTGCTGGAGGCGGATCGGGGCCGAGGCAAGAGCTCGGCGCTGGGTATTGCTGCCGCCGGTTTGCTGCAGGATTCGCCCGGTTTGAATATCGTGGTGACGGCTCCACGTCCGGCCGCGGTGCAGCCATTGTTTGATAGGGCACGCCAACACTTGCCAGAGGCCAAGCTGCGCCAGGGGCACCTGCAATGGCAGGCGGGGAGCATCCAATATGTGGCACCGGATGTGCTGTGTCTGCAGGAAGTGCCTGCGGATCTGCTGCTGGTGGACGAGGCGGCGGCCATTCCCGCGGGCCTCTTGCGGCAGATATTGGGCCGCTATTCGCGGGTTGTGTTTTCGACCACCACTCATGGTTATGAGGGCACCGGGCGGGGTTTTGCCCTACGCTTCAAGCAGACGCTGGATGAGCAGACTCCCGGCTGGAGGCAATGTCAGTTACATGCCCCCATCCGCTGGGCGCAAGGTGATCCCCTGGAGACCCTGGTGTTCAATGCCCTGTTGTTGGATGCGGCCGCGGCGGAGGACGATACCGTGGCCGAGGCCACGGTGGATGCCGTGGTGCTGGACAGGATTCCCCGCGATACCCTGCTCCACGACGAGTCCCTGTTGTCACAACTCTTCGGCCTGCTGGTGGTGGCCCATTACCGCACCCGCCCCAATGACCTGCGCAACCTGCTGGATGGGCCGGGGCTGTCGGTGTACGTCAGCCGTTATCAGGGGCAGGTGGTGGCCACGGCCCTGGTGGCCCGTGAAGGGGGCTTTACCACTGACATCACCGAGGACATTTACGCCGGCCGGCGCCGGCCGCGGGGACACTTGATACCCCAGTCCCTGGTGACCCATGTCGGCCTGAAGGACGCCGGTGCCCTGCGCTGCGCGCGGATCCTGCGCATGGCCGTGCACCCGGCCCTGCAGCGCCACGGCTTCGGCCGGCAATTGTTGCAGCGGGTTATCCGGGACGCCCAGGCAGAGGGCCTGGACATGTTGGGGGTGAGCTTTGGCGCCACGCCGTCGCTGGTTGATTTCTGGGCCAGTGAGAACCTGCTTGCGGTGCGCATGGGCTTTCGCCGCGATCATGCCAGCGGGGAATACTCGGTAATGATGCTTCGCCCCCTGTCCGATGACGGCGCGGCGGTGTGCACGGCGGCCCGCGCCCGCTTTGTGCAGGACTTGCCGTTGTGGCTGGCCGATCCACTGCAGGCCCTGGATACGGGGCTGGCAGCAAACCTGTTACAGGCCGACGATGGTGGCGCGGTTCTACCCGAGGGACATGACCATGAGATGTTGCAGAGTTTTATCCGGGGTGAGCGCAGCTATGAGGATGCCCTGGGACCGATCTGGCGCCTGATGCAGACAAAACAGGTGCGTTCAACGGTATCCGTCAACAATGAGGATAAGCAGGTTTTGCAGGCCAAGGTCTTACAGAGGCAATCATGGATGGCAGTGGCGAAGCACTTTGGACTTGCCGGCAGGACCGGGGTACTTGCCTGCCTGCGCAGGTGCGTGGCGGGGTTGCTGGATACCACGCCTGCTGTTGACCAACCGTGATGCTGGGCTGAACGATCTCACCCCATAAACCTATACTGGATTGGGTCGGGTTGGGTCGGATTGTGGCGCCGGGCTTGCAGTGGAGCTAACATCAAGGTAACACAAAGGAATGTGTTACAGGTGTTTCAGCACTCACAGTACCAACAGAAAAAAGCCAACGGTAAACAGCGAAACGATAAAAGGAGGTTATCATGTTGCAACCCAAACTCTCTTCCGTTGCCCAGGAACTCAAACAGCTCAGGGCCAGCGGCACCCTCTCGGTCTTGTCTTCCAGTCAATTGGGCGGTCGTCTGCAGGGGATCAGCGCGCCCCCCAAGGCCGATGCCGTGTTCGAAGGTGGTGGCGTCAAGGGTATCGCCCTGGCGGGGGCAATCTCCGTGGCCGAACAACTGGGGGTGCAATGGCAGTGCGTCGCCGGCACCAGCGCCGGGGCCATCACCGCCTGCCTGCTGGCGGCGGGGTACACCGGCGAGGAGTTGATCCCCATCCTCACCGAGGAAATGGAATTCGACAAGTTCATGGACGAGGGCATGCTGGACAAGATCCCGCTGATCGGCAAGATCGCCTCGGCGGTGTTCGAGAAGGGTATTTACGAAGGTGATTATTTCGAGGACTGGATGGAGGAGAAACTGCAAGCCAAGGGAGTGGAGACCTTCGCCTCGTTTATGGATGACAGCGGCAGGTCACGGCTCAAGCTTATCGCCTCCGATGTGACCCGGCGCGAGATGGTGGTGCTGCCCGATGACCTGCCCAAGTACGGTATCGATCCGGCACATTTCTCCGTGGCCCACGCGGCGCGCATGAGCATGAGCATCCCCTACTTTTTCGAGCCGGTGGAGCTGACGGTGCAGATGCCTTACACTGATGACAAACAACGCAAGCGACGCAAGTGTTTCATCGTGGACGGTGGCCTGTTGTCCAACTTCCCGGTGTGGCTGTTCGATGCCAAGGAAGGGGATGTGCCACGCTGGCCCACCTATGGGTTCAAACTGCAGGAGCCGGATTCCGACAAGCCTTCGCCGAGCAAGTGGCCGCATCAGTTTATTATGTCCCTGATCAGCACCATGATGGATGCCCACGATGCGGCCTATATCAGCCAGGCCAATTTCGAGCGGACCATTGGCATTCCCACCATGGGTATTCAGACCACCCAATTCGATCTGAGCGCAGAGGACAAAAATCTCTTGCTGCGCTCCGGACAGGAAGCAGCCATTCGCTTCTTTGAGCGCTGGAATTTTGCCGAGCACAATAGCAAATACCGTGCAGTGGCGTCGGCGGAATAGGGCGCCGTGGCTGGACTGAAGAATGACCCGCCCCCCGGATAAAGCAGCCATGCCGGTGGCAGAGGCGCACTTTGTCACCGGCAATCCCCTGCAGGGCCCGTTTCCCGGGCACCTTCAGATGGCCATGTTTGGCATGGGTTGTTTCTGGGGGGCGGAACGCCTGTTCTGGCAATTGCCCGGGGTGTATTCCACCGCCGTGGGGTATGCTGCAGGCGACGCCCCCAATCCCACCTATCAGGAGGTGTGCAGTGGACAGACGGGACACAACGAGGTGGTGCGCGTGGTGTTCGATCCTGAGATGGTGAGTTATGCCACCCTGTTACAACGTTTCTGGGAGGGACATGATCCCACCCAGGGGATGCGTCAGGGCAATGACCATGGCACCCAGTACCGTTCCGGAATTTATGTCTTCGATGAGAATCAGCGCCGACAGGCGGAAGACTCCCGGGTGGCTTACCAGCACCGACTCACGGCAGCGGGCTATCCGCTGATCACCACGGAGATCCTCGACGCCCCGCCATTTTATTTTGCCGAGGATTATCACCAGCAATATTTGGCGAAGAATCCCGATGGCTATTGCGGGCTGGGTGGTACCGGGGTGGGCTTTACCGTTGCGGTGTGATTAATGGAGAGACTATGACGATCAGGTCGGCGCAGGAGCTTATCGATTTCTGGTTTTCAGAAGCGGTGCAACCCATGTGGTTTAATGCCAGCGCCCAATTTGACCGTGATCTGCGCGAAGTCTATGAGCACAGCTGTCAGGCTGCACTGACCGGCGAGCTGGATCACTGGGCTGTTTCGGCACAAGGATCCCTGGCCCTGGTGATTCTTCTCGATCAGATACCGTTGAACATCTGGCGCGGCCAGGCTGCCGGTTTTGCCGGCGAGGCACCTGCACGGCGCATCGCCTCCGCCGCCATTGACGCGGGTTTTGATCAGGCGTTGAGCCCGGAACAAAAGGCCTTCTTGTACCTGCCCTTCATGCACAGCGAAGACCTGGCCGATCAACAGCGTTCGGTAAGTTTGTTCACCAAGGCAGACTTGACGGACAACCTACGCTGGGCCAGGCATCATCGTGATATCGTTGCGCGTTTTGGGCGCTTTCCCCACCGTAATGTCATCCTGGGACGGGAAAGCACCGCCGAGGAACTGGCCTGGCTGGCCTCGGGCGAGGCATTTACCGGTTGAGCCGCGCGCCCGCATACCGAGATCTGCTTGAAGCAAACACAGTGAGTGGTTACACTTTTTACAGATTCGTCCCCCTTTCCCAATAAGCTATTGAGAGGCAGACATGGTCATCGATGCATTAAAAGGTTTCGACGAGGAAGTGCCCAAGTGGGACATCGCCCTGGCTGCGCTGGCCAGGGAAGAGGCGGAGAAGCTGGGCCGGGGCCTGCGTATTGCGGATTTCAAGCGCCTGGCGGAAGAACATGCCATTCGCTTCGACGATATTATGGTTACCATGTTCGAGTTGGTGATCAACCGGGAATGGCGCTACGAATACCCCGATGGTGTTGAACGCCCCATTGAACGCGATGAGGTGGAAAAACTCTATGTGGGCGGACGCCTGGCCGAGGCCGATGTGAATGCCTATGTGGGATTGTGGTTACCTGCCTGAGTCCTGTTATCCGAGCCTTCCAGAAGAGAGAGTTTATGAACTTACCTGTTGTCAGCAGGGCCACCGCGCTCATCGGTGGCCTTTTTGTTTTGTTAAGTAATGCCCCGGCGCAGGCCGGCCCATTTGCCTCACGGCCAGAGATTCCTGCTGAAATGGCCGACACCTACACCGCCAAGGCAGCACGGGAATCGGTCATTCCCGAGGCATCGCGGGTGGGAATCCCCGCCTATCCTGGCGCGGTGATCATTCGAACCTTTGCCGTGGATGAGCGGCCGCCAAAATACGAGGGCCTGCCTATTATTGAGATGATTACAGCGGATGATTATCAGACGGTGATCGATTTCTACAAGCAACGCCTGCCCAGCTGGCGCAATGCCGAGCTGTTATCCGCCTATTATTTTGCGCAATACGGGAACCTGAATTTCTTCAAACCCGAAGAGCCTCATGTGGGTATCCACAAGCTGGAAAATTATTACCGCGCGGGAGAGAAAAAACTGTTGCGCAAACTGCTGCCGGGCGCGCAAACCCTGATCAAGGTCTTTTATGCCCGGGAGGAACCCAAGCAAGAAGCCCCCGCGGCCCACGGGCAACCCTAGCTTGAGGTAACTCTCCGCTACGTGCGCCGCTACGTGCGCCGCTCCGTGCGCCGCTCCGTGCGCCGCGGCGCAGAGGATGGAGACGCCGGGCTTGTACTGCACCCAGAGTAGTGCTCAGTGAGAGGAGACCTCTTTGTTGACCCAAACCTGGGTCGGCTTTGCTTTGCGTTCCAGTGCGGCGCGACCTTTGCGGCTGTCCTTGCTGACCATGTCCAGGCTGCCACATTGAGGGCATTTGGTAGTGTTGAACTTTGCCAGGTGATACGTAGTCCAGGCCACGGGAATCACCAAGGCAGGCAACAGGCCAGTGGCTAAGGCGAAGCTGCCCACAGTGCCCCAAACAAAGGCATCCACCAGGAAGCTTGCCTTGCACTGCTTGATGGGTTGTCCCTCATAACCACAGGACGTACAGATACGGTCTTTCATTTTGATACTCCTCAAGATTGCTGTAACGAATGTCTGAGTAATCTCATCAATATTAGAGATCTCTAATTTGCTGAAAAGGATATAGAAAGATGTAACAGAAATCCATGTTTTTGCCATTGAAGATTTTTATCCCCATATCGGCGCAATGGTTTTTTCGGAGTGCTACGGGTAAAGCGAAATACCTTATTGAATTTATTAGGTATTTTCGCTTAAGTGTTTGCGGGTCAGATAGAACACCACGGGACTCATGGCAAGCAGGGCGATAAGATTGGGGATGGCCATGAGACCATTGAGTACATCCGCCAGCAGCCAGATGATTTCCAGTTTGCCCAGGGCGCCCACCACAATGGCCACCAGCCACAACAGTCTATACGGCAGGATCACCCTAACACCGAAAAGGAACTCGGCGCAGCGTTCGCCGTAATAACTCCAGCCCAGAATGGTGGTGAAGGCGAAGATGGCCAGCCCCAGGCTGACGATGGGGCCACCCGCCGCCGGCAGTCCTGTGGCGAAGGCCAGCATGGACAGAGCCGCCCCGGTCTCGCCGCTATTCCAGACGCCGGTGAGGATGATGACCAGGGCGGTCATAGTGCAGACGATGAGGGTATCGATGAAGGTGCCGAGCATGGCTACCATGCCCTGCTGTACCGGATCATCCGTCTGTGCTGCGGCGTGGGCTATGGGTGCGCTGCCCAGGCCGGCCTCGTTGGAGAAGATGCCGCGGGCCACGCCGAAGCGGATCGCTGCCCATACCGCCGCGCCGGCAAAGCCTCCCGTGGCGGCGGTACCGGTGAAGGCGTCCGTGACGATATGGGCCAGGGCTGCGGGAACCTCGGCGAGGTGGGTGGCGATAATCCACAAAGCGCCAGTGATGTAAGCCAATGCCATGAAAGGCACCAGCCTGGCGGCCACCACAGCGATACGCTTGATACCGCCGAGGATGACAATGGCGGTAAGCAGCATCATGCTGCCACCCGAGAGCCAGACCGGCACGGCAAAGGCGCTGTGCATGGCATCGGCCACGGAATTGGCCTGAACCATGTTGCCGATGCCGAAGGAGGCGATCATGCCGAACAGGGCGAAGGCAATGCCCAGCCATTTCCAGTTATTTCCCAGGCCGTTTTTGATGTAATACATGGGGCCACCCACGTAGCGCCCACGTTCATCCACCTCGCGATACTTCACCGCCAGTACCGCCTCACTGTATTTAGTGGCCATGCCCACCAGTGCCGTTATCCACATCCAGAACACAGCGCCGGGCCCACCAAGGAAAATCGCCGTGGCCACACCGGCGATGTTGCCGGTGCCGATGGTGGCGGCAAGGGCGGTCATCAGCGCCTGAAAAGGGGTGATATCCCCTTGTTGATCCGAGTGTCGTCCACGCCACATCAGACGGAAGGCAGCAAAAGTGTACCGCCAGGGCATGGCCCTGAGGCCAGCCATGAGGAAAATGCCGGTACCCAGCAGTATGACCAGCATGACAGGACCCCAGATAAAACCACTGGCACTGTTAAGCAGGTCGCTGAGTATCTGTTTCATGGCTGGTCTTTATTCCGGTTAAAAAATCATCATTTTTGCCAGATGAAAGAAAATGTGGCGGGCCAGGACATTTTTGTAACATTTGACAAAACACGGCATCAGCTGGCTTTATACGACAAACCCGGTCAAAGGATCAAAAATAAAAATGAAATATTCCCTGCGCAAAATCATGGTACTAACGGTTGCTCTGTTTATTTTTCCCGCCAGTAATGCTCTAGCGGCTACAAAGTTTGAGTCTTTCCTCTGGAAGTCGGCCGCCGCTGCGTCCCTTTCCTTGCTGGCCTTGACCAATGCGGCGAAGGCGGATGGTGTTACCGTCGAGCTTGGTGAGGATGGAGATGGTGACTTCAGGGTGGGGCGGCTGGGTTTGCAATGGGACTGGAATGAGAATCTGTATGAGTTGTCAGGCTGGAAGCTGAGCAGCTATTGGCAGTTAGAATTTGCAAAATGGCAAAGTAATTCAAACCCCACTCAGGAGGCGGCCAATGTGACGGCGGGTATTATTCCTATGTTTCACTTCCTGGGGAAGCCTGGTTTTATGCAGCCCTATGTAGATGTAGGGGTAGGCATCACCCTGTTTACTGATAGTAAATTGGCTGGCCACGAGTTTGGATCAAACTTTCAATTCACTGATATTCTTGGTGCGGGTTTTAATGTCGGAGCTCGAAACCAATGGGGGATTGGCTACAAGTTCCAGCATTATTCAAATGGCTCTGTGCGGCCGCCCAACTCAGGTATCAATTTCCACCAGTTAACCTTGACGTATCACTATTAGAGCTGGACTGTTGTGGCTTGCCGGGGTCTTGCTGGTGGGCCATAAAGTCGGTCATTGAACGAGCGAGTCAATGAAAGTACTCGTTCGGCGGTATGTCAGAAACGGTTATTCGTTGTCTGGGTTATGCGTCGGTCTTTTGTTTCAGGGTTGTGAATATTTTCTCGAAAAACTGTCCCCTATTTACCGGTTTCGTCATGAAGTCATTGGCGCCAACCCGCCTGCCCCAGAATTGTTCGGTGGCCTGTTGTTCACCGCTAACGATGATGATGGGAATGTGACTGGTGCTCTCGTTTTTACGGATTTGTCGGGTGGCCTGGAAGCCATTGAGGCCGGGCATCACCACGTCCATGAGAATGAGGTTCGGCAGGTGGGCTTTGGCCATGGCTACGCCTTCCAGACCGTTGGTGGCGGCGAGAGTTTTGAAACCAGCCTGCCGGAGTACCCGCGTGAATGCGGTTACCACGGTGCGTGAATCGTCAACGATTAGGATAGTGAAATCGTAGCCGCCAATGGGCCGCGGATAGCGGCGCCGCTCTTTCAGGGTGTTCCCCGCACTTGAGCGGGTGAAAAGATTCTTCAGAGTGAATCGTTTCATGCGATGGTTTCCTACAGTGTGGGCTTCATCATAGTGTTGGTCGTGGTTGACTGCAATCGGGATCAGTTAATAAGGCTTTTGGTAAAATGTATGGACTCGTTTAATTTCCGCCCCATCGGTGTGATCCATTCCTGTTACAAAGAGAAGTTTGGTATTCCCAGGCAGGCCGGCCTGGTGCAGGCGGCCAAGGCGTCCCTGGAGCTGCATCCGCCCTACGATTGCCCCGATGCCGTGGCGGAATTGCGGGACTTCTCCCATGTCTGGCTGGTGTTTGTGTTTCACCAGGCCATGCGTGAGCAATGGAAGCCTACGGTCCGGCCGCCCCGTCTGGGTGGCAACCGGCGAGTGGGTGTGTTTGCCTCACGCTCACCCTTTCGTCCCAATCCTATCGGCCTGTCGGCGGTGACGCTTGAGGAAATCCGCTGTGTTCGGGGTCATTGCTCTTTGATACTGGGCGGCGTCGACCTGCTGGAAGGAACGCCGGTGCTGGATATCAAACCTTATGTTCCCTACGCCGATTCCCTGGTTGACGCCAATGGTGGATTTGCCGCGAAGGCGCCGGAGGCGGAATTGAAAGTCACGTTCAGTGAAACCGCGGCTCGCCAGTGCAGGCACTGGGAAGCCGAGCGTTATCCGGGATTACGAATACTGATCGAACAGGTGTTGTCTACCGATCCCAGGCCGGCATACCGGGCAGGGCAGGGGGGCGTGCAAACCTTCGGCATGCGGTTGTACGATCTCGACGTAAAGTGGCGGGTACAGGGGGACGACGGACTCGAGGTAAGCGGGTTGCAGTTAGTGGGCAAAGAGGACTGAGACGGTGTTTTCATGCTCAAGCATTGGCTGTTGTGGTCGATAGGATGGGCAGTCATCAGAAACTGTCTCCACGTGTTTGTGCGCAGAGTTATGTGCCTGGGGGGATGAATGGTCAGCGGCACAAGAAGGCTCGCAAGATGATCTTCTGCAGGCATATGTTTACTGGGAGGATGCTGAGCACACCGTCGATGCGGTGATGTATTTGTACGATGTCTATTGTGAGACGACCAACGGATATTTCATCCTTCTCCCGCGCGGGCCCTCCCTTGCAGGGTATGGCAAGCTTTGTCCAGAATAATTTCCCTTCTCTGGCTCACCGGTTACCCGCGGGGCTGATATTGGTGATGTTGAGTGACAAGGCTGGTGGGCAGCTATCCCTGGCAGCCTTATCCGGTGTCAGTGAAATTCCCCAACCAGTGACTTTGCCTCCCACGTCCACCATTTTCCAGGCATCACAGTCATCTGCCACCCATCTGCTGACAGTGGAGGAAGGATCGGCTAACGACGATGCAATCTTTGCCGGGCTGTTCGCAGTGCATGATTTGCTGGTGGCCCCCATGCACCGGGATGGAAACTGGCTGGGTGCTGTATTGGTGGGGCGTGCGGTTTCAGCCACGCCGTTTGCAGAGAGAGACCTGGCAATGGCCGCTGCTGCCACAGATTGGCTGGTGACAGAACTCCTGAATATGCCCGAAGAACAGGGTGTCCGGGCGGAGCGCGTGGCCGCGAAAAAGTGGCGCAGTCACAGTCGCGTCATTCAATTGCTGGAATCCATTAATGATGCCTATTTGGCCTTTGATGAACACTATGTGATTACCTACTGTAATCGCCAGGCGGAACAACTGTTTCAGATATTGCGCGGGGATGTGCTGGGTCAGATCGTGTGGGATGAGCTGGCGGAATTTTCAACGGTGTTTTTTGAGCGTTTTCAGGCGGCCATGCGAGATGGCGTCAGCACCGCTTTTGAAGTGTATTACGCACCCAGTGACGCCTGGATCGAGACCCAGGTCTATCCCGATGAAGACGGACTCTCGGCATTCTTTCGGGATATCACCCAGCGGCGTCGTACCGAAAACCTGCTGCGTGGACGTGAGTTGCATTTCCGCAGCCTGCTGGATCACATGATGGACGGGGTGATGACCATTGACAGCAACAGTATTGTGCAAACCTTCAATCCTGCGGCGGAACATATCACCGGTTATCTGGCCAGTGAGGTGGTGGGGCATTGTGTGAGCCGTTTTGCCTGTGACATGAACAAGGGGGCCTGTGAATATGGTCTCTGGCATTTTTTGGGACGTGAACATTTCGAAAATGTTGGCAAGCGTCACGAAATCCAGGTGACCCGCAAAGACGGATCCCGCTTCCCCGCTGAAGTTTCCGTGGCCCAAATGCAAATGGGTGATGAGTGGAGTTACGTGGTTACCCTGCGGGACATCAGTGAAAAGAAAGCGGCGGAAGAAGAATTACAGGCGCATCGTTATCATCTCGAGGAGTTGGTGCGTGTACGCACAGCGGATCTGCAAATCATGCGTGATCAGGCGGAGCAGGCCAACCGGGCGAAAAGTGCCTTCCTCGCCAATATGAGTCACGAACTGCGTACCCCCCTTAATGCCATTATTGGCTACAGCGATCTGCTTTGCGAGGATGCCAGGCTCTTGGGCGCCGGGGAGCTGGCGGCTGACCTGCAAAAGATAAATTCCTCCGGTCATCATTTGTTGAAACTAATCAATAATGTACTTGATCTGTCAAAGATCGAGGCGGGTAAGATGGAGATGAAACTGGCGCGCTTTGACGTGGGTGCACTGGTGGATGATGTTTCGTCCACCGTTGGCATGCTGATGAAAAAAAACAATAATACGTTGCACGTCAGCTACGAAAGTGAACTTGGCGAGATGGTGGCTGACAGTTTGTGGTTGCGCCAGCTGATACTCAACCTGCTGAGCAATGCCGCCAAATTCACCCGCAATGGCAAGGTGGAGCTAAAGGTATGGCGTACCAAACTTGGTGATGCTGCAACGTTTTATTTCAGTGTGGAGGATACGGGGATCGGCATGGACAGCTCTCAACTTGATCTCCTGTTCCAGCCTTTTCAACAAGCCCGGCATAATACCGTAACTGACAATGAAGGTACGGGACTGGGCCTGACCATAAGCCGAACCCTTTGTCGTATCATGGGTGGTGATATTCAGGTCAGTAGTGAAAAGGGCAGGGGTTCGACATTTGTAATTCATCTTCCAGCGCAGGTAAAACCCGGGGATGATTGGTCATAAGTCTGTCTTCGTATAGCTGCTCGCCGGCATCACAATAAAAGAGGCCAGGTCTTCAAGGGGAAAAACAAAAGACCGGGCCTCGTGCTACCTTGTGATGCTTCTTTATTGCATTATTGCATTCGTGTTACCACCACTTTTGCCGCGTATCCCAGCCAGCGATGAGATTCATCCAGGGCTGAGCTCGTCAGACCATCGTCCGCTGTCACAACGCCGCGGTGTATGGTCACTTTGTCCAGATCATCCCGGGTGGCATTGAAACCTTCGCCGCCGGCGGCGGGGCCAGGCATGGTGGCGGATGATTCCGTATTCGCCTCGGTGCCGGCATCAAATACGTGACTCATGGTGCTGACACTTTCACCCACCGCCAGTCTGCCAATCTCCCAATGGCTTACGCCGGTAAAGGCATCGTTGGTATTGGCCAACATACTGGCGACGCTCAGCTGCAGCAGGGAGGAATGATCCACGCTGAGTGTGACGCTTTCAGATGCGCCAGGGCCAAAGGGGCCATTGCTGGAACTGGTGCTTGCCATAACAGCCGTATTGGCGTCCGCCTCGGCCAGAAAAGCAGTGGGGTCGCCGGACTCGGCCAGGGTTTCCAGGCCCACACTGGCAGTACTGCCCAATTGCCAGGGGGAATAGGCCGCGCCATGGATTACCACGCCCAGAGGTGTGAGTGGCTGACCATTGGTCAGATTATATACCGTCACCTGATACATGGCCTGCGTGGCCATAGCATCGTCCTCATCATGTTTGCAGGCGCTGAGCGCAAGCAGTCCAGTGCTGATGAGCACCACGGTCAAAATCGAACGGCGCGGATGTGCAGATTGTCTGTTGAATAATCCCATGACAGCCTCCCGTTATGGTGTGACGGTGACAGTGATTTTCGCCACCGGGTTTTGCCAGCGATGAATGGTGCTGTCCAGATCGCTATTGCCACCAGTGGGATCCTGATCACCCAGCACACCGCGATGCACGTGGATGTTGGTGTTGGTATCTGCGCTGGATACACCGGTGCCGTTGCTGCCGGCATCACCTCCGGGGGCGCCGGGCATCATGCCACTGTCGGTGTAGCTACAGGCGCCGGAGGTCATGAGAACTTCATCATTGGCCTCGGTGCCGGCGTCATAGGCGTTAATGTAGTAGGTATAAGTGCCGGCAGTGGTGGGGATTTCCTGTGCCTCCAGCCCAAGAAAACCGTCATTGGTGGGCAATACCATTGCCACCACCGAGAGATGGGTGGCGCTGGTGGTCAGCATGGCGCTGGTGCTGGCGCCGGGAGCGAGCACACCGCCGGCAGGATCCGCAATGGTATCCGCATCAGCAGCGCCCACTTCTGCCGTGGCCAGCAGGGGGTCGAGATGACCGCACTCGGCCATGTGTTCAATAGGCAGAGGGGCGGGCATGCCCACCTGAAACAGGTGCGTACTGCTGTCATGGGCAGTGAGCAGCAAAGGGGTAAAGTGATTGCCATGGGTGAGATTGGTGACGGTGACGTCCCAGGTGGCGGCCTGGGCCATGCTGGCCCCGAAAGCGATACTGAGTCCTGTGGCCAGGGCCAGTGAGTGTTTGCGCAGTCCCTTGTGGATGGCAAGGCGTGATTGTGCGTTCATGTGGAACCTCCGAGCTGTTTTGTGTGAGATTGTTTTTCCGCCGTACTGATTGCCGTGGCGTGCAGCGTGGGCGAGCGAAGTCAGTGTCCTCCCTCTATGTCTTGCAAACATCACGAATTCCTCACGAATCGTTCACGTTTTGAATCTCTTATCCGCTTACGATTTATAATATAATAATATCCTAAAGTAATGATTGTGAGGGACGATACCCTGGCTTGTACAGCATTTGCAGGCGTGGATATTTTTATCCCATTCACACGATAGGAGAGCATCATGAGATTTTTTGGCAAGGCGGCAGTAATGGCTATGGCATTGATGGGGGCTTCGGTGGCAATGGCGGATTGTCCTGTGGAGTTGCCCTTCGAGAACCTGATGGAGTGCCTGGTGGAAGAGGGTGCCGGCGGTGAATACCCGGTGGAGAAAGTCATGAAGGAACTGAACAAACAGAAGTCTGATGGCAAGCAGAGCATTTATATAGATGTTGGCCGCAGTGCAGATGAGGTTTGACCAGATGGCGGATTCCGCAGGTTAAATGGTGCAGCGGCAGGCCCACTGATCGTGACCTGACCGGCGCCAAGAGCAGCCCCGCCCTTACCAATGGGCGGGGTTTTTTTATGCTTGATACCAGCAGGGGCAGTACCAGAGGAACCTCTGATCAATTCATGAGCTCGTATCTTGCGCCAGAAATGCTCAACTTCAGCATCGCCTAAAAGCGTCTACTGTTGGTACGAGTCTTCGCATTAGCGGGCTATTACGCACGATTCGCGCCTTGAACCTGAACATTTCAAGTCGCAATCTACTTCATCCAGAATTAAAAAGGGTCTTAACATTGGTTAACAGACGGCGGTGAGCATTAGTCACATTGGGGATGCCTGAAGCGTCAGTGAGTGAAGGCAAAGTAACACAGAGTGTACTCATACAATGCCGAATTCGGTGGGAGCGCCTTTCCAGGCGCGATTCGCCCCTGGAAAGGCGCTCCCACACGGGGAAATAACCCTATAGAAATTATTTTGAGAGGATTAATAATCAGAGGTTCCTAGGTTTGGAATGAGAAGCACCGGGTTTTGTGCTTTGGTGTTCGTTTCCCCACACCAGGAGGCTCTGTTATGAAATGCAGCAATTGCATCATTGGTGTGGTACTGGTTCTGGGGCGGCAGCGCGGTAGCGCCAATAGTGTTAACAGGCCCTAGGCTTATTGTATTTGTCACATTCAGAATGGCCAGACGGCTACCCGGAACACCGGGCTTGCCGTTTTGCCGAGAGAATTTTTTTCCATAACAGATTTAACAGCAACACCCACCGCCAGGTTTCACCGCTTCAATAGTGGCTGACAGCACGTAATCCTCCACCCCGCGGCCCGGCGCCCAGTCCTTGATGAATTCCTTGGATTCGTCCTTGGGCGCGATGCGGATTTTCTCAAAGCCGGCCTCGGCCATCATTGCTTCCAGGTCTTCGATCAGTTCGGCCCCGGCCATGCAGCCGGCGTGCAGCTGGGGATCATTTTTCATCTCCTCCGGCATCACCGCGCTGGCCACCACGTCGGAGATGGCCAGCCGGCCGCCGGGCTTGAGGATACGCCAAGCGTCGCGGAACACCTGGGGCTTGTTGGGGGAGAGATTGATCACGCAGTTGGAGATGATCACATCAACGCTGTTGTCCGCCACCGGCAGGTGTTCGATCTCACCGAGGCGGAATTCCACCTGCGTAAACTTCCCCTGCTCGGCATTGGCCCGCGCCTTGGAGAGCATGGCCGGGGTCATGTCGATGCCGATGACGTGACCGCTCTCGCCTACCTCCTGGGCGGCGAGAAAGGCGTCGAAACCACCGCCGCTGCCCAGATCCACCACGGTCTCGCCGGGCCTGAGGCTGGCGATGGCGCGGGGATTGCCGCAGCCCAGGCCCATGTCCGCGCCCTCGGGCACGCTGCCGCGCTCGTCCTCGGAATAGCCCAGACGGGTGGAGATGATGGTGTTGATGGCAGCATCGTCGGAGACGCCGCAGCAACTGCTTTCCACGCCGCAGCAATCGCCGTTGGTGTTGGCCTCGGCCACCTCGGCGTAGCTTTCACGGACATTTTGCCGGATATGATCGTGGGTCTTTTGATTCATGGTTTACTCCTGAATATCATTGAGCCAGATAGAGTCATTCTGACATCGCCCGCGTAGTTTAACGCAAGCGCCACCGGGTAGACCATGCGCCTCGAGATTCGTTTCCGTTGTGGTTGGCTGGGACTCAGGCCATGGAATCCAAGCTCGGCCGGAAAGGAGGGCCAGTCGGCACTGAAGAATAGGGCGGGGACTTTGTTCAGTTCATCCTAGCACAGGAGTAATTGATCGACGGCAAGAGTATGGGCGGCCTAATTGGTAGAAAATAACAGGCGTATATCAGCTTCCATCTATTTTTCAGGATACTGCGGATTCATCTTATTGCTTTGGCTATACTTGTCAGATGACAGAGTCAGATGACAGGTTTTCTTTCTTAATTGCTGCTTGGCGAACGGCATTCAGCCCTTCTTCGCGAGTTAGATCCATGGATTCACTGGCTATCGATGCGCAAATAGCAGTCCTGTCGCTGCGCCGGGGACTCCCGAAAGTGTATTTGCATGTCTGTTACCTGGTATTGCTTTGCGCGGTCCTGTATATGCCGGTGCAGGCTGCTCAACCTGGTTCGGCAGTACCGAAGGTGGATCTGGACGATTTTCCCAATGCCTCTTTCCACGAGGGGCTGGCGGCGGTGCGCCTGGGCAAAAAATACGGTTATATCAATCGCCGTGGAGAGATTATTATCGAGCCCCGTTTCCAGTTTGCACAGATTTTTTCGGAAGGACTGGCTCGAGTGGTGATTAATGACCGCTCCGGTTATATCGATAAAACCGGGCGCGTGGTGATCGCACCACAGTTTTACAGGGCGTATAAATTCAGTGATGGACTGGCTCGGGTATGTGCGCCACCTCGGGACCCCTCCGTTCTGTTCCGGCTTCTACGCTTGATAGGATGGGAGGATCGCGATGCCTATCCCTGCGGCTACATCGATCGAACCGGGAAACAGGTTATCGACTACCTGTATCTGCCTTCCCATGGCTTCGAGCATGGCTATGCTCGGGTGACCACCCTGGATGGCCGGGAAGGCTATATCGATCATGCCGGGAAATTCTACGTGACCCGGCCGGCAGATTGAGATATTTGGTTGACGCCTTTTTTCACGACATACTAAAGGCGTCAGCCAGGACATGCTGGCCCATTGAAGCTCAGGCGGAACACTGCTGCGTCGCAGGGTTGTCGAGGTGTTTCCAGCGTTTTCCACGCAATTGCTGTGCAGCGGCCACCATGTTCGTCAGCGCCGCCTCCACCTCCGGCCAGCCGCGGGTCTTCAGACCGCAGTCCGGGTTCACCCACAGGCGTTCGGTGGGGATGTGTCGGGCGGCCTTTTTCATCAGTTCGATGATCTGCTGCGTGTCCGGCACGTTGGGCGAATGGATGTCGTACACCCCGGGGCCGATCTCGTTGGGGTAGACGAAGTCCTCGAAGGCCTCCAGCAGCTCCATGTCCGAGCGCGAGGTCTCGATGGTGATCACGTCGGCGTCCATGGCGGCCACGGCCTCGATGATGTCGTTGAATTCCGAGTAACACATGTGGGTGTGGATCTGGGTTTTGTCGGACACTCCACTTGCCGTTAGGCGGAAGGATTCCACCGCCCAGTCGAGGTAGGCCTGCCAGTCGCTGTTGCGCAGGGGCAGGCCCTCGCGCAGCGCCGCCTCGTCGATCTGGATCACGCCGATACCGGCGGCCTCCAGATCCTGCACCTCGTCGCGCAGGGCCAGGGCGATCTGTTTGCAGGTAGCGGCGCGGGGTTGGTCGTCGCGCACGAAGGACCAGTTGAGTATCGTCACCGGGCCGGTGAGCATGCCCTTCATGGGTTTGTCCGTGAGCGATTGTGCATAACGCGCCCAGTCCACGGTCATCGCCTTGGGTCGGCTCACGTCGCCAAAGATGATCGGCGGCTTCACGCAACGCGAGCCGTAGGACTGCACCCAGCCGTAGGCGGTAAACGCGAAACCATCCAGTTGCTCGCCGAAGTATTCCACCATGTCGTTGCGTTCCGGCTCGCCGTGCACCAGTACGTCCAGGCCCAGGGCCTCCTGTTTTTGCACCACATGGGCGATCTCGTCACGCATCTTTTGCTGATACGTGGGCGCGTCGATATCGCCGTTTTTGAAGGCGCGACGGGCCTGGCGGATCTCCGCGGTCTGCGGGAAGGAGCCGATGGTGGTGGTGGGAAACAGCGGCAGCTTCAGCCAGGCGCGTTGTTGCGCGGCACGTTGCGGGTAACTGGACCGGCGTTGGGCCATGTCGTCACTTACGGCGGCGACACGTGCTTGCACCTCCGGCTGATGAATACGTGTGGACTCACGCCGACTGCGAATCGCTTCGCGGGACCGTTGCAGGGCATTGCCTTGCGCATCCGCGCCGTCGTTCAGCGTGTGTTTGAGAATCGTCAACTCATCGAGCTTTTGTGTGGCGAAGGCCAGCCAGGATTTGAGTTCTCCATCCAGATGCTCCTCCTGGTCCAGGTCCACCGGCACATGCAGCAGGGAGCAGGAGGGCGCGATCCACAGTTCACCGCTGAAGCGTTCACGCACGCTGGCGAGTGTTTGCAACGCGGCGTCGAGATCGGTGCGCCAGATGTTGCGCCCGTCGATGATGCCCACGGACAGCAGCTTGTGGCCGGGCAGCCAGTCCGCGACCTTGTCCAGTTCATCGGCGGCGCGTACTGCATCGACGTGCAGCCCCTCTACGGGGAGCGTGCAGGCAAGATTCAGATTGTCGCGTAGCGGGCCAAAGTAGGTGGCCAGCAGACGTTTCAGTCCGCGAGTGTGCAACTGGAAATAGCTGGCCTCAAAGGCCGCTTTCCAGTCAGCCGGTAAATCCAGCGCAAGAATGGGCTCGTCGATCTGCACCCATTCCACGTTCAGCTCCGCCAGTCGCTGAAGGATTTGTTGGTACACCGGGATCAGCCTGTCCAGCAGGCTCAGTGCATCGAAATCCGCCTTGCTCTTGCCTAACCATAAATAAGACAGCGGACCGAGGATCACCGGCTTCACCCGGTGGCCCAGCGCCTGTGCCTCGCGCACCTCGTCGAACAGCTTGTCGGAGGCGAGGTGGAAGGCCTGCTCCGGCAGGAACTCCGGCACCAGGTAGTGATAGTTGGTGTCGAACCACTTGGTCATCTCGCAGGCCGCGGTGGCCTCGCCGCTGGGGGCGCGGCCTCGGGCCATGCGGAAGTAGGTGTCGAGATCGACTTGCTCGCCGGACCACCGGAAACGCGGCGGCACCGCGCCCAGCAGGCAGCTCATGTCCAGCACCTGGTCGTAAAACGAGAAATCCCCCACCGGCACCAGATCCACCCCGGCCTCGGCCTGCTGCCGCCAGTGGCGGGCGCGCAGTTCGGCGCCGGTCTGCGCCAGTTGGGCGGCGTCGATCTCGCCGCGCCAGTAGGCCTCCTGGGCGAACTTCAGCTCGCGCCGCGCGCCGATGCGCGGGAAGCCGAGGTTGTGGGTGGTGACGGGTTTTGACGAAATGCTGGCGGTGGTCATGCTGGGCTCCTGTTTTGCGCCTTCTCCCCCGGGGGGAGAGGGTTGGGGTGAGGGGGGCACTGAGATAGCTAACAAGCCCCTCGATGAAAAACCTGCAGCGCAGTATGGTGCCCTGCTATCAATGAGTAAATTTCATATTTATACTAATGATTATTAGTTTTATTCATCATTGCCCGGAGCCACGCCCATGTATCTTGAACTTCGCCACCTGCGCAGCCTGCTGGCCATTCAGCAGGCGGGCAACCTGGCCCGCGCCGCCGAGTCGCTGCATGTCAGCCAGTCGGCCCTGTCGCATCAGATCAAGGCGCTGGAACACTACTTCGACCTGCCTCTGTTCCTGCGCAACACCAAGCCCCTGCGCCTCACACCGGCGGGGCGCAACCTGGTGGAGCTGGCCCGGCAGGTGCTGCCCATGGTGAGTGGCGCCGAGGCCGAGCTGCGCCGCGCGGCCCAGGGGGAGGCGGGGCGGCTGCACATGGCCATCGAATGCCACGCCTGTTTCGAGTGGCTGATGCCGGTGCTGGATGCCTACCGCGAGCAGTGGCCGCAGATCGAGGTGGACATCCGCGTCGGCCTGAGCTTCGACCCCATCCCCGCGCTGCAAAAGGGCGACATCGACCTGGTGATCAGCTCCGACCCGCTGGAGCTGCCGGACGTGGTGTTCGAGCCGCTGTTCGACTACCAGGCCCTGTTGGTGCTGGCCCCGCAGCACCCGCTGGCGCAGAAGACATTCATCGACCCCGCCGACCTCTCGGAGCAGACCCTGATCACCTACCCGGTGAAACGCCAGCGCCTGGACGTGTTCACCCGCTTCCTGCAGCCCGCGGGAGTCGAACCCGCGGCCGTGCGCCAGGCCGATCTCACCGCGGTGATTTTATTGCTGGTGGCCAGTCAGCGCGGCGTCGCCGTGCTGCCGGACTGGGTGCTGCGTGAAGCGGCGCGCAAGTCCAGCCTCACCCAGCGACCGCTCACTGAAAAAGGCATGCACGGCACCCTGCACGCCGCGGTGCGCCGTGGAGAGAACGAAGTGGCCTTCGTGCGGGATTTCATCGCCCTGGCGCGGGGGGTGGATGTGTCTGATTCCGAGTTGTAAACGCGGAGGACGCGGAGGCGCAGAGGGCGCAAAGTTTTTGTTTTTTATGCTTGCGTCTGTAATCTTCCGTCACTCCGGCGCAGGCCGGGGCCGGGATGACGGACTGATTGGGCTTTTCGGTAAAAATGCCCCTTCCCGTGAAGATTGCCAGCTGACCATTTATCTCCACGCGCCCAAACCCAAAAAGCCTTTCTTTGCGTCCTCTGCGCCTTTGCGCCCTCGGCGTTAAGTACTCAGCACCCAAAACAACCTCCCAAAGTTTTTCCGCCCACCGCTTGTCATCCCCCCATCGATTCGCTATCTTGTGTCCACGCTTCATCGCACACACAAGATATTGTGGTTTTTGATCAAAAAAGCCGCAATCGTGTGTCGCCACAGGGGAACCCGGCGAGAATCCGGGGCTGTCGCGCAACGGTGTGGGGGACCTTTCATGGGCGCCCCGAGCCCGAATACCTGTCGAAGCGGAGTCCCTCACCGGAGGGATTGTTCACCGGGTCTCGCGTTAAGGCCGCCGGTGGAGGATACCGCTGCATGGCCTCGCGCCTCACACCGTAGCTTTTCTCCCCCGCAAGACGCGACCCCGAAGCATCATTTATGTAGCAATATCAGGTAGCAACATTAAAGGGGGGAGCATGCAGAGCACCAGCGAGACACCGGGCACCACCATTCCGGGAATAACCGAGATCAATCCGGCCGACAATACCTTGTTGACCATTTCTGCCGGCCTGGCCCGTGCCGAAGAAGAGGGAGTGGACACCAGCCGCTACGAGGTCATTCGCCGCAACGGCAAGCTGACCCGCTTCGACGCCAGCAAGATCAGCGTCGCCGTCACCAAGGCCTTCCTCGCCGTGGAGGGCGGCCAGGCCGCCGCCTCCACCCGCATCCACGAGACCGTGCGCGCCCTCACCGCCCAGGTGCTGGACGCCCTGTTCCGCCGCATGCCCGACGGCGGCACCGTGCACATCGAAGACATCCAGGACCAGGTGGAACTGGCGCTGATGCGCAACGGCCATCACAAGATCGCCCGCGCCTACGTGCTGTACCGCGAGCAACACGCCCAGCAACGAAAAGAAAAACAGGGTGACGACGCGCAGCCGGCCATGCCGCAGATGCAGGTCAAGTGCGCCGATGGCAGCCTGCGCCCGCTGGACCAGGCGCATCTGCAGACGCTGATCGGCGAGGCCTGCGCCGGGCTGGAGAACGTGGACGCCGAACGGGTGTTCGAGGGCGCGCTGCGCAACCTGTTCGACGGCATCAATGAGGCCGACGTGGGCCAGGGCCTGACCCTCAGCGCCCGCGGGCTCATCGACCAGGAACCCAATTATTCCCAGGTGGCCGCGCGCCTGCTGCTGGCGGACCTGCGCGGCGAGGCGCTGGCCTTCGTCAGCCCGGAGTCGAATACGAAACGCTTCGCCGGCCCCGGCGCCGCGGAGATGGCCGCGCAGTATCCCGGTTATTTTTCCCACTACATCCAGCGCGCCGCCCAACTGGAATTGTTGGCTCCGGAGCTGGCCCGTTACGACCTGGAAAAACTGGGCCGGGCGCTGAAGCCGGAACGCGACCTGCAATTCACCTATCTCGGCCTGCAAACCCTGTACGACCGCTACTTCATTCACTCCGCCGACGGCCAGCGCTTCGAACTGCCGCAGGCCTTTTTTATGCGCGTGGCCATGGGCCTGGCCATCAACGAGATCGACCGCGAGGCCCGCGCCATCGAATTCTACGACCTGCTGTCCAGCTTCGATTTCATGAGCAGCACGCCGACGCTGTTCAACTCCGGCACCCTGCGCCCGCAGTTGTCGTCCTGTTATCTCACCACCGTGCCCGACGACCTGGCCGGCATCTACGGCGCCATCAAGGACAATGCCTTGCTGTCAAAATTTGCCGGCGGCCTTGGCAACGACTGGAGCCGGGTGCGCGGGCTGGGTGCTCACATCAAGGGCACCAATGGCAGTTCCCAGGGCGTGGTGCCGTTTTTGAAAGTGGCCAACGACACCGCCGTGGCGGTGAACCAGGGCGGCAAGCGCAAGGGCGCGGTGTGCGCCTACCTGGAAACCTGGCACATCG
>DRKQ01000107.1 GCA_011051685.1 Gammaproteobacteria bacterium
AGTGCCCCGGCGCAATGCCCGTGGGTTATTGCGCCCTACGCTTTTATATTGAGCCCTGCGCCATGCGCCAGCGTGACAAACCCCGGAAACGAGGTATTCACATTGGCGCAGTTGTTAATAATGATGGGGCCGCTGGCGCGCAGGCCGGCCATGGCGAAGGCCATGGCGATGCGGTGGTCGTCGTGGCTTTCCACCTGGCCGCTGCCCAGGGTGCTGCCCGCGCCGCCGTCCTGGATGACCATGCCGTCCTCGGTGGGCCGGGCGTCCACGCCCAGGGTCTGCAGGCCGTCGGCCATCACCTGGATGCGGTCGCTCTCCTTGACCCGCAACTCTTTCGCGCCGGTGAGCACCGTCTCGCCCTCGGCGCAGGCGGCGGCCACGAACAGCACCGGGAATTCGTCGATGGCCAGGGGCACCTGATCCTCGGGGATCTGGATGCCTTTTAATGGCGCGGAGCGCACGCGGATGTCCGCCACCGGCTCGCCGCCCACCTCGCGCTGGTTGCTCAGGGTGATGTCCGCGCCCATCTGCCGCAGGATATTGATGACGCCGATGCGCGTGGGATTGATCCCCACGTGTTGCAACAGAATATCCGAACCCTCGCTGATGCTGGCCCCCACCATGAAGAACGCCGCCGAGGAAATGTCCGCCGGCACCTCAACGTTGGTGGCGGTGAGCTTGCCGCCGCCCTCGACGCAGGCCGTGGCACAATTATTTTCAAGAGAAACGCGTTCCACGGAATAACCAAAGCCTTGCAACATGCGCTCGGTGTGATCGCGGGTGGGCGCCGGCTCGGTGACGCAGGTGCGGCCCGCGGCGTACAGCCCCGCCAGCAGCAGGCAGGACTTCACCTGGGCGCTGGCCACGGGCATGTCGAACGCGATGCCGCGCAGGGGCTGATCGCCACAGATGTTCAACGGCGCGGTACCCGCCTCGGTGGTGCCGATCACCGCGCCCATCTCCGCCAGCGGTTCGGTGACCCGGCGCATGGGCCGGCTGGACAACGAGCGGTCGCCGGTGAGCGTGGTGTTGAATGCCTGTCCCGCCAGCAGGCCGCACAACAGGCGCATGGAGGTGCCCGAGTTGCCCATGTTCATCGGGCCTTTGGGTTCCTGCAGGCCGTGCATGCCCACGCCGTGGATCACCACCCGGCCGTTGTCCGGACCTTCGATGTTCACCCCCATGTCGCGGAAGGCCTGCAAGGTCGCCAGCGCATCCTCGCCCTCGAGAAACCCCGTCACCTCAGTGACCCCCTCGGCCAGCGAACCGAGCATGATGGAACGGTGGGAGATGGATTTGTCGCCGGGAACACGCAGCTCACCGTGCAGGGCGCCGCCGGGGTTTACGGTGAAAATGATGTTCTTTTCGTTCACATTCAATCCAATAAAAAATAGTTTTGCCACAGAGAGCACAGAGGGCACAGAGAAACAGAGTCAACCAGGGTTGTTTCTCTGTGAACTCTGTGACCTCTGTGGCCAAACACTCAAGGCAATAAATTATGCATCATCACAAAACTGATCCCTTGCCGCCTTGGCCCGGGTAAACACCTGCAACAGGTAGTCACTGTCGTTATCGGCAATGGCCTGGCGCAGCTTGTCCAGGTCGGCCTCGAAACGCTCCAGCATTTTCAGCAGGGCCGGTTCGTTGTGCACACAGATGTCGTGCCACATCTGCGGGTCGCTGGAGGCGATGCGGGTGAAGTCGCGAAAGCCGCCGGCGGCGTATTCGAAGATCTCCTGCTTGTCGTCCAGCTTGGCCAGGGTATCCACCAGGGAAAAGGCCAGCAGGTGCGGCAGGTGACTGGTGGCGGCCAGCACCTCGTCATGATGCGCCACGCTGGTTTCCACCACCTCGGCGCCGGCCTGTTGCCACATCTCGCGCACCCCGGCCACGGCCGCGGGGTCGCTATTTTCCGTTGGGGTAAGGATCACCCGGCGGCCGTCGAACAGTTCCGCGAACGAGGCCTCCACGCCGCTCTTTTCCGTACCCGCAATGGGGTGGCCCGGAACGAAGTTTTTCGGCAACTCGCCAAAGGCGGCCCGCGCCGCGGCCACCACGGAGTCCTTGGTGGAACCCACGTCGGTGAGCAGGGCATCGGTCGGCAGGGCCGGCGCGATGGCGCGAAACACGTCCTCCGCCGCCCCCACCGGCGTGGCCACCACCACCACGTCGGCGCCCTGCACCGCCGCGGCCAGGTTGGCCTCCGCGCGGTCGATGACGCCCAGGGCCAGGGCGCGTTGCAAATGCTCGGCATCCCGCCCTGCACCCACCACCTCGCCCACGGCACCGGCGCGCTTCAGCGCCCGGGCCAGGGAGCCGCCGATGAGACCGACGCCGATAATGGTGAGTTGTTTGATCACTGTCTTTCGCTCTTTCAAAGAATGGTGTTGTTAACGCAAAGAACGCGAAGGCGCAAAGGACGCAAAGTTTTTACCAATGGTTCCTCTGCGTTCTTTGCGACTCTGCGTCCTTTGCGTTTACTACTCCGGCCTCGAAAAGACCTCATCCCAGCACCTTCGCCAGGGCTGTCAAAAAACGCTCATTCTCTTCCGCCAGCCCCAGTGTCACCCGCAGGTGCCGCGGCATGCCATAGTTGGCCACGGGACGCACGATGACGCCTTCGTGCAGCAGCGCATCATACACCGCCGCCGCGTTCTCTCCCACATTGATGCAGACGAAATTGCCCACCGAGGGGATGTAATCCAGGCCCATGTCCGTCACCGCAGCAGTCACCACCTGCATCTGCTCGGCATTGAGGGCCACGCCGCGTTGCACATGGTCCGTATCGTCCAGCCCCGCACAGGCGGCGGCCAGGGCCAGGCTGTTGACATTGAACGGTGGGCGTATGCGATTGAGCAGATTGGCCAGGTCGGGGTGCGACAGGGAATACCCCACGCGCAGCCCGGCCAGGCCGTAGGCCTTGGAGAAGGTGCGGGTGACGACGAGGTTGGGGAAGCGCTCCAGCCACTGGCTGGCGTCGGGATAATCTTCGGCACCCAGCGCGGGATCAATCGCGAATTCAAAATAGGCCTCGTCCACCACCACGATAATCGTTTCCGGCACCGCGGCGATGAAGGCCTGCAGGCTGTCGCCATCCAGCCAGGTGCCGGTGGGATTGTTGGGATTGGCGATGAAGATCACCCGGGTATTCTCGGTAATGGCCGCAAGCATGGCATCGAGGTCGTGGCCCCAGTCTTTGGCGGGCACCGCCACCGCCCTGGCGCTGGCGGCCTGGGTGACAATGGGATACATGGCGAAGGCGTGCTCGGAGAACATCACCTCGTCACCCGGTTGCACGAACACCCGCACCACGAATTCCAGGGGATCACTGGAGCCGTTGCCCAGGGTGATCTGCGCCATGTCCACGCCGTGTTTGGCGGCCAGTTTCTGTTTCAACGCAAAGCCGTTGCCATCGGGATAACGAGCCAGTTCGGGAAATTCAGTTTGCAGCGCCGCCAGCACCATGGGACTGGGTCCCAGCGGGTTCTCGTTGGAGGCCAGCTTGATGATGTCGCTGACGCCATACTCACGTTGCAACTCCTTGATAGGCTTGCCCGGCTGGTAGGGTTGCAGGCCCTGCACACCGCGGGCGGCCAATGCTTCGAATCGGTTCATGATCAATCAATATCGCTTTTAACAGGCTGTTGGAAATTTCTCTGGTATATCCCAATTCGTAGGGTGTACCCACAGGGCATAAAGGCACGCTTTCAATGCCCACGCAGGATTTTTTCTCATCGCGTGGGCACAAAATACGTGCCCACCCTACGCGTATTCATGCCGACAAGATTTTATTGGGTCAAAGAACGGCACGCGGATAGGAACCCAGCACCTTGAGCATAGCGGCCTCTTCACGCAGGGTATCGAGGCACTGCGCCACCTTTTCATCCTCGACATGGCCATTGATGTCGATGAAGAACACATACTCCCAGTTAGTCAGGCGCGAGGGACGCGACTCGATGCGGTTCATGGAAATGTCGTTTTCCGCGAAGGGCTTGAGCAGCTGGTACAGCGCACCGGGCTTGTTGCGCGCGGAGATCAGCAAGGAGGTCTTGTCATCGCCGCTGGGCGGCACGGCCTGATGGCCGATGATCAGGAAGCGGGTGATGTTGTCCGGGTTGTCTTCGATGTTGGCCTTGAGCACCTCGAGGCCGTACAACTCCGCGGCCACGTCGCTGGCGATGGCGGCGGTGTTGTCTTCCTCGGCGGCACGCCGCGCGGCCTCGGCGTTGGAACTCACCGACACCCGTTCCACGTCCGGAAGGTGCGCATCCAGCCACTCGCGGCACTGGGCCAGGGACTGCTGGTGGGAATAGATGCGCTGGAGTTTTTTGCGATCCTGCTGCCGGCTCAACAAATGATGATGCACGCGCAGGTCCACCTCGCCGCAAATCGTCAGCGACGACTGCATGAACATGTCCAGGGTGTGATTGACCACGCCCTCGGTGGAATTTTCCACCGGCACCACGCCGTAGTTCACCGCACCTGCGCGCACCTCGCGGAACACCTCGTCTATGGCAGAAAGGGGCACGGTGTCCACGGCATGGCCGAAATGCTTTAGAGCCGCGGCCTGGGTGAATGTGCCCTCGGGACCGAGAAAGGCCACCTTCAGCGGCTGCTCCAGGGCCAGACAGGCGGACATGATCTCGCGGAACAGGCGTGCCATGGCCTCGCCGGGCAGAGGACCCTCGTTGCGCGCCAACACCTCGCGCAACACCGCCGCCTCCCGCGCCGGGCGGTAAAACACCGCATCATCACCCCGCGCCTGCTTCACCTCGGCCACCTGCTGGGCGAGACGCGCGCGCTCGGAGATCAAGGCCTGGAGTTTTTCGTCCAGGGCATCGATTTGTTGCCGGATCTTGTCGAGCTTGTCGGTCATAGGTTTGCTCTGCAATATACTTCTTTTATCTTTTATTAATCGTCTCAAAATAATTGCAACAGGGTTATTTCCCCGTGTGGGAGCGCCTTTCCAGGCGCGAATCGCGCCTGGAAAGGCGCTCCCACAATATTTGGCATGGTAGTAAGTACGCTATAGGAGATGAATACCTACTGACATCTGTTAAACCAATTCTGAGATCCTTAATATCTTTCCTCTGCCTGTCTCACATCGTTCGCACGGCCAACACACCCTCGATACCACGCACCGCATCCAGCACCGATTCCGGTACGGCCTTATCCACATCCACCAGCGTATAGGCCAGCTCACCGCGTGACTTGTTGAGCATGTCGATAATATTCAGATCGGCCTCGGCCAGCGCCGTGGTGATCTGCCCGACCATGTTGGGCACATTGGAATTGACCACCGCAATACGCACCCCTTCGGTACGGGGCATGTTCACCTCGGGAAAGTTCACCGAGTTGCGGATATTGCCGTTCTCCAGGTAGTCGCGGACCTGCTCCGCCACCATGATGGCACAGTTGTCCTCGGCCTCCACGGTGGAGGCGCCCAGGTGCGGCAAGGTGATCACCCGTTCATGCCGCTTGAGCAGGTTGCTGGGGAAGTCGCACACGTAGGCATACACCTTGCCAGCCTTGATGGCTTCACAAACCGCTTCATCGTCCACAATGCCGCCACGGGCAAAGTTGAGAATCACCACGTTGTCCTTCATGGCC
>DRKQ01000108.1 GCA_011051685.1 Gammaproteobacteria bacterium
GCGCAAAAGACGCGCCCCGTTTTCTCGTTGGAAAACGGTCAAGTCCAGCCGGGGGAGCCATTTATTTTTCAGGTACATTCGTTGCCTGACCTTCAGTACATTGAATAGAATCCGTAGACTCGACCCAGCGCGCTGGTGGGCGCTGAGAAGCGCGCCCCGTTTTCTCGTTGGAAAACGGTCAAGTCCAGCCGGGGGAGCCAATTTCTTTTCAGGTACATCCGTTACCTGCACTCCACAGACTAAATCGAGGCCACAGTCTCGACCCAGCGCGCTGGTTGGCGCAAAAGACGCGCCCCGTTTTCTCGTTGGAAAACGGTCAAGTCCAGCCGGGGGGTAATCTTCTTCAAAAGAAAAAATTCCAGGCAAAAAAAACCCCGCAATAGGGACGGGGTTGTGAGGATTCGCCACCTCCTGTTATTTTCTTTTTTCTGCTCCCTTTGGCGAACGGATAAATAACGCAATATTTGCGCCAATTTCTTAATTGATTGATATTAATGTATATTTTTTCGATTCAGTGAATAAATTCGGGATAACTGTAAAATTTACCGACAGGTCAGATAATTCTTCATTCCACTGGCTTAATGCACTTTCTGCCTTTTTCCCTTGTCTATAGTAGCCTGTGGCCGTGATTTGAGCCCGGAAAAAAATACAACGGCCGTCCGCCTTGTTGAGGCATGTGATTGGTCATTAAAGGCATCCAAAAACGTGCCGCTTTAATAGGTACAATGGCCCCCGATACCCATGCAAAAAAACCATTGTCTTCACTCTGACCCAGTAGCTACCCGGATGCCTTTCTTATTTCCCGTTTTTCGCCTCACTGTTGTTGTGGGCGTTGCTTTTTTCGTTTTGTTGTTTGCCTCTACGTTGAGCAAGGCAGCGTCAAATCCCGCTGCCTCATCGGAACTTTATCCTGAGAATTATCCAAGCTATGGCGATATCGACTTCTGTGACGAGGATGTGGATGATGACGACGATATCCCGGAAAATGTGGTGGCAACACTGTATGACAATGCCCGCATGGCCTTCATGTTTGGCCAGTTCAAGGTCGCCTTCAAGGCATGGGCGCCACTGGCGGAACAAGGTTATGCCAAGGCGCAGGCTTCCTTGGCATGGATGTACCACACAGGAAACGGCGTCAAGCGTGATTTGCCCACAGCCTTTGTCTGGTATCAGAAAGCGGCTGATCAGGGCCACGCCATCGCCCAGAATAATCTGGCAGTAATGTATGAAAATGGCCTGGGTACTCGAAAAAATACCAAAGCTGCGGCTTACTGGTTCAGAGAATCGGCTAATTCCGGCTATTCATTTGCACAATACAATCTAGGCAGGCTCTATGCCGAAGGTATTGGTGTCAAAAAAGACCTTGAAAAAGCCAGGTACTGGTGGCGCATCGCCTCGCGCCAGGGCGTCAAAAAAGCCACTGAGGCTCTGGCCCTGTTGGATAAACGTCCTCTCACTGTAAAGAAAAAGGCGCAACACGGCCCCGCCATCGCCCATGCGCCATATCATAGTAATCCAGTGGCCAAGGCCCTGGCCTGGGTCGAGAAACAAAAGCGGAATCATTACACCATTCAGCTTGCGCGCAGCAAGGACGCCTCCTGGCTGCTCAAACTGGCGGCCTCCGCAAAACTGGAACAGCCCATGGTTCAATTCAAGTCGAAGGATAAACAGGGTGAGGAATGGATCAACCTGATTTACGGCAGCTTCCCCAGTTATCAGGCAGCGGAGGCGGCCCGTAAATCCCTGCCGGTTTCCTTCCAGAAATGGTCGCCTTGGTTGCGTCGTTTCGGGGAAATCAACGCAATTTTACTGAAATAAAGCCGTTTATTGCCGTAATCGATGACAAAACAAGTGACTTTGGCATTTTTTATGCTTAAATGTACCTGTCAACAACAAAAATACGTCACCGCAGGAGGCAGTTATGCAACAAAAACAGGTCGAACGGCGACAATCGAATGATCGCCGCAGCGGTGCGGATCGCCGTAGCTGGGAATGTCAGCTGGATTTTCCTTATGTAGACAGCCATGGAACCCTGGTAACCGAAGATCGTCGCAAGGTGGCCGAGCGGCGTATCAGTTACGCCACGTATATTGATGGAGACCGCCGGAAAGGGATTATTGCTCGTCAATAATCTCTAGACCGGGTCAGTGCTCCTCACTGACTCTTTTTGCTACTGCGCTTGTCCCGATTTGAACCGGGTTTCCGAAATTTCCCCTTCCGTATCGATATGCACCTCCTGCACACCCGGTAAGCGGGAAACAATGTAGCCGGCCAGCAAATAGGTCAGCATTTCATTCTCATTGCTAATGGCATCGGCCAGTCTGTCCGCCACTATCTGGCAACGTTGCAGGGAGTCGGGTTTATCCACCCATTGCCGGCTCATCTGCCAGCCCTTGTCCATATCGGAATCCAGCTTGCTGAAAAACGTTTCGCCGTTTTGCGTCACATCCTCAGGAATATCGACGGAATAAATATTGTCTTCGATAATAATCTTAAGGCTCACTTGAGTTCTCTTTATTTTTAGTTGCTGCATTAATGCCAGCGATAGGTGGCTTCGACAATATTTCCGTTACCCTTAAATTCAACTTTCTCACAGATGGTATCCAGCAACTGGATACCTCGCCCGGAATGCCCAACGTTGTTTTCAAGGGCTAGCTGCTTTTTGCGGAAGTCAAAACCCTCGCCGGAATCCTCGACTCGAATTGTTAATAGACCACCCTCTTCATTGGGCTCGTGGGCGACGAATATCTTGATACTGCCCTCACGCAGATTTGACAGGCGGGCTTCCCGCTCCATGTAATATTTGGCAAAACCGTCGGCATTTCGCTTCATCGTTGAATCGAGGTTAAGTATGCCGTGATCCAGGGCATTACTGAACAATTCGGAAAAAACCGTGTACAGCTGCTGGCGTTGTCCGCGGAAACTTTGCATATCACAAACGGCCTGAATCAGTAAGGGCAAAGGATCAAAATAGGTCAGCAGATCGGCGCTAAGTTCCATGGAAAAACTCCACGCCGAGGCCTGACTTTCCAATAGTTTAGCCTGAGTTTTATCATGAAAAACGGTGTCTTCAAGCTGCTGTTGATCATAGCGCAACTCAATCATGGTCATGTCGTCTTGCTGCGCCCCACCAGCCTGATAACGAATAATTTCCCTGCGGATTTCGTTGAACAGCTCTGAGGAATCTCTGTTGCGGATAAACAGCCCTTCCAGTCTTTGATTGCCAAACATGACGCCGTCTGGATTTGTCGCCTCAGTAAGCCCATCGGAATACATGTATATTCGATCATTCTGGCGCATTTCCAAAATTTCTACCCGGCGGTTGAAACTTTCTTCATTGGCAATACCCAGGGGTAAGTGTCGTGAAGGCAACACGCGAATAATTTCCTGCTCCGCTTCCCCGTAAATAATCACCGAGGGGATACCACCATTCCAAACCGATAAGGTATGACTACCGGGATTGATGTCAATAATACAGGCAGCAAGAAACATGTCGGTAGGCAGAATTTTTTTAAGTTTTCTATTGATCTCGGTGACGATTTCCGCGATGGAATAACCCTTGGTGGTCATTCCATAAAAGACGCTGGAAACCGGCAGTGCGCCAATGGCTGCAGCGAGTCCGTGCCCCGTAAAATCGCCTAGCAATACATGCAATCCCCCGGAGGGTTTTGGCGCGGCGAGAAGAATGTCTCCGGAAAAAAGTGACATCGGCGACAGCATGGATTGTACATAAGGTAAATCCAAGGAGCTGGTTTCAATAATATTGCTGAACAGGCGTTTTGCCAGTTGGCGCTCGCGGTCGAGGCGTTTCTGATGATTGGCCAGTTCATTTCGCTGGTCTTGTACCGTGGAGTACAGATCACGAATGCGCATCAGTGCATCGATTCGTGCCTGCAATAACACCCGGTTATAGGGTTTGGTAAGAAAGTCGTCACCACCGGATTCGACGCATTTAGCGAGACCTTCCCTATCAGAGGTAGCGGTAAGAAAAATCACTGGTACAAAGGTGTCTTCACTCATCGCCTTAATGCGCCGCGTCGCCTCGTAACCGTCCATGTGAGGCATCGTGATGTCCATCAATACCAGATCCGGCCGCTCACGTTTGAACATTTCCACAGCCTGAATGCCGTCATCGGCCTGAATCACATGATAGCCCTGTCTTTCGAGTAGGGCCTGTAATACCAGACGATTGGGAATATCATCATCCGCCACCAACACACTTAAGGATGTATTGGCAGGCTGATTATTCAATTTAGCGGATGAACCCATGTGACGGTTGATATGCGATGGGATGTGAAGCTTCGCCTTTAGGCATGGTAATGATCAGAGGGCAAAGGTTTCGGTCTGAAACAACGAGACATGTCGGCAGGCTCACTCCATCTTGAACAGACTTTGAAAGTTTGCCACAGTGAGGATGTTTTTGATATCAGGTGAGCAGTTGATAATGGAAATATCGGCAGCATTACCACCGAGGTACTCGCGCATCATTAGCAGCATGCCCAGCGCCGAGCTGTCCATGTAATTGGCGCCACTCATGTTGATTATAAACCTGGTATTTTCGCCGGGCTTTGCATTGTAATAACAATCACGAAATTCGTTCTGCACCGCAAAGTCAAAACGGCCGCTGATCTTTATGGTAACGGTATTGTCATCTGTTGAAACCTCAGATGTAACTGGCATTCGTGTTCTCCATTTTTGTTATATAACGCTCTTTGTTACGGCACCCGCTCGCCGCTTTTGTGGCAGCCTGTATGTTCATTTTGCCACCAGAAATTTGCCGCCAGCAGGTCAGGCCAAGCTCCGGGGCTGCGGATCCCGATATCCCCGTATAGTATGCCGACCCGAGCGATCTATCGACTCTTTTTTCACTGACTTGAACAAAAAAACAACCCCTGCCCGGTGCTGACCGGACAAGGGCAGTATGCCACAGTGCCATGAAATCATGACAGCCCTGAAAATCCACACCCCTGCCGTGAGGAAAGCCAGGGTAATGGCGTGAGAACCTAGTTCTTGGAGGCCTCCACTTCCAGCTCGAGATTGACTTCATCACCCACTGCCGGGAGGGCGTATTTGATACCGAAATCAGATCGCTTCAAACGGGCGGTGGCATCGAAGCCGCACACCTGCTTTTTGCTGAATGGGTGTACCCCGCAGTTGATGCTCTTCACATCCAGGCTGATTGGCCGGGTAACGCCCTTGATAGTCAGATCCCCCTGTACCGTGGCGCCCTTTCCCCGGTATGTCACCTTGGTGGATTTAAAGGTGATCTCGGGGAATTCCACCGCGTTGAAAAAATCAGGCGAACGCAGGTGGTCATCACGTTTTTTGAAGCCCGTATCCACCGAAGCCACGTCGATGACAATATCCACCGACCCCGTACCCTTGGCGCGATCCATGGTGAGGGTGCCGCGGGTTTTGCCAAAGCGCCCGTGCAAGGTGGAAAAGCCCAGATGGCTGATGGTGAAATTAGGGTACGTATGCTGCGGGTCTATGGTGTACGAGGCTGCCATTCCTGTCAGTGGCAACAGCAATAACACACTAAAAAATATGCTCTTTTTCATCTCATGCTCCTGTTTTTTTAAAAGTACTAATGGGTCAATGGAATACTGCCTGGGGTAATGCCTGGGTTTTTATCTGGCCTGAGCAGATTCAAAAACTCACCGGCCCCGCAGCCCGCCAGGCCAGCCAGAGTGCGGGTAAAACGGGTACAGCAGACCACAGACACATGACGATCAATTGTGGCCACGGACGGCTGGGCCGGGGCAGTGGCAACACCACAAACAAGGGCACCAGCGCCAGGCACAGCAGGACCAGTTCCGGCAGCTGAGCATATACCGTGGCGGCCCCCGCCAGCAGAATCACCGGCATGGACGCGGCATGCAGTGCACAAGCATCCCAGTGCCCCTTGCTGCCCAACATCCCCACTACGATCATGGCGCCACAGGAGGCCGCAACTGCAAAGGCCAGTTGGCTGTATAGTGCCGAGGCGGCGATCAGACTTACCGCCCCGCTGGCCAAACCCAAGGTCAGCAGGGCTGCCGCCACGCTATTGAACGCCTGGTCCACAGGTGCCTGCCGGCTGGCCAGCGCCACAAAACCGGCCGAGAGCACCACGGTGTATAGCAGAACCGGAGTGGCTGCCAGAATCACTGCCCCACCCTCCTGACGTTGTAGCACCGGCCAGAGGATCCACATCGCGGCCGCTGTCAGCAACACCGTGGGCAACCAGCGCCAGAGGTCTGCCCCTCGCATCCGGGGGAAAAACCCCATCACCAATACCAACAATGGCAAAACCACACTGCTAAGAATGATCTTCCGCGTGGAAGTGAGCGGTTGCAGGTTGAGCCCGGCGATCAGTGCTGCTGCGAGGAGGAATCCTGCTGTGATGGCCAGCCCCATGCCCGCAGGCCAGAAACGGCGTAACACCAAGGCGAGCAACAATGTGCTGACAAAGGGGGCACCGGCGGCCTGAAAAGCGGGGTTATCGAGCAGGGTCTGCATGGTGGCCTGTGTCAGGACGCGTTGTGGCTGCCGTCACACCAGGGCTTGTTGGCTGTTTTGCCACATCCGCAGATGTAAACAGTTTCATCCTGTGCCGCCATGTACGCCAGAGGCTCGGTACCCGGGTGGTCATTGTGACTGCCATCACACATGGGGGGTGTCTTGGTAAAGCCACACTGGCAGATATACACACTATCACCGCGCTGCAAACTGACTTCGTAGGGTTCTCCGCGACTGTACATACTCATGTTATGTCCCTCGTTGTTTGTGTTGAGATTTCCCGAACAAACGGGATTTCCCGACTGGTTTGTCTAGTGAAACCTGAGCATAATCAAACCACTGGCCTACACAAAGCAGAAAGTTTTGAGCAAATCGTTCAATTTCCTTGAATACCTGTGGCCCATACCACAATCACAGCCCTTAACCCGGGCCCAAAAGGGCCGCTAACAGGTCATAGACAGCACTATCATGCATGGAGTTGCCTGACGTGAGTCCTCGAATCCTACATTGCCTGAATATTTTCCGGCAGCCGATCAAGACTGCTGGATATTCATGGCTGATAGGTTTCTGTCTGTCAGTGATGATCCCCGACCTGCTCTGGGCCCTGCCCCACGATTCCCAGGATGATGGAGCACGGTTGTTGGTGGAACGGGTGATCAACTACCAGGGGGCAGAGCTGGCCGAACAACGTACGCGCTTTGAGGCAGCCGAGAAGGCCCTGCGACTGCGGCGTATAAACGAATTCCGCCGCCTTCTGCCCGGGCTTGTGGATTATCCGCTCTATCCCTACCTGAGGTATCAGGACATCAAACGCCGCCTGTCCCGCGTCTCCAGCGAGGAACTCAACAGTTTCTTCAAGCAGTACGGGGATCTGCCCGTGGCGGCCCAGTTACGGCAAAAGCTCCTGCGCCAACTGGCCCGTCAGGGACGCTGGCAGCGCTTCCTGGATTATTACCAAGCCACCAGTAACGTCCGACTGCAGTGCCATTATCTCTACGCCCTGCTGCGCACTGGCCAGGAGCAAGCCGCCTGGCCGCAGATCGAAAAACGCTGGCTCAGTGGAAAATCACAACCCAGTAACTGTGACCGGGTGTTCAAACGCTGGAAGGCCGCCGGAAAACTCACCACCGAACTGGTCTGGCAGCGCATGGAACTGGCACTGAGCAAGGGCCGCCGCACCCTGGCCCGCTATCTGGTTCGCTCCCTGCCCGCCAAAGAACAGCCGCTGGCGCGACTGTGGATCAAACTGCATCGCAAACCACAGCTGTTGGCGCGATATCAAAAACGCATCGAACACAGCAACCATCCCATGGCCGAGCGCCTCTTCATCAACGTGATCACCCGCCTGGCGCGACGTGATCCCCAGGCCGCGGCCGATCTCTGGATGACATCGCAACAAGCACGTGAGACGCCCGCAGAGGATCAATATGCCTTGCTGCAGGAGATCGCCATGGCCATGGCCCGCCGCCAGCTACCCGGGGCCGAGGCCTGGTTCTCCCTGATTCCCGCCGACACCCTCAGCGACACCGCCCGCGAGTGGCGGGTGCGCGCCGCCCTGCGACAGGCCCAGTGGTCCGAGGCCCGCGCCGCGCTGGACGGCCTCACCCCGGCTCAGCAGACCACGGATCGCTGGCAATACTGGCGGGCGCGGGTCAACGAAGAACTGGGCAATACCGAACAGGCTATGACGCAATTCACCACCCTGGCCCGACAACGGAGTTTTTACGGCTTTCTTGCCGCCGATCGCCTGAACCTGCCCTATACCATCGCCGATCGTCCCCATGAGACCAGCGCCGGCAGCCTGTTCGAGATCGGCCAGACGCCTGCCGTACGCCGCGCCCGCGAATTCCTGCAACTGGGCCGCCTGGTACCCGCCCGTCGGGAATGGCGATCCGCCACCCGGACCATGAACAATGAGCAACGTGTGGACGCCGCCAAACTGGCGCAACTCTGGGGCTGGGCCGAGCAATCCATTCTCACCATGGCCGGCACAAATCAGCGCGACGATCTCAAACTGCGCTTCCCCCTCTTGTACCAAAAAGAAGTGCTCGATTATTCTCAGCAGGCCGAGATCAACCCCGCCTGGACCTATGGCGTGATCCGTCGGGAAAGCGCATTCGTGGTGGACGCCCGCTCACCCAAGGGCGCCCTGGGGCTGATGCAACTCATGCCCGCCACGGCAAAAAACATCGCCCGCTCGCTGCCGAAAAAATACCGCGGCCGCGGCAAACTCACCCAACCCAATGCCAACCTTGCCCTGGGTACCCACTATCTGCGCAAAATGCTCAAACGCTTCGGCGGGCAAACCGTGTTGGCCACCGCCGCCTACAATGCCGGAGCCCAGCGCATCCAGCGCTGGCTGCCCGAGAAAGGCAGCCTGGATGCCGAACGCTGGATCGAAAACATCCCCTACCGGGAAACCCGAGAATACGTCACCAGCGTGCTGGCCTTCACCATCATCTACGCCGACCGACTGGGTATCGAACCTATTCGCCTCAGCCAACATATGGCCAGCGTGAGCAGCCGAGAGGCCCTGTAAATCTTTTCCTCTCGATCAGTGCTGTCCCGTTAACTTTTTCCGTCATTTAATGACTGAAGCCACCGGCTCTGCCGGTGTGAATAACCTGGGCATTGCCGAGTAAGCGTTATCTTATAAAAAGAGGCCGGTGAATTATTGTATGTCGCAGGCGCTTCTTGTAAGAACCGAAATATAAAAATTCCGTCATTCCGGCGCAGGCCGGAACAAAAGCGCGGAGCGCGTTGAACGCCCAAAGGGCGGCCCGTAGGGTGAGCGCAGCGAATAATCCAGTCTGCTCCTATCCAGACAGTTACGCGGTAATTACTTTCTGGATCCCGGCCTGCGCCGGGATGACGGAAGAAAGTTAACGGGACAGCACTGTTCTTCGGTATAAAAAACCGCCCCCTGCGAAACAGGAGGCGGTCTTTTCAAAGCTTAGCGGTGCGGCATCGCCCTCTGCCGTGAACCATCGAGACCAAGTGGAAGCCGGTGTGACTCATCAGGATTTCTGGACTAAGCAGAAATACGCAACAGAATCAGGTGCCCAGGTTCCAGGTTATGCAAGTTGGGTCAGACAGCAAAATAAGGGCGATACTCAGTTTTAATACTAGACATATTTTGCCACTTCACAAGCCAAAACAACGAACAAATTTCTAACTCACCAATTCATAAAGCAATTTAGCGAAACTTGTTTTTAGTCTATTTTTACCGAGGTTTTTTCATGGTTTTTTATTCTTAGCCGAAACATCACGTTGTTATATTTTGCGGCAACAAGCATGTTCGAGATGCAGATAATTTAATACAGCATTTCACTATTTGTTAAATCTGTAACGTCAAATCACCGACACTCGGCCATATTATTCATCTCAAAAAAATCACTACAGGGTTATTTTCCCGTGTAGGAGCGCTTTTCCAGGCGCGATTCGCGCCTGGAAAGGCGCTCCTGCTAGTATTTGGCATTGTAGAAGGCGCTATGGGATTAGCTTGTGTTCACTCACTGCACTTTCAGGCATTCCCAAGGTGGTGAAGGTCCACCGAAGTCTGTAAAACCAATTTTGAGTCCTTAAATAAAAGATATCAACCATCAATGTGTGATACACTGGTGCGGTCAGCACAACGTGATTGTGAATTCCTTTCCCGTCTCCGTTCTCCGTCTGTTACTGCTTTCTGAATACTACGCTCAATACACCCGCTGTCGGCGGTCGATGGGTGGGGCTGCACCTCGCGTCTCATATTATTTGCAGCGCAGTCGGGAATGGTTATTTCAGCCGTTTTACCATTCATTCACCCAGTTACATAATTTTGCGGTATACCCAATGCACATAGAAATAATCACCACCCCCAACGAAGCATTAAAAGAAAGCGGATTTGGAACATTAGACGCCTGCAAGAGTGTGCTGGCTACAGTTCAAGGGATGGGACATGACGTAACATTGAAGGTATGCCAGACAAAAAACGATTTGGCTGAGATGATCAACAGAAAGCCCGACCTGGTCGTCCTCGCGGTAAAATATATCCCCCTTAAAAACGGTGACAATATCTGGCTGTCCGATTATTGCGCGCAACATGGAATAAATTTCACGGGCTCATCGAGGGAAGTACTGGAATTCGATTCCAACAAAGTGCTGGCGAAAACGCACTTAATCAACAAAGACATCAAGACAGCCGATTATTTCATAGCGATCCCCAATCAATACAAAAACGAAACAGATCTACCCATTGCCTTTCCCCTGTTCCTGAAACCCCTGGATGCAGCAAATGGCAACGGGATTGACGACCAATCATACGTGACCAGTTTTGCCGGCTTTAAAAGCAAACTCACATCGTTATATCAAACCTTCAAACAACCCGTCCTGGTCGAGGAATACCTGAATGGCCGTGAATTTACCGTCGCCATTATCAAAACACAGAATGAAGGCCTGATGACCTCC
>DRKQ01000109.1 GCA_011051685.1 Gammaproteobacteria bacterium
CCAATCATGAGCCAATCAATAGAGGGAGAAAAACAAAAATGAAGAAACGAGTCATCGTTTTGTTGGCAGCCTGCACACTGCTGCCCGTTTACGCCAACGCAAGCGAAGGACACCATGACGACCACCATGGCCAGGTGTCTGATGATGTCATCGCCAAGCAACGGGCCGCGCTGGCCAAAAACACCCAGGGAAAAGGTTTCGGGCCTCAGTCACCCCGTGATATCGACGCGCACGACGGCAAGAACCCCCGCATCTTCAGCGCCGCACCGGCCTATACCGAGATGAATCTGTGCAACATCCATTTCCACAAGAACGCCGAGCACAAGGGTGGTGAATTCACCAAATATGCCGGCAATGGCGACGGCCACGGCTACCAAAGCGGCTACCAATACACCGGCCACCTCAGCAGCGCCGAACTCAAACCCGCCACCGCCTGCCCCAGCAAGCACGGCAACCTTGAACCCGGAGACACCATCGAGGTGCATTACGTGCACTCCACGGCACAGATCAAACCCGGCCCCACCCTTGGCTCCTGTCTCAGTGAGTCCATCAAGAATCCGCAGCTGCGGGTGGAGACCCAGGTCTACGTACTGGTCAACGACAAAAACGCCCTGGATTTCGGCAAGCTCACCCAACACGGCGTAAAGAACGGCCTGCATCAGGCGCTGAACATCCCCAGCAACACCGGCTCACCCGTGCAGTACGCCGGCTCCACCACCGGCCCCGGCTACAACGAAAAGGGCTCACCCTTCCAGGTGACCTGGAGCGTGCGCCCCAAGGTGGCCAAGGTGAACATCGCCAGCGTGGGCGACTGGTGCAAGGGCAACACCTTCAACGAAGATCACGCCCATGGCGTGCGTAACCTCGTGGTCAATCCGGATCTGCTGTCGCGGATCGACTGATTGCCCGGACTGCAACGGCATTTGTCGCTGCGCTTCCACGAAAAAGGGCCGCTTCCCCAGGAAGCGGCCCTTTTTTATGACCTCAAGCCGATCAGCAACTGCTACCCGCCCTGCCCATCCAAAAACCAGTCGTAGGAACAATCCACCTCCTTGCGGATCTCGATGATCCCCGCCAGGCCATCGTCCAGCATCACCGTCATGGGTGTGCGGTTGTCAAAACGCCGATGCGGCCGGTGCAGCCACAAAAAACCTGCCGCCGTGTTGCGCGGATTAGCCAGGCGCAGGGAATGACCGATGCCCAGCAGATGCCCCACGCGCTCACTTACCGCATCATCGAATGGCAGGGGAGCACCCTGCTGATATTTCTGAATCGACCTGGTACGCGTACCCGCCGGCAGGGCCAGCAGTCTGATCTTGTCCGCGCTGGTAAGCCGCCACTCGTCCAGCACGGCAATGACGCGCAGGGTCATTTGAACTTGTTCGTCGTGGCTCAGTGTATTCATTCCAAATTACTCAATAGCGCCCGGATACCCTACGGGGTCGATGACATGCTGGTTATACAAACAGTATCCACATACTTCACCAAGACCGCCGCCCATCAACCATAACAACAAAAGGGGATATCCCGGCATTCGGGTACAGTGCCTCAGATACTCGCAAAAAGACATTCCGCAAAAGTGATAGATAAAACCGGGGTCAGAGAACAATTGTTCCTAATATTAGGAACAATTGTTCTCTGACCCCGGTTTATGAAACCAAATACCGCGCTACCAGCCCCAACTCACCACTTTGCCCTTGCCAGGGAATCAGCACCCGGTGGCCGCTGCCCGGGGCCACTTTCATTGGCTTATTATCGAGATCGAACATCTCGTCCAGACGCACATCGCGGTTGCCACTGGGGTGGATGAACTGCAGACGGTCACCCACGGCGAAGCGGTTTTTCACTGCCACCTCGGCCAGGCCACGCTCGGGATCGATGCGGCTGATCTCGCCCACGAACTGTTGTTCACTGCTCTTGGAGTGGCCGGTGAGATAATTCTGGGTTTCGTGAGTATGGTGGCGCTGGTAGAAGCCGTCGGTATAACCACGATTAGCCAGCCCTTCGAGGACGCCCAGCAGTTGCGGGTCCAGGCCGCGGCCGTGGCAGGCGTCGTCGATGGCCTGGCGATAGACCTGGGCGGTGCGTGCGGCGTAGTAGTGGGACTTGGTGCGGCCCTCGATCTTCAGGCAGTCGATGCCCATGTCCACCAGTTGCTGCACATGTTCAATGGCGCGCAGGTCCTTGGAGTTCATGATGTAGGTGCCGTGTTCGTCCTCTTCCATGGCCATCAGTTCACCGGGGCGGCCGCGCTCCTCGATCAGCACCGGCTGGTCGGCCGCAGGGTGGCGGGGGGCGCCGCCACAGGCCGCCGGTTGCCGGGCGACATGCATATCACCACTGGCGTCCTCGGCGGCGGGGGAGACCTTGTAGTCCCAGCGACAGGCATTGGTGCAGGTGCCCTGGTTGGGATCGCGACGGTTGAAATAGCCCGACAGCAGGCAGCGCCCGGAGTAGGCGATGCACAGCGCGCCGTGCACGAACACCTCCAGCTCGATATCCGGGCAACGCTGGCGGATCTCGGCGATCTCCTCCAGCGACAGCTCGCGCGAAAGGATCACCCGCGCAATGCCCAGAGACTGCCAGAAGCGCACCGTGGCGTAGTTTACCGTGTTGGCCTGCACGGAGAGGTGAATGGGCATTTCCGGCCAGCGCTCGCGCACCAGCATGATCAACCCCGGGTCGGCCATGATCAGCGCATCCGGGCGCATGTCGATCACCGGCGCCATGTCCGCCAGGTAGGTGTCCACCTTGGTGTTGTGCGGCGAGATATTACTGGCGACGAAGAATTTCCTGCCCTGGGCGTGGGCCTCGTCGATGCCGATCTGCAGGTTGGCGTGGTCGAAGTCGTTGTTGCGCGCGCGCAGGCTGTAGCGCGGCTGGCCGGCGTACACCGCGTCGGCGCCATAGGCCAGGGCATAGCGCATGTTCTTCAGGGTGCCGGCGGGGGAGAGCAGTTCGGGTGATTTCATGGTGGGCATTTGCGTGCAGGGCGGGCCATGCCGAAAAAGTGCGCAGATTGTAGCACGGCCTTTGCCCGGCCGCGGCATCGTGTATCATGGCTGGCCGATTTTCGATTCACCTTTACCTCCGCTTAAAAAGACAGGAGAAACCCCATGGTAAGAATGGAAACCCCAGTCTGTGACTTCGGCCGACCGGCCATCGATTTCGCCCTGCCCGGTGTGGACGGCAAGACCTGGACCCTGACCGACTGCAAGGGCGAAAAGGGCCTGCTGGTGATGTTCATCTGCAACCACTGCCCCTACGTGAAATCCATCCGCGAGCGCATTGTGCGCGACGCCCGGGAACTGAAGGCGCTGGGCATCAATTCGGTGGCCATCATGTCCAATGACCCCACGGAATACGAGGAAGATTCCTTCGAAAACATGCAAAAGGTGGCGAAGGAATACGACTTCCCCTTCCCCTACCTGTTCGACGAGAGCCAGGAAGTGGCCAAGGCCTACGGCGCGGTCTGCACCCCGGATTTCTTCGGCTACAACGCGGATCTCAAGCTGCAATACCGCGGCCGCCTGGACGAAAGCCGCAAAGAGCAGGTGCCCGGCGCCCGCCGCGACCTGTTCGAGGCCATGAAACAGGTGGCAGCGACTGGCCAGGGCCCGGAGGAGCAGATCCCCAGCATGGGCTGCTCTATCAAATGGAAGGACACCGCCAAATAGAACCCGCCAATGCCACCTGGGCGGCGGCTTTTTGACGGCAGGGCCCCTCTCCAGCCCCTTGCCCTGATGGGCCTGATCGAGGACAATTATAGGTTCCCCGCTCTTCAGCCAGGCTGATTCAGGGGGTGTGGCCTGGCGATCCGGCGGAAAATCACCCGCAGTGGCGCGCCGGCCAGTGGAGGGTCAGGGGAAGGGGAGTCATCATGCATCTCACGCCTGTCGTCGAACCCGCGCGGCTGACCAGCGCACAGGTGTTGCTTCGCGAACGCTTCCACCACCATTGGGGCCCGACGGATTACAAAACGGAATATTTTCTGCGGCGTTTGCTGTCACGGCGCTGCATAAGAGGTTTGTTACTTTTTTGAACGTGTATTTTTAGGAGAATCACATGCCAAACCGCAAAACACTTGCCAATGCCATCCGTGCCCTCAGCATGGACGCGGTGCAAAAAGCAAAATCCGGCCACCCCGGCGCCCCCATGGGTATGGCGGACATCGCCGAAGTCCTCTGGCGAGACAACCTCAAGCACAACCCCAACAATCCCCACTGGCCCGACCGTGACCGCTTTGTGCTCTCCAACGGTCACGCCTCCATGCTCATTTATTCCCTGCTGCACCTCACCGGTTACGATGTGAGCATCGAAGACCTCAAGCAATTCCGCCAGTTGCACTCCAAGACCCCAGGCCATCCCGAGTACGGTTACACTCCGGGCGTGGAAACCACCACCGGTCCGCTGGGGCAGGGCATCACCAATGCCGTGGGCATGGCCATCGCCGAAAAGGCCCTGGCCGCCAAGTTCAACCAGAAGGGTCACGAGATCGTCGATCACCACACCTATGTGTTCCTGGGCGACGGTTGCCTGATGGAAGGTATCTCCCACGAGGCCTGCTCTCTGGCCGGCACCCTCGGGCTGGGCAAGCTCGTCGCCTTCTGGGACGACAATGGCATCTCCATCGACGGTCACGTGGAAGGCTGGTTCACCGACGATACACCCAAGCGCTTCGAGGCCTATGGCTGGCACGTGATCCCCGACGTGGATGGTCATGACTCCGAGGCCATTGCCAAGGCCCTGGAATTCGCCAAGGCCATGACCGACAAGCCTACCCTGATCTGCTGCAAGACCACCATCGGCTTCGGCTCGCCCAACAAGGCCGGCAGCCACGCCTCCCACGGCGCGCCCCTGGGTGAGGAAGAGGTCAACCTGACCAAGGCCGCGCTGGGCTGGGATCACGGTCCCTTCGAGGTGCCCAACGACGTCTACGCCGCCTGGGACGCCAGGGAAAAGGGCGCCGCCGCAGAAAGTGACTGGAACGAGCGTTTCGCCGCCTACAAGGCCGCGTTCCCTGAGCTGGCCGCCGAGTTCGAACGCCGCATGGCCGGCGAGCTGCCCGAAGATTGGGCCGCCAAGTCCGCCGAGTACATCGCCGCAGTGAATGCCGAGGCCAAGGGCCCGGCCACCCGTCAGGCCTCCCTGGCCGCCATCGAGGCCTATTCGCCGGCGCTGCCCGAGCTGTTCGGCGGTTCCGCCGATCTGGGTTGCTCCAATCTCACCGAGTGGTCCGGCTACAAACCCATGGACAACAGCGATGAACCCAACTACGTGCGCTACGGCGTGCGCGAGTTCGGCATGTCCGCCATCATGAACGGCATCGCCCTGCACGGCGGGCTGATTCCCTTCGGCGCCACCTTCCTGATGTTCTCCGAATATGCCCGCAACGCCCTGCGCATGGCGGCGCTGATGAAGATTCGCAGCATCTTTGTCTACACCCACGACTCCATCGGCCTGGGTGAGGACGGCCCGACACACCAACCCGTGGAGCAGATCCCCACCCTGCGCCTGATCCCCAACATGGCCGTGTGGCGTCCCTGCGATGCCGTGGAAACCGCCGTGGCCTGGAAGCAGGCCATCGAGCGTAAGGACGGGCCCACCTGCCTGATCTTCTCCCGCCAGGGCCTGCCGCATCAGACCCGCAACGAGGAACAGATCGCCAACATCACCCGTGGTGGTTACATCCTTGGCGACTGTGGCTGCGACAACCCCGATGCCATCATCATCGCCACCGGCTCCGAAGTGGCCCTGGCCATGGATGCCGCCGCGCAGCTTGGCGATAAGAAGATCCGCGTGGTCTCCATGCCCTCTGTGGATGCCTTCGAGGCCCAGGATGACGCCTACAAGGCCTCGGTGCTGAAGCAGGGCGTGCCCACCCTGGTGGTGGAAGCCGCAGTGACGCCGTGCTGGTACAAGTACGCCGACAAGGTGGTGGGTATCGACCGCTTCGGTGAGTCCGCCCCCGCCGGCGAGCTGTTCAAGGAATTTGGCTTCACGGTGGAGAATGTGGTCGCTGCCGTTGAAAGCCTGATTTAAAAACACAGCCACAGAGGACACAGAGCGGAAGTCTTTAAAAAACCTCTGTGAACGCTGTGTCCTCTGTGGCAATAAAATTTTTACTGGAAACAAAAACTGGGAGATAAGATATGACAATCAAAGTCGGTATCAATGGCTTCGGCCGTATCGGTCGCATGGCCTTCCGCGCCATCGCCAAGGAATTCAGCGACATCGAAGTAGTGGGCATCAACGACCTGCTGGACGCGGACTACCTGGCCTACATGCTCAAGTACGATTCCGTGCACGGCAATTTCGACGGTGACATCGCCGTGGAAGGCAACAACCTGGTGGTCAACGGCAAGACCATTCGCCTGACCGCCGAGCGCGATCCGGCCAACCTGGCCTGGTCCGACATCGGTGCCGACCTGGTCATCGAGTGCACCGGCTTCTTCCTCACCGAAGAGACCTGCCAGAAGCACATCGAGGCCGGCGCCAAGAAGGTGGTGATGTCCGCCCCCTCCAAGGACGGCACACCCATGTACGTCTACGGTGTCAACCACAACAGCTACGACGGCCAGGCCATCGTCTCCGCCGCCTCCTGCACCACCAACTGCCTGGCACCCATCGCCAAGGTGCTCAATGACAAGTGGGGCATCAAGCGCGGCCTGATGACTACCGTGCACGCCGCCACCGCTACCCAGAAGACCGTTGACGGTCCGTCCATGAAGGACTGGCGCGGAGGCCGCGGCATCCTGGAAAACATCATTCCGTCGTCCACCGGCGCCGCCAAGGCCGTGGGCGTGGTACTGCCGGAACTCAACGGCAAGCTCACCGGCATGGCCTTCCGCGTGCCCACCTCCGACGTCTCCGTGGTGGATCTGACCGTTGAACTGGAAAAAGACGCCAACTACGACGACATCTGTGCCGCCATGAAGGCCGCCTCCGAAGGCGAGATGGCCGGTACCCTGGGCTACACCGACGAGAAGGTGGTCTCCACCGACTTCCGCGGTTGCAGCAACTCGTCCATCTTCGACGCCGAGGCCGGCATCGCCCTGGACGGCACCTTCGTCAAACTGGTGTCATGGTACGACAACGAGTACGGCTACACCTGCAACATGCTGCGTTTCGTGATGCACGTGGCTTAAAACTACAGAGCAAAGTGGAAAGATAAAAGAGCAAAGGGAATAAACAGCGGCGGGCGTGAGCCCGCTGCATTCCCTTTCATCTTTTCTCTTTACCCTTTCCTCTCAAGAAAAGATTTAGCTGAAGGTCAACCTTGATCTAAGTCTTTTGTTTAGGAGAACTTCAAATGTCTATTATAAAAATGACCGATCTGGATCTGGCCGGCAAACGTGTGCTGATTCGGCAGGATCTCAACGTACCCATCAAGGATGGCAAGGTTACCTCCGACAAGCGCATTGTCGCCTCGCTGCCCACCATCGAGCACTGCCTGAAGGCCGGCGCCAAGGTAATGGTGATGTCCCACCTGGGGCGTCCCACCGAGGGCGAATACAACGAGGAATATTCCCTGATTCCCGTGGGTGAGCACATGGCCGCCCTGCTGGGTCGGGACGTGGAAATGGTCAAGGACTGGGTGGAGAAGGGCGTGGGCCCCATGAAAGACGGCGACCTGGTGTTGCTGGAAAACGTACGCTTCAACAAGGGTGAAAAGGCCTGCGACGAGGAGCTGTCCAAGAAAATGGCGGCGCTGTGCGATGTCTTCGTGATGGATGCCTTCGGCACCGCACATCGCGCCCACGCCTCTACCTACGGTGTGGCCAAGTACGCCCCCATCGCCTGCGCCGGCCCGCTGCTGGCCGGTGAGCTGGAGGCCCTGGGCAAGGCACTGCACAACCCGGCCCGTCCCATGGTGGCCATCGTCGGTGGCTCCAAGGTCTCCACCAAACTCACCGTGCTGGAATCCCTGTCCAAGATCGTCGATCAGCTCATCGTCGGCGGCGGCATAGCCAACACCTTCATTGCCGCCCAGGGCTATAACGTGGGCAAGTCCCTGTACGAACCCGACCTGGTGGATACCGCAAAAAAGCTGACTGAGGAGGCCAAGGCACGGGGTGCTGATATTCCCGTTCCCACCGACGTGGTGTGCGCCAAGGAATTTGCTGAAGACGCCGAGGCCACACTGAAAAAGGTCGACGAGGTGGCCGACGACGACATGATCTTCGACATTGGCCCCGACTCCGCTGCCGCCCTCGCCGAGGTGCTGAAGAGCGCCGGCACCATTGTCTGGAATGGCCCCGTAGGTGTTTTTGAGTTCGACCAGTTTGGTGAAGGCACCAAGGCCATTTCCATGGCCATTGCCGATAGCGATGCCTTCTCCATTGCCGGCGGTGGCGACACCCTGGCGGCGGTGGACAAATACGGCATCGAAGACAAGGTCTCCTACATCTCCACCGGTGGCGGCGCCTTCCTGGAATTCCTGGAAGGTA
>DRKQ01000110.1 GCA_011051685.1 Gammaproteobacteria bacterium
CATTCTGCCGCGGGCCGTGTGATACCGGTCGACGGCGGGAATGAGCCGGCCCGCCTTGCCCAGGCCGAAGGGAGGCATGTTGGTGTACACGCACTCGTAGCGTCCCTGGCCGGACAGATAGGTCTCGTGCCAGATGCCCACATCAGCGTTGGCCCTTATCCTGTTGTTGAATTCCAGCCAGGCGGGAACGTGCCGGGCATCCTTGTTCACGGCGTATTGCTCGAGGTGCTCGAAGGATTGCCAGTATTGCACCATGATGGAGGTGCGCCCGAGCCATGATTCGTGATGCAGGAAGCCCAGCTCGGGTTTTTGCCGGAGCTCGGTGATCATGCGTTGCATGGCCATGACGACGGGCAGCCACTTGTGGACCTTCCAGGGCTTGTTGATGCGCATGCCGATCAGAAAGACCACGAATTCATGGTCCATCTGCGCGGTCATTTTTTCCTTGTTGATTTCGGTCATGTTGTCTTTTCCCCGAAAGCGATATTCTTTTGTGGTGGTGGAAACCGGTGCGGTGTTCATGCGGCGGGGCAGCCGGTGACTGTGTCAGGTATCACCGCGAAACCATTTGAAACGCTTGCGCATCCTGAAAATGAGCAGACTGACAATGGCCCCGACCAGCCAGCCCCAGAATTCCAGAACCCCCTTCCAGAGTATTTCCCAGAGTTGCAGAAGATAGCCCCTGATGACAGCGGGCGTGTTGACCACCACCTGCACTTTCAATGAAGCGGCAGACTTGGGCACCGGCGAACCCTTGCATGTCGCGGAGGCATACAACAGCACATCGGCGCCCACCTTGAAGGTGCCCGTGGCCTTGGGGGTGAGGGCGAAGCGGGCCTCGGAACCCGAGGGGTGGATCTTTATGCAGATGCTTTCCTTGGGCGTCACTTCAAAATCGGGCGCAAAGGGTGTCACCTTCGCGGATTGTCCCACCGCGGCGATGGTGGTTTCGGCGGTTGACATGTCTTTGTCGAAATTGGCATTGAGTGCCGGATCGCCGATCCAGACCTTGAGTTCCCCGGGTGGGCCGGGTTTTTCCATGCGCGGGTCAACACCCAGTTGCACCTTGTAGCGATCCAGTGATGGCGGAGCGCTGGTGATGGCTGACAAGGGTTGGCTGGGTGGTTTTTGGCGAGGTGGGGCGCTGCGCCTTGTGGCCGTGGTGGTGTTATCCCTTTTACTTTTGAGACCGCCGGGCACACCGGCCTTTGGGATGGTGGCTGCTGTCTCAGACCTCTGTCCCAGTGATTTCTTCCTTGACTGGGCGGGCTTGGATTTAATTGCCGCTGTGGTTTTGTTGGTGTCCGGCCTGAGTATTTCGAGCAAGTCCTTATCATGGTCTGCAAGGATCAGTAGCCCGGCTCTTGTAGGATCTTTTGGGGTGGTGAACCAGATTTTGCTTGTTTTGTTGCCTTTGCAAGTAGGGGGTTCACAACATGTGTTATGAATCAGTACCTTGATGGTGGCATCTTTTTCGGTGCGACATAGTCGCCCTGTTGCTTCACCGATGATCCTTGTTCCTGAGATGGTCAGCGTTAACTCGCAGCTACGCGCGCCGAGCTTTTTGTTGGCAATAACCTTCGCCTTATAGACTTTTCCGGAGTTCGCCAGTTTGTTGATTTGCTCACTAAAACAGGCTGCCCAGCTCATGCCGGGGAGCATTAGGGTAAGGAGAATGATTAACGGTTTCATTTTGGGCCGTTTTGCCTTTGTTGTTGGGTTTTCGCCTTGCGCGGCCTGCCAAACAGATCACGCAATTCATCCTTGGCCGCCTCCAGCCGTTGGCGTTGTTTGCCCGGCAGTTTGCGTCCCGCCCGGTTGATGTAAAAGTTCAGCATGGACATGGCACTGCGGAACGGGTCGGTCTTGCGGCGCCGGCTGCGCTCCGCCGAGCGCTTGAGGGAGGCGGCAATCCGTCGCGGATCGTCAAGGGTGAACACGCCCGGCTCGAGGTCGAGGGCATTGCTGTGTTCGGTGACCTGTTGCGACCAGTTTTTTTCTTTGCCTGCGGGCATGGTCCTTGCCTAGCTCGCCCACCCCGCCAGGGTCATCAGGGCAAGAATCGTCACCCAGGCCACCAGGCTGCGCCCGCACAGGCCGAGGGTTTCGCGTACGGCTTCATTGTCCTGCGGTGGCTGGTGATCGAATTGCAGCGAGGCGAGGCCGATGCGCACGAGCAGGCGATGGCTGGGGGGTGTGGTGTCCTTGTGGCTGTCCGTTTCTTCCAGCGGTGTGTTTTGCCAGGCGTGCATGGCGTGCACAAAGCTGCCCATCACGGCGTAGCTGAGTGCGGTGAGGCGGCTGGGAATCCAGGCGAGCAGGTAATGCAGGCGTTGGATGGCGGCCTGGAATTCGCTGGGTTCATTGCAGCCGCGGGTGCAGCATTCGGCGCGCATCAGTTCCACGGTGAGCCGGTAGAGCATGGCGCCCATGGGGCCGAGGACCACAAACCAGAAAAGGATGGCGAGCAGTTGTTCGTGGGTCTGCACCAGCACGTATTCGCTGAGCAGGCGGGCGCGGGTGGCGGCCTCTTCCGGGGGGGTGCTGTGTTCCGCCGCGCATTCCTGGTCGGCGAAGATGTCCTCCAGCAGGCGCTGTGCGCTGTCGGTGTCGCCGTTGTCTTCAGCATCCAGGTATTGCTGTACCCGATAGTGTCTGTCCTTGGGGCCGAGACTGTAGGTGAGTACAAGGATGCTGAAGACAAAACCGAAGAACAGCAGCAGGTCGTTGAGCAGGTATTGGGCAAGGCCGATGCCGCCCACGGGCAACAAGACGATGACCAGCAGGCAGGGCACGCCCTGCCATCGGGGATGATCGGCCAGCCGTGCGCACATCCATTGGTGGTAGGGGCCGATCCAGGCCAGGCTGCGCAGACGATGCAGGGGTGGCAGGAATCTTTCAAAAATGAGGCTGATGAGGATGGCTAGCAGGGACATGGTGACTCGCTATCTATGGTTGGCCTGGGGTGCATCATAGCGGAATTATCGGGGCTTTATCCGCTGCTCAGTAATTGCCGTAGTCGCCGCCAGTCAAAATGCGGGCCGGGGTCGGTCTTGCGACCGGGGGCGATGTCGCTGTGGCCGGTGATGCGCTCGCCGGTGATGCCGGGGTAGGTTTGCATCAACGTGCGGGTCAGTTGGGCGAGACGTTGGTACTGGATGTCTTCGAAGGCCTGATCGTCACAGCCCTCCAGTTCGATGCCGATGGAAAAATCGTTGCAGGCTGTGCGGCCCTGAAAACGGGATTCACCGGCATGCCAGGCGCGCTGGCCAAAGGGCACGTACTGGACGATTTCGCCATCCCGGCGGATCAGTGCGTGGGCGGAGACGCGCAGCCTGCAGATGTCGGCAAAATCCGGGTGGGCGTCGGCCTCGAGGCGGTTGCAAAACAGGTCGTCGATCCAGCGGCCGCCGAATTCGCCGGCGGGCAGGCTGATGGCGTGGATCACCAGCAGGTCGATGGCGCAGTCTGCGGGGCGGGCGTCGCAGTTGGGCGAGGGCGCCTGGGTGGCGGTGTCCAGCAGGCCGGTTATGGGATCGATGTGCATGGGAATAGTGTCGAGTTTCTAGGGGCGGGTGTCTAGGGGGTGCGCCGCCTAGGGCCTGTTATTAATCGTCTCAAAATAATTGCAACGGGGTTATCTCCTCGTGTGGGAGCGCCTTTCCAGGCGCGAGTCGCGCCTGGAAAGGCGCTCCCACCATTCTTTGGCAGGGTAATAAGTACACTATGATGGGATTGGCTTGCCTTCGCTCACTGCCCCTTCTGGTATTCCCAAGGTGGCGAATGCTCACCGATGTCTGTTGAATCAATCTTGAGATCCTTGATATCACTACTGACACCGCCGCGACGGTGTCAGTAGTGTTAACAGGCTCTAGAACCTCGGCCCTCGATACTCGATACTGTCTTCATGCCTGAATACCGTTTTCGTCTGGCCATTTCGGCCGATAAATATCTTGCCTATTACCAGGGCGCCGCCCGGGCGGTGGTGGTGAGCCTGGCCAACGGCCAACACCTGCAATTTCCGGCGGAGTCGCTGCGGCCCTTTGTGACCCACGACGGCGTGCAGGGTGAGTTCCTGTTGCGCGTGGACGCTAACCACAAGTTGCAGTCCTTCGAACGGTTGGGTGACTGATGCGCATCGGCGTGGACCTGGGCGGCAGCAAGATCGAGGTCATCGCGCTGGACGCGGGCGGCACGACCCTGGCGCGCCAGCGGGTGGCCACCCCGGCGGGTGACTACGCCGCCACCGTGCGCGCGGTGGCCGAACTGGTGCTGGCCGTGGAGCGCTCGCTGGGGCAAACGGGCAGCGTGGGCGTGGCCACGCCGGGGGCCATTGCCCCGGGCACGGGGGTGCTGAAAAACGCCAATTCGGTGTGTCTCAATGGGCGGCCCCTGCAGGCGGATTTGCAGGCGGCGTTGCAACGCGAGGTGCGCCTGGCCAACGACGCCGATTGTTTTGCCCTTTCCGAGGCCACGGACGGCGCGGCGGCGGGGGTGGCGGTGGTGTTCGGGGTGATCGTGGGCACGGGCACGGGCGGCGGGGTGGTGGTGGATGGCCGCCTGTTGCCCGGCGCCAATGCCATCGCCGGCGAATGGGGGCACAACCCCCTGCCCTGGCCGCGGGCGGAGGAGTTGCCTGGGCCGGCCTGTTACTGCGGTAAGCGCGGCTGCATCGAGACCTTCCTTTCCGGCCCGGGTCTGGCGGCGGATTATGCGTCCACCACGGGTAAAACAGGGGATGCCGCGCGCATCGCGGCCCTGGCCGCGGCGGGCGATGCCGCGGCCGAGGCCTGCCTGCAACGCTACGAGAGCCGCATGGCCCGCTCCCTGGCCGCGGTGATCAATCTGCTGGATCCGCAGGTGATCGTGCTGGGCGGCGGGTTGTCCAATATCCGGCGCCTGTACGCAAACGTGCCCGTGCTGTGGGGGGAGTACGTGTTTTCCGCGGGGCTGGAGGGTGAGCCGGTGCGCACGCGTCTGCTGCCACCCAAACACGGGGATTCCAGCGGGGTGCGTGGGGCGGCCTGGTTGTGGGGATAAGGCAGAGGAAAGATAACGGGGCAAAGAGGAAAGTAGTGGCAGGCCACTAGCCCATGGGCAGTAATGGCCTATCGGTCTTCGCGCCCTCGAGGTTGGCCCCGGCCAGCTCGGTGTCAGTCAGGTCGGCGCCGCGCAGGTCCGCGCCGGCGAGATTGGCCAGGCGCAGATCGGCGCCGCTGAGCTTGGCGTCGCGCAGGTCGGCGTTTTGCAGGTCGAATTGCACCAGGTTGGCGTTTTCCAGGTTGGCGCCGCGCAGATCGGCGCCCCGCAGGCTGTGGCCGTCCAGGGTCAGCAGGGTGCACAGTCCCTTGCGGTCGTGGATGACGATCATGCGGCGATGATACAGCGTTCGGCGGAGGTCCGGGCCTCTGCCAGGGCCTGCTCGGTGCGCTTGAGCACCTCGGCTGCGGAATTGTCGCGGTGGGGGTGGATCAGGGTATAGCCGAAGTGCAGGCTGCAAATGAGGGCGTCCGGCAGGGTGGGCAGCTGGGCCTGCTTGCCGAGGAAGGACTTGTGCAGGCGTTCCAGGCAGGGGATGGCGCCGTCGGCGTTCATGCCGAACATCAGCAGGGCGAACTGATCCTGGTCGAGATGGGCGATGTGATCCACCTTGCGCACATGTTCCTTGAGGGTGCTGCCCAGCAGCTTGAGCACCTGGGTGGTCTGTTTGTCATCCAGCTTGTCCAGCGCTTCCACCTGCAGACGTACCACGCAGACCTCGGTGCCACGGCGGGCGAAATCGTAGGCGCGGGCGAATTCGAGGTTGAATTGCCGGCGGTTGGGCAGGCCCGTGACGTCATCGTAGAGTTGCTGGGTTTTGAGCAGTTGCTGTTTTTTGTCGATGTCGCGTTGGATGTGGCTGATGGCGGGGAGGATCTCTGCCGTCTCTCGCAGCTTGGGTGTGGCGAATTCCTCCGCCAGCGGTTCACCTTCGGCCATGCGATTGAGCAGGGTCTTGATCTGCTGGAAGTCGGTGCCCAGGGAGCGCAAGGCGTAGCGCACCATGAAGGCGATGATGCCCACCGTGAGCAGCAGGGCGGAGGCGTTGAACAGGGTCAGGCTGAGAAAGCTGGGCAGGGCGCGATCCACGCGCTCGGTGAGGCTGAGACGCCAATCGCTTTTGGCCAGGGGTATGTCCAGCTGGCGGGTCTTGTCGGCGTTGCCCAGTTTGTCGAACTGGCTGATGATATTACCCTCGCCATCGCGCAGCACCAGTTTCTGGCCGTTGTTGGTGTTGCCCTGCAACAGGGGATTGAGGGTCTGAAGACCGAAATTGACAAATACCATGCCCAGCGGGGTGTCGGTTTCGTCCAGCACCGGGGCCACCAGATCAAAATGACTGGTGGCCGCGCTGAGTCGGTGTACCGGGGGCATTTTTACACGCTCGCCCTGGCTGAGTTTGGCCAGGTCGGTGAGGCTTTGCGGACCCAGCTGGGCGTCCGCCGGGGCGCCGAGGATGTGTCCATTGTTGGTGAGCAGGGCCACTCCCATGGCTTGGGGAAGAAAGCGGCGCATTTGCAGGGCCCAGGTCTGGGCCTGGGTTTCGTCCCGGGTTTCAAGGATGTCCTGGGTGGTGGGTTGGCTGGCCACGTGATTGACGATCTGCTGGAAGAATGCCAGCTGAGACTCCAGGCTGCGGGCCTTGTCCGCCAGGCGCTGGTTTAGGCCATTGTTTTCCGAGCCCTGGTAATAGACCTTGGCGAGGAACAGGTTAGTGGCGGTGATGGACAAAAACAGCACCACGATCACGATGGCGCTGGTATAGGCCAGGAATTTCACGGAAAAGGCACCAAACAGAGGGCGACTTTCGGCCGGGTTCGTGGTCACCCGATCCTGCGTTTGCTGTGCCGATGGCTTGCCGGCTTGCTCGCTTGCATAGACGGCTGGGCCACTGTGTTCGTTGGACTGGAACATCGGACGGGGTTGTTTCCTCTTGCGTTGGACAGAAAGCACATGCCTGTCCAGTATAGTGCGTCAAAATGGCATGCAACCTTAACAGGCTCCACGCGGTCAATATCCTGCGTCGCCTAGATATGTGTCAACGACCATCGGGCGCACAAGGTTTCCCCAATTGTGACATGACCATGATCTGTATGATCACTATTAACTTGGCCATCAAATAGATCGTCCTGATATATTTGATGGACGCTCGCGAAATACGGGCGCAACTTTGTGAAGTTGCTGGTATTTCATGGATTTACATTGGCTTATGCCAATGGCGGTATGTCCGTGTGCCGCATTATTAACCCGACAATATTTTTTGCCGGAATGGCCGGATTGATAGTGGCGATTGAGCGTCAAGCGGGTATATTCGCAAAAATGTTGAATAGTGACCGCGAAGGGGTATTTTACGATAAGCTCCGCCGAGAAAAAATGCACAAACGGTGGAATCTGCCGATATGACTGATAAAGGTTTTCTCCGCAGACGGGGGAATGGTGCTGCAGGGGGCGCTTGGCATTGGGTTGTTTAAAGCGATGGGGTATGCTCAAGTGAGTACTATGTTGAGCGGAGTTGTATGAAAATAATACGGGTAGCGCGACGGAGATTCGCGTTTTTTTTACTGGGGTTTGTGGGCTTGGGATGCTTGACGTCTGCTTCGATGGTGGCTTTGGCCGAGGAGACGGCATCAGGGGCTGCCCGCTTTGCGCAACTGGACGCGGATACCGAGCAGGTGCTCAATGAGGTGGCCGCGCTGGGCGCCGAGATGGCGGCCTTGGAGGAAGCGCGGGAATTATCCCCCAAGACCCAGTTGCTGGTGCTGGTGAGCGTGGATGCAATTCCGTTTTTCCAGCTCGATGCCATCCAACTGCAGATCGACGAGCACACGGCCTCATTTCATCAATACACTCCCCGTGAACTGGCCGCCTTGCAACAGGGTGGCAGTCACCGCCTGTTCTGGGACAATGTACCCGCAGGCCGTCATCAGCTTACCGTGTCGATGATGGGCCGGGTACCCAAAGATCCTGATTTTCAACGCGAAATCGCCATGGTGACCATCACCGGCGTGGGCCGGCGGGTGGTGGAGGTGCGTATTTCCCCGGGCAAGAGTCAGCCCTTCCCCGAACTGGCTCTCAAGGAGTGGAAATAAGTGAGCCGGTGCTGGTGCAAGTATTTGCTGGCCGGATTCGCAGGGCTTGCTTGGCAGGCCCAGGTTCTCGCCGAGACCCCCATTGCCTGGGCGCGCATCGAGGATCCTCTGGTGCGCGCCGCGCAGTTCGATCTGCTCATGGGTGAGCCTTTCGCCGCCCTCACCCAGCTGGAGGCCGATCTCGCCCAGGGACGCATCCACCACCGGCCTGAACAGGCCCAGCTGGTGCTGGGCGGCATGTATCTGGCCAATGGCGCCCATCACAAGGCAGCGAAAATCTTTGCCACATTGGGTAACAGCGACCAGCCACAGGCGGTGCGTAACCAGGCCTGGTTGAGCCTGGCCCAAGTGCAGTATCAACGTGGTGAAGCCGAGGCGTCCCTGGCCTCACTGGGAAATATCCGTGGCGAGCTGCCCAGCCAGGCGCAGCAGGAATATCTGTTATTGAAGGCCATGTTGCACATGCAGCAGGAGGGTTTTGCCAAGGCCGTCAATGAATTGCGCCAGTTGGGAAAGAAATCCCTGGTGCAGCAACTCAGTGAAAAATCCATCTGGGCCACGTACGGCCGCTTCAACCTGGGGGTTGCCCTGTTCCGTCAGGGTGAGGAGGAAGAAGGCCGCAAGCTTTTGCAGGAACTGGGCGATACCCCGGCGGACAGTGAAGAAATCCGCGCCCTGCGGGACAAGGCCAATTTGACCCTGGCCTTCCACTTTCTGGGCAAGAACCAGCCGGAAAAGGCCCAGCAATATTTTGTCAAAACCCGCCTGCAGGGTCCCATGTCCAGCCGTGCCCTGTTGGGCCTGGGACGTGCCTATGCCGCCAAGGAGATGCATAAGAAGGCGCTGGTGCCCTGGCTAAAACTGGTCAAGCGTGACGCCAGTGATCCTGCCGTACAGGATGGTCTGCTGGCGGTGCCTTTTGCCTTTGGCAAACTTGAGGCCTACAAGCAGGCGCTGGAGTATTACCAGCAGGCGCTGGAAAAATTCAAGGCGGAGATGGAGCAAGTGCGCCAGGCCGAGGAGGCGGTGAACAGCGGCGCGCTGATGGACAGG
>DRKQ01000111.1 GCA_011051685.1 Gammaproteobacteria bacterium
CCCTGGATATATTCGCAACCCATGCGGCTAAGCTCATCCTGTGAATGCTGATCCTCAACACCTTCGGCCACCACTTCCAGCCCGAGATCATGCGCTAGACCTACTGTGGCACGCACAATGGCCGCATCACTTTCATTCCTGGACATGTTCAGGACGAAGGATTTGTCCACCTTGAGTTCATCCACAGGCAGGCGTTTAAGATAACCTAGCGATGAATAGCCTGTTCCAAAATCATCAATGGACAGCCGAACACCTAGATTGTCCAGTCCCACCAGCAATTTTCGTGCATGATCAGGGTCTGCCATCATGGCTGTTTCAGTGATTTCCAGGCACAGGTTTTTCGGTTCCACATTCCAGAATTCGAGCAGGTTGGCTATCTGGCTGCTGAGCATTTCGTCATGCAGATTGCGTGCTGAGAGGTTGACGGAGACGGTCAGCTGGTTACCCATTTCGCGCCAGTCGGCGCATTGTTTGATAGCGGTGCGTAGTACCCAATCGGTGAGTGGCTGAATCAGGCCGGTTTTTTCAGCAATTTCGATAAATACATCCGGCGGAACAAAGCCATGTTGTGGATGTATCCAGCGGGTTAGTGCCTCGACGCTGGAAATAATTTTTCGACGAACATCAAATTGTGGCTGGAAATAGAGTTGTAGTTCTTCGTTCTGGATGGCGATGCGCAAATCATGGGTGAGCCGCAGACGCTCGGCACTGTTGGCATCCTGGCTGATGTCGTAAACGGCCGATTCCATGGCCAGTTTTTTTGCTTTGTGCAAGGCTGTTTCCGTCTTCAGGATGAGTTCCTGTGAACCACTGGCGTGATCGGGAAAAACAGCCATGCCAAGAGTAGCGTGAACGTACAGGCTGTGGCCGTTGATTTCAAAAACAGGTTCGAAATTTTCCAGCAGGCGCATGGACATGTTTTCTGTGGTGGTAATGTCGGATAGCTCAACCAGCACAGAAAATTTGTTTCCGCCATAGCGGCCAAGTTGGCCGTGGTTTTGTAGCGTGTGTTGCAGGCGATGGGTGATCTGGTTGAGGAGAATATCGCCGCTTTCATGGCCGAGGCTGTCGTTGACTTCCTTTAGTGCTTCAATATCGAGCAGGCAAAGCAGCAGTTTTTTGTTATGTTTTTTGGCGGACTCGACTGATTCCTGAATGGCCTGCCCGATCGCGCTGCGATTGGGCAGGCGGGTCAGAGGGTCATGGGTTGACTGGTATTCCAGAAGTTCATTTTTGCTGGCGATCTGTTGAAACAGGTTGGCATGAATGGCCGCTCCCCAAACGGAAATCCAGACACTGAAAAACAACGTGACCCCCAGAGGGGTGCCGATGTAGTCGATGAATGTCTTGAGGTCGTTTTTTTTTCGTTGGTAGATGTTGGCGACAATAAAGGGAGAATCGAATACCGAGTTTGCGACCCAGAGGAATTCATGCCGGCCCAGGGTAAAGCTACCCTGTAGCTGTGTTTTGCCATTGTCCGGTCGGGTGATTTCCGTCAATAGATGCTGACCGAGAGAAAAGCTTCCGCCTGGTACCAGTGTTTTCGTCCGTTTGTCGAATATGCTGAATTTGTTATCGCTGCTCTCGTGATGCTTCACCATTTCCTGCAATTGAGCGCGTAGAGGTGCTGCCTCGTCCAGCATTTCCAGGAGGTGTGTATTGCTCGCACTCAGGCGCTGGAGTTCTATGTGCTGAGCGTAATCGCGGGCGCTGGTATAGGCCACCACGCTGAAGATACCCACTACCGTCAGACTGAGAGAAAGAAAGCCTAGAAAGAGTTTGAGACGGAGTGACATCAGACAGGTGGCCTATTGGGATCGGTAAGTGCTGATACCGGCCATGGCGTAAATGGGACAGGATCGCATGACGGCCGCCACAAGATTAATGGCACCAAACAGGCCAAGCAGCCAACGCACAAGATCATTGGCGAAGAGTCCGGTGTCGATAAAACTAAGATAAACCAGAGTGGCACCAATGATTGTGCGTACCAGGATGTCAATGCTATGCAGGTTTCGTTTTATATGCATGATCGTCTAATTAACTACTTGATGTTATGTTTGCCGCAGATTGTGCTGTTCGTGAAAACCACTGAAGTGTGGGGAGGGATGTCGTCGATGATTTGTTTCATGACTCCGCGGCACAGTCCTCCCATTCGCCCGCTTCCTTTGTTTAACGGCCGTTTGGGGGTGAAACTTTAAGTTAAAGCGGGGACTTACGAGGTGGTCGGCGTCGATGTAGAGGGTAAAACCTTGCCCTGGTTGAGGATATGCTGGGGGTCAAACAGGCGTTGAATCCCAGCCATTAGATGTAGACTGGATGCATCAATCTCCCGTGCCACGAAGTCCCGTTTCACCAAGCCAATGCCGTGTTCGCCGGACAGGCTACCGCCGAGGCCGAGCACCAGGGAAAACACCGCGTCGAGGCAGGCCTCGGCGCTGGTCCGTTGGCGGGGGTCATCGGGGTCGATGAGCAGGTTGGTGTGGATGTTGCCGTTGCCGGCGTGGCCGAAATTGACGATGGTGATGGCGTGCTGCCGGGCCAGGTCTTCCAGGCCGGCCAATAATTCCGGGATTCTGGAGACCGGCACCACCACGTCCTCGTTGATCTTTTTCGGCGCCACGTTGCGCAGCGCCGGCGACAGGGCCTTGCGGGTGGCCCACAGGGCCTGGGCCTCGGCGTCACTGCCGGCGGTCTTGAGACTGAGCAGGCCGGAGGTGCTGGCGGCCTGGCTCACCACCTCGACCATCTCTGCCATGGCGGCGGCCGGGCCATCCACCTCGATCATCAGCAAGGCACCTGCCCCCTCGGGCAAGTCGGCGCTGGCCACGTCGCGCACCATGTCGATGGCTGTACCGTCGATGAATTCCAGGGCGCAGGGCACCACCGGCTGGGCCATGATGCAGGCCACCGCCCGGGTGGCGGCGGCGATGTCGGCATAGATGGCCTGCAGGGTGCGCTTGGTTTCGGGCAGGGGGGTGAGCTTGAGGGTGGCCTCGGTGATCACCGCGAGGGTGCCCTCGGAGCCGATCAGCAGCCGGGTGAGGTCATAGCCCACCACGCCCTTGGTGGTGCGGGTGCCGGTACGGATTTCTTCCCCGGCGCCGGTTACCGCGCGCAGGCCCAGGGTGTTTTCCCGCGGGGTGCCGTATTTCACCGCCCGTGGCCCGGCGGAGTTGTAGGCCAGGTTGCCGCCAATGGTGCACACCGCGGCACTGGTGGGATCCGGCGGCCAGAAAAAGCCGTGTTCGGCGGCGGCCTGTTGCACCGCTTGGTTGGTGACTCCGGGCTCCACCACCATCAGCCGGTCGTCGGGGTCGATTTCCAGGATGCGCGTCATGCGCTCGGTGGAGAGCACGATGCCGCCGTTCACGGGCACCGTGGCGCCGGTGGTGCCGGTGCCGCGACCCCTTGGCACCAGGGGGATGGCTTCGTGCGCGAGCAGTTGCACGATGGCCAGCACGTCTTCATGGCAGCGGGGGAAGACCACCAGCTCGGGCAGGGCCTGTTCGCGGCTGTTGTCGTAGCTATAGGCCAGACGGTCACTCTCGGCGCTGAGTACCTGTGCGGCGCCCAGGCGTCGGGTCAGCTCGTCGATGAGCCCTGGGGAAAGCGTCATATGCGGCGTCCGGCTCAGTGCTGCACGTATTCGAATACCTTCACCACTTTTTTCACCCCGGAGATCTGGCGGGCGATCTCCGCGGCCTGTGTGCCCACATCCCGAGGCACCAGGCCCATGAGAAAGACGGTACCATTCTCGGTGAGCACCTTGACCCGTGAAGCGTCGAAGCCCTTGGTGGCGATCATCTTGGCCTTTACCTTGGAGGTGATCCAGGTGTCGTTGGTGCGAGAGCCAAAGCTGGTGAGATCGGCGATGCGGATTTCGTTGTGTACCCGGCGCACCTTGGGAAGATTGCGCACGATGTTCACCACCCGGTCGCGCAGGGAACGGGACAGCACCTCGCCGGTGAGCAGCACCACGCGGTTGTAACTGGTGACGTTGACGTGGATGCGCTTGGCCATCTCCGGATCCTGGTAGATGGCATCCTTGGCCTTGGTCTCGATGATCTCGTCGTCGAGCATGGCCTGGTTGCTGCGTTCGTCGTGGGCTACGCTGGCGCCACCGGCGGCCCCGGCCACCACCACCGGGGCGGCGCAACCGCTGAGGCCAAGGCTGAGGGCGGCGGCGAGGAACAGGAGCAGGGGTAGGGTCGGTTTCATGGTGGTCTCGTCTCGGTCAATGGGTTCAGGCCTGGAAGGCATTCTCGATCCAGTGGATCTGCGCCTGGTTATTTTCGGTGCTCAGGGCCACCACGTCAAAACGACAGGCGCCCCGGGCGGCTTTCGGATTGTGTTGCAGGTAGTGTTCGGCGGCGGCCAGTAGCTTGGCCTGTTTGCGGGCATCTACGCTTTCCGCGGCGGAGCCGAAACGGTTGCTGCGTCGGTAGCGCACTTCCACGAAAACCGTGTGTTGCCGGTGGCGCATGACCAGATCGATCTCGCCGCGCCGGCAGCGGTAATTGCGCTGGATCAGGCGCAATCCGTGACGCTGAAGATAATCACAGGCGAGGTCTTCGGCGTGGTTGCCACTGGCTTGTTTTGACGTGGTGCCAGGCATGGCGATGCAGGTCTAGAATTCACTGAGGGGCTGGGGCACACCCCGCTCGAAGCGGGCCCAGCGCAGGCGGCGTTGCAGGCGGTTGTGCACGTCCAGATAGAGATCGCCGGTTTCACCAGCGTAATACTCGGCGCGGTTGCGGCGCAGGCTGTTGAGTTCACCGATCACCCGATAGGCGTCCACCCCCAGGGCATAGAGTCGGGTGTAGCGCTTGCTGGCAGCCGGCCAGAGCTGTTCGATCTCGGCCTTCAGAGAGTGGGTGCCGGAATCGGTGTCCAGGGTCCAGGGCATGTCGGCGAAGGTGACGCCGTCCATGTCCCGGTCCATGTCGGCGTCGATATGGCCGCTGAAACTGTGGGAGGTGGCGTACACCGGCACCTTGGGGGCGTGGTGAAAGCGCAGCTGAGGGCGAATCAGCCGCGCCTGGCGTGAACCGGCGGCCATGAAGATGAAGTCGATGTCCTGCCGGCGGCGGGGAGTGAATTCCAGTTTTACCCCCAACAGACGGCGCAGGTTGCGATGGCGTTGTTCGCTCTCGTCCACGTTGAGCAGCCGGCGAATGGGCAGTGAGTAGTCACTCTTTTTCGCATCATAGGTCTGTTTTTCCACCACGTGGCCGCCGAACTGCAACCAGCGCTCGCTGAAGGCGCGGGCTACCCGGGTGCCCCAGGCGGAAGAGGGAGTAATGATGGCGCTGCGGCTGTAACCGTCCAGCCAGGCATGTTCCGCCACCTGCTGTGCCTCCTGTTCCGGAGACAGGCCCAGCTGAAAGAAATTGTCGGGCAAGGGACGGTCTCTGGCTTCGGCGTGTCGTTCGCTGTAATTGAGGGCCAGTACCGGCACCGGGAGTGATTCGTGGCCGGCCAGTTGGTTGACCGCCTGTTTGCTGAGGGGGCCCACCACGAACTCGGCGCCATCATCCACGGCCTGCTCGTACACCAGGTCGATAAGCGCCGGATCATCGCCTGCGTCGTAGACATTAATGCTGGGAACCACGCTGGCAGGAGCGTCAAGACCCGGGGCGGTGGGACTATTTTCGGGCTGGGCATAATAGGCGGCGAGAAAGCCGTCGCGTACCGCAGCGGCGGCTTTGGCGAAACGGTTGTTCAGCGGCAGGATCAACGCAATCCGCTTGGGCAGGGGCAGGACCCGTGGTCGGGACAGCAGGATGGAGGCGATGATCTCGTCTCGCGCCGGGTGATTGGGATAACGCTCTCGCCAGTTGACCAGGTCGGCGCCACCCTGCTGGCTGTCGGCCATGGAGCGGCCCAGCCGGGCCAGCTCGAGCCAGCCACTGAGTACGTCCGGTGGGCCGGCGGTCTGCAGGGCCGCCAGGGCCTCGGGGGTGAGTTGTTGCAACTCAGTAAGAATGGCCTCCTGATTGGCGAGCACCGCCTCGGGATCACTGAGCAGGGGCTCCAGGATCACCCGTTCGCGGGCGGCCTCCAGATGATTGCCCTGCTGGGCGAAAGCCCCGGCGCGTAATTGGTGCAGGCGCAGCAGGGTCTGTGGCCCGGTTTCTTCCACCTCCGCCAGCAGGGTCTCGGCCCGGTCCAGGGCACCCTGCGCCTCATCCGGCCGCTGGCGCGCCAGGGCGATGTCCGCACTGAGCAGGGCGTGGCGCAATTGCAGTGACGGATCGAGCTGGCTGGCATCGACCTCGTTGAGCATCTGATAGGCCTGGGGCACGTAATTGCCCAGCATGAGCAGCTCGGCGGTGCGCAGGGTGTAATGTTCGCGCTGGGGTGATGGCGCCTCGGCGGCCAGTTTGGAATAGGCCAGGGCAGCGTCGAGGAAGCGGCCATCGGCGGCCATTTGCTCCAGCTCCGCGGTGCCCGAGGCGGTGGCCTCGGCCTCGCCCTGGCTGCCCGGCGGCGGCGCGGCTACGCAGCCCGCCAGCAACAGCACCAGCAGGCCCAGCAGGAGGCGCCGGCCTAGGAGGGTGAGACTTTGTGTTAGATTCGACATGAGCGGGAAAGTATGTGGACGAGGTGGTGCAGTGTCAATGAACGAGGCAGTGGAAGCGGGGGTTTTGTATGTGGTGGCCACGCCCATCGGTAATCGGGCGGACATCAGCCAGCGGGCCCTGGCGGTGCTCGGCGGGGTGGATCTCATCGCCGCGGAGGACACCCGCCACAGCGGCCGGTTGTTGCAGCATTATCACATCGAGCGGCAGATCCTCGCCCTGCATGAGCACAACGAGCGCCAGCGGGCGGCGGAGGTGGTCACACGTCTGCAACAGGGGCAGAGCGTGGCGCTGATCTCAGATGCAGGCACGCCGCTGATCAGTGATCCTGGCTATCACCTGGTGCGTCTGGCCCGCGAGGCGGGCATCAAGGTGGTGCCGGTGCCCGGCCCCAACGCCATGATCGCCGCCCTGTCCGCCGCCGGCCTGCCTTCGGATCGCTTCATCTTCGAAGGCTTTCTGCCAAGCAAGAGTGCCGCGCGCCAGAAACGCCTGCAGGCCCTGGCCGATGAACCCCGCACGCTGATATTTTACGAGGCCCCCCATCGCCTGCTGGAAACCCTGGGCGACATGGTGGCGGTGTTCGGCGCACAGCGCCACGTGGTGCTGGCCCGTGAACTCAGCAAGACCTTCGAGACCATCAAGGGCGCCCCTGCGGGCGAACTGTTGGCCTGGGTTGGCGGTGATCCGGACCAGCAAAAGGGTGAGATGGTGTTGCTGGTAAAGGGCCGTGAAGCGACAGACAGCGAAGAAGTCTCTGCTGAGGCGCGGCGAATCCTCAAAATTCTGTTAGACGAGCTGCCCCTGAGCCAGGCCAGCGCCCTGGCGGCGAAGATCACCGGCAGCAAGAAAAAGCCGCTGTACCAGTTGGGACTGACATTGGGATCAGGCAACCCGTAATGCGACAGCGTCTATAATTTGGCTGGCACTCCTGCAGCGTTGTGGAGCATGAAAATGAAAATCGTCTTTTTTAGCAGCAAGCCCTACGACAGACAGTTTTTCGATGAGGCCAATGCAGAGTATGGCCATGAGCTGGTGTATCTCGATTACCCACTCAGCATCCATACCGACCTGCGTACCCTGGATGCACCGGCGGTGTGTGTGTTCGTCAACGATGATCTCGGCAGGCCGGTGTTGCAGACCCTGAAACAGCAGGGCGTGTCACTGATCGTGCTACGCTGCGCCGGATTCAATAATGTGGATTTGCGCGCCGCGGAAGAACTGGGCCTGACGGTGGTGCGGGTACCGGCCTATTCCCCCTATGCCGTGGCCGAGCATACTGTGGGCCTGATGCTGACGCTCAATCGCAAGATTCATCGCGCCTACAACCGGGTGCGTGAGGGCAATTTCTCGTTAGACGGTCTGCTGGGATTCGATATGCATGGACGGACCGTGGGGGTTGTCGGCACCGGGCGTATTGGCGCCCTGGTGGTGCGTATCCTGCGTGGTATGGGATGCGAGGTGCTGGCCCATGACCTGGCACCTAACCAGGAGTGTGTGTCCCTGGGGGCGCGTTATGCAGACTTGCCAGAGCTTTATGCGCAGGCCGATATCATTACCCTGCACTGTCCGCTGACCTGCGACACCCATCACCTGATCGACGCCCAGGCGCTGGCGCAGATGAAGGACGGCGTGATGCTCATCAATACCAGCCGCGGCGCGGTGGTCGATGCCGGCATTCTTGTGCCGGGGGTGAAGTCGGGCAAGATCGGTTATCTGGGGCTGGACGTGTACGAACAGGAGGGAGACCTGTTTTTTAAAGACCTGTCCAACCAGATTATCCAGGACGACGTATTTGAGCGTCTGCTGACCTTTCCCAATGTGCTGATCACCGGCCACCAGGGCTATTTTACCGAGGATGCGTTGCGCAATATCGCCCACACCAGCCTGCAGAATGTCAGTGATGTGGAGCAGGGGCGGGGCTGCGAAAACAAGTTAACGAGCAATGTGTTGCGAGATGCCTGTGCGGTGAGTGAATCTGCTGCTGATGATTGAGCACGTTCGCCGGTTTCGCGGCCAGGGCTTACGGCAAGATGATGGAGTGACGCGTTGAATGTTTTTGCAGAATCCGAACAGATTGTGCTGCTGGGCACGGCCCTGGCCATCGGTCTGTTGATTGGTGTGGAGTGGGGCTGGAAGTCTCGCGATGCCAGGGAGGGTGAATGTATCGCCGGCCTGCGCACCTATGGGCTTGCGGGTTTGCTGGGCGGTGGTGGCGAACTATTGGTGGAATACCTCCGTGCCTTGGTGCCGGGCGGGCGCAGCCTGGCGCCAGGGGTGCTGCTGCCCCTGGGTGTTGCCGCTGGGGCTGGATTGTTGACGGTGTGGTGGATGTGAGCGCGCAAGGGCAGACCACGGGACGAAGCTGGCATGCTGATGAAATGTCCGCCTGTTTTGCCTCGCTGGAATCCTCGGCCACCGGATTGAGTACTGCCGAGGCCGCTCGACGCCTGGCCGAATTTGGGCCGAATGCCTTGCCCGCAGCCAGGGCCCGCAGTCCCGTGTTGCGCTTTTTAAGTCAGTTTCACAACGTGCTGATCTATGTGCTGGTGGTGGCCGGTGTGGTCACTGCCCTGTTGGGGCACTGGCTGGATGCCTGGGTGATACTGGGCGTGGTGGTGCTCAATGCGCTGATCGGCTTCCTGCAGGAAGGCAAAGCGGAGCAGGCCCTCAATGCCATTCGCCACATGCTCTCCCCCAGCGCCATGGTGTTGCGAGACGGCCGGCAGTTGCGCATACCGGCCCGGGAACTGGTGCCTGGCGACGTGGTGCTGCTGCAGTCCGGTGACAAGGTGCCGGCGGACCTGCGTCTGTTTCAGGTCAAGGGGTTGCAGGTTCAGGAGGCGGTCCTCACCGGTGAATCCCTGGCCGTAGAAAAGGTGGTGGCGGCCGTGGCGCCGGAGGCGGAGCTCGGCGAACGTCGCAGTATGGCCTATTCCGGCACCCTGGTCACTCACGGTCAGGGGCGCGGGGTGGTGGTGGCCACCGGCGCGCAGACCGAGATTGGCCGCATCAGTGAACTGGTTTCGACGACGCCCGTGGTGGAGACGCCCTTGCTGCGGCAGATGGCCCAGTTCGGTCGCTGGCTTACCGCGGCGATCCTGGTGGTCGCCGTGCTGACCTTTGCCTTCGGCGTGCTGTTGCGTGGCTACACGGCGGCGGAGATGTTTATTGCCGCGGTGAGCCTGGCGGTGGCCGCCATCCCCGAAGGCCTGCCGGCAATCATGACCATCACCCTGGCCATTGGCGTACAGCGCATGGCGCGGCGCAATGCCATCATTCGTCGCCTGCCGGCGGTGGAGACCCTGGGTGCGGTGACGGTGATCTGCAGCGACAAGACCGGCACCCTGACCCGTAACGAGATGACGGTGCGCAGTATCGTCACCGCCGATCAGCGGGTCGAGGTTACGGGCACGGGCTATGACCCCCATGGCATCTTCCGCGTGCGGCAACAGGACGTACAGCCCGAGCAACACCCCCTGTTGCTGGAGATGCTGCGCGCCGCCATGTTGTGCAACGATGCCTCACTGGAATTAGTGGACGGCGAGTGGCGTGTGCACGGCGACCCTATGGAAGGCGCGCTGCTGGTGGCCGGCATGAAGGCGGGGCTGGATCCTTCCGGCGAAATACAGCGTTACCCGCGCACCGACCTGATCCCCTTCGAGTCCGAACATCGCTTCATGGCCACCCTGCATCACGGCCACAGCGGCGAGGCCTTTGTGTTTCTGAAAGGTGCGCCGGAGCGGGTGCTGGAGATGTGCACACGGCAAAAAATCGCCGAGGGTGAACAAAGGCTGGACAAAAATGACTGGCTGAAGTGCATCGAGGAAATGGCCGGCCAGGGGCAGCGGGTGCTGGCCATGGCCATGAAACCTGTCGCCTACGAGCAACTGGAACTGCGTTTCGACGATGTGGCCGAAGGTCTGATCCTGCTGGGCCTGTTCGGGCTCATGGATCCGCCTCGTGACGAGGCGGTCGCCGCCGTGCAGGCCTGCGCCGTGGCGGGTATCCGCGTGAAAATGATCACCGGCGATCATGCCGCCACCGCACGCACCATCGCCGCACAACTCAAGTTGGCGAACGCCAGCGAGGTACTCACTGGCCAGCAACTTGATGTTATGCCGGAGGCGGAGCTGCGTCAGCAGGTGGAAAGGGTGAATGTGTACGCGCGGGTCAGCCCCAGCCACAAGCTGCAGTTGGTGGAGCTGCTGCAGGCACAGGGCGGGGTGGTGGCCATGACCGGCGACGGAGTCAACGATGCGCCGGCCCTGAAGCGCGCCGACGTGGGGGTGGCCATGGGGCTCAATGGCACCGAGGCCGCCAAGGAGGCCGCCGAGGTGGTGCTGGCCGACGATAACTTCGCTTCCATCACCCATGCCGTGGAAGAGGGGCGCACGGTGTACGCCAACCTGCGCAAGGCCATCCTGTTCATTTTGCCCACCAGTGTGGGCGAGGCGTTGATTATTCTCGCCGCCATCGCCCTGGGCTTTCAGCAACTGCCGCTGACCCCGGTGCAGATTCTCTGGGTGAACCTGGTCACCGCGGTGACCCTGGCCCTGTCCCTGGCCTTCGAGCCGCCGGAGCCCAGGGTTATGCATCGTCCGCCCCGCGACCCGCGCGCGCCCATCCTCAATGTCCATTTGTTATGGCGCATCGTGTTTGTCTCGCTGATCCTGATGACGGGGACCTTCGGCCTGTTCCTGTGGGAGACGCAGCAGGGTGCCGGGATCGCCCAGGCGCGCACCGTGGCGGTGAACACCCTGGTGATGTTCGAGATATTTTATTTGTTCAATTCCCGTTACATCACTGCCCCGGTGATCAACCGGCGTGGCATTACCGGCAATCCCTACGTGCTCATGGCCATCGCTGCGCTGTTGATTTTGCAGATGGCCTTTACCTACCTGGCGCCCTTGCAGGCCCTGTTCGGCACCACCGCCATTGGCCTCGATGTCTGGGTGCACATCGTGCTGGTCGGTTCCTCCGTGTTGTTTCTGGTGGAGCTGGAAAAGGCCTTTTTACGCCGGGCGTAGCGTGTTTCCCGGGAAAGCTGTTCCGCGGCGCAGGTTCACCGAGGGTGATTTACGGGAAAATCAGGGGCCTGGTACGGTGAAATCGAACACCGTGGTGGAATCCAGTTCAGCGATGGGTGAATCCGGGTCGCCAGCGGAGAGGCGCATCAGTTTCATTACGCCACTTGCCGGTCGTCCGTAAAGACTGTCCATCCCCGTATACACCGGGGCATACACCGCCAGGTTCAGGGAGCAGCCATACAGATAACTCGCGGTGCTGGTGATACCGCCCATGGGGCTGGATTGCGGCTCCCATTGCATGGTCGAATCGTTCCATACATGATAGCCCGTAAAGAAGACACCGAGTGGCAGAGACACCTGCAGGACTTCCGCATCATCGAGGATCAGTACGTCGGCGCCGATGCCATCGATGGCCTGGCCTGTAGAGGCGTTTTTGTCGGTATCGATATAAAACGCCACGAAGGTATCGTCTGGCGGGGTGCTGGTGCCCTGAATGCTGTAGGAGAGGGCCAGGGAGTTGCCGTGGTCATGAGAGGTTTTGGAGAGAATGATGTCCTTGATGTCAAAGGTGTTGCCCTGGTCGCCATCCTGGTGGACGAGGGTGGTGTTGGAGGCGGTAAAACCGCCAAGCACAAAATTGTCTTTGGTGTTGAATTCATTTTCCACATAGGCCACGGTCAGCGGGGTATCGCAATCACCGCTGGATCCACCACCGCCTCCACAGGCCGAAACCAGCAAGGTTATGCCAATCGACAGGTACGCCTTCAAACGCATTTTGGAGCTCCTCCCGTGAATGTGGTGGATGGGCTGATTAACAAATCCTTCGTCTGAACTCAGACCCAAAAACAGGAACTGGCGCACAAACCCGGCAAGCATACCGGGTTTGGTGGCCTGGAGGGACGATTTGCCCGGTATTGAGGCGCCGTGACGGCACCGTGTCGGGCGAGGGCGCTGAGGGCGGGGAAGTGCCCTTGTCAATTCTGCACCGCATGCGTAAGCTGGCCGCCGGAAGTCGGCCAGACAGTCGCGGTATCCCTTTCTCTGCGGAGGAGGCGGGTACGGAGGAAAGTCCGGGCTCCACAGGGCAGGGTGCCAGGTAACGCCTGGGGGGCGCGAGCCCACGGAAAGTGCCACAGAAAATACACCGCCGATGGCCCCGGTTTGCGGATCGGGGCACAGGTAAGGGTGAAATGGTGCGGTAAGAGCGCACCGCGCTGTTGGTAACAACAGTGGCAGGGAAAACCCCACCCGGAGCAAGACCAAATAGGGGAACATCGATGCGGCCCGCATACGTTCCCGGGTAGGTTGCTTGAGCCGCGTGGTGACACGCTGGCCAGATGAATGACTGTCCACGACAGAACCCGGCTTATCGGCCGGCTTCCACCTTTTTCTGTCAAGTTAGGTCTCTCTTGTCTGCTTTGTTTGCAGTAAAAAGTAAGCAAGAGACTGGTGTGTCCGTTTTCCCTCTATCCTATGTTTTTTCACTGGTTTTTGTTCGTAGTGAAGAGCGTCACTGCGTTGTGCGCTGATTTTCAATTCTTCCAGTGCGTAACACTGCTGTCCCGTTAACATTCGCCTTAGTGGGCGAAATAGTTTTGTTTTTCATGAGCTGCAGCATGATTTGATAATTTGAGACATGAATAGTCAGTAACCTCTACCGTCATTCCGTATATGGCCACCTCCCCTATTGCAAGACTTTGTGTTTCTGATGACAGGGACAGGGTTGCTTCCGTATATCCGGCCTGTTGGTGGAGCTTGTGCTCCTGGCCTCGATGAAATGCGCGCGCAGAGTCCTTTTCGGCGTAACGGCTTTTTCAGTCGCCTCCGGAATGATCAGGTTTTCACTGCGCCGGTCTGACCTGTTGTGTCATCGTTTGCCACAATGTCTTCGCAATCGTGGGTGGGGTTCTCGCGTTTTGTTATCGTTTCAATCCGCCGTTAGGCGGTCCGGTAAACCGTGTTGTTGGCCAGTACCGCCCAGCCGATGCGGGCCATTTTGTTGGCCAGGGCGACGGTGGCTTTGTTGTAACCCCGTTCCGCTCTGAGCTTGTTGATCCAGCGGCTGAGCCGGTCATCCTTGTGGGCGGCCTGGATAACCACGGCGCGGGCGCCGTGGACGAGCAGGCTGCGCAGGTAACGGTCGCCACGTTTGCTGATGCCCAGTAGGACGTTTTTGCCGCCGCTGCTGTGTTGTTTGGGTACGAGGCCTATTGAGGCGGCGACATCGCGGCCGCGGCGATAGGCGCGACCATCCCCCACCTGGCTATGAAAGACGCTGGCGACGATGGGCCCAAAACCGGGGATGCTTTGCAGGCGCTGGCAGGCGTCGCTTTGTTGGCTGTGGAGGCGCAGTTCCTGGGTGTAGGCGTCGATGTGGTCATCCAGCTCCTGGAGGCGTTGGTAGTCCCGGGCCAGCAGGCGGCGGCAGGTATCGCTCAGGCCATTGTCGGCGTCTTCCAGTATCGCCGGCAGGCGTCGGCGCAGTGCGCTCAGGCCTTTGGGAAACACCAGGCCACGCTCCCCTAGCAGGCCGCGCAGACGGTTGCACAAGGCGGTGCGGTCGGCGATGGCCCCCTGGCGCTGCCGGTGCAGGGCCTGGATGTCTTGTTGTTGCGGTGTTTTGATGGCGACAAAATGGATCCCCGGCCGGGTCACCGCCTCGGCAATGGCGCGGGCATCGTTATAGTCGTTTTTGTTGCCGCGCAGGTAGGGCTTGACGTGCTGTGGCGGAATCAACCGCACGGTGTGGCCCAGTAGCTCCATCTCACGCGCCCAGTAGTGCGCACTGGCACAGGCCTCCATGCCGACCAGGCAGGGTGGCAATTGCGCAAAGTCGCTCAGTACCTGTGAACGCCGCAGCATCTTCTTTTTGATCTCCTTGCCCTGCGCATCAAAAGCGACCAGGTGAAAAACATTCTTTGCCAAGTCCAGTCCAATTCTCGTAAGCTTGTTCATGGTCTCCTCCTTTCTTCTCTGATGGTTGTTAGCATCTCCATCATGGCGCATTACGACGCCGATATAGAAGGGGAGGAGACCATCTCATCGGCGAAGGCCGGAACATAAGCGCGAAGCGCGTTGAACGCCACAGGCGGCCCGAAGGGTGAGCGCAGCGAATAATCCAGTGGTGTCAATGAGTTACTGGATCCCGGACCCGGCCTTTGCCGGGGCCGGGATGACGGAAAAAAGACCACCGAAATTCATGTCTCCAATACCTCCAAGTTCGGTATTTACCAATGATTTCAATAGCTGCGTCAAAATATACGGTGAGTTAGTGGGACCGCAGTGATGCTACAAGGTTATTTCCCCCGTGTGGGAGCGCCTTTCCAGGCGCTCCCACAGTATTTGACGTTGTCTTAAGTGTGATACGGGATAACGTACGTTTACTCACTACTGCTTCAGGCATTTCCAAGGTGTCGAATGCCCACCGATGTTTATTAAACCAATTTTGAGACTCTTTATAACTGCTTGTGCAGGACACATGCGATACAATCCACCTCCTTTTCTAACAACACCAGCCACAGTTACGTGACCGACCCTCATCTAGGCAAACACCGACTCGAACCTCATTGGCAGGCCCATTCGTCCCTGGCCCGGCCTGCGGTGGCGGCGGAATTGTTGGATTGGTTGCTGGATCCCACCTCACTTACCAGCCGCCTGCTGCGTACCTGTGCGGGGCAATTCCGCGTCAAGCCGGTGAGTCAGTCCTGGCAGCGGCCCATGCTCAACGAGGCCCAGGCCCTGGGAGTGCGCCCGCAGGAATACTGTTTCGTACGCGAGGTGCGGCTACTGTGTGATGAGCAGCCTGTGGTATTTGCGCGCACAGTGATCCCGGTGCGTTCGTTGACCGGTCCACGGCGACGGCTGTCGCGCCTGGGTAGCAAGCCCCTGGGCGCGGTGCTGTTTGCCGATCCGCACATGAAGCGCAGCGGCATCGAGATCGCCAAATTGGTGCCGAGTCAGCCGCTATTTGCCCGCGCCACGGCAGATGTGTCTCCGCGCCCCGAAAATATCTGGGGACGGCGCTCGGCTTTTTTTCTCGGCGCAAGGCCCTTGCTGGTGAGTGAGATTTTCCTGCCGGGCATCTGCACTCAATCCGCGTAGTCCGCTACAGTACGCAACATGACCACATCGCTGCATACCTCGGGGCTGAGCTGGGAACACATCAAGGAGCGCGCCTATTATTACGCGTTGCTGATGCGTATGAACCGGCCTATCGGCACCTATCTGTTGTTATGGCCCACGGCTTGGGCATTGTGGATTGCTGGCCAGGGCAATCCGGATGCCTGGGTGACGTTTGTCTTTGTGCTGGGGGTGATCCTGATGCGCTCCGCCGGCTGCGTGATTAACGACTATGCCGACCGTGAGTTCGACCCTCACGTGGCGCGCACCAAAACCCGGCCCATCCCGGCGGGCAAGGTGACGCCACGCGAGGCCCTGGTGTTGTTCGTGGTGTTGTGTCTGCTGGCCTTCGCCCTGGTGCTGACCCTCAACGTGCTGACCATCGCCCTGTCCCTGGTGGGTGCGCTGCTGGCGGCCATCTATCCCTTTATGAAACGTTACACCTATCTGCCCCAGGTGTTTCTGGGCCTGGCCTTTGGCTGGGCCATCCCCATGGCCTTTGCCGCGCAGACCGGCGGGGTGCCGGTGGTGGCCTGGCTACTGCTCATCGCCACGGTGCTGTGGGCCACGGCCTACGACACCATGTACGCCATGGTGGACATCATGGATGATCTGAAGATCGGCGTAAAATCCACGGCGATTCTGTTCGGTGACGCCGATCGCATCATCATCGGCAGCCTCCAGGGGCTGTTTCTCATCACCATGTGGATCGTGGGCAACAAGCTGGAGCTGGGTACATTTTATTTTCTCGGGTTGCTGGTGGCGGCGGGCCTGGGTGGCTACCAGCAGTGGCTGATCCGTCACCGCGATCCCGAGGGCTGCTTCAAGGCCTTTTTGAACAATCATTGGTTCGGCGCGGTGATCTTCGCCGGGCTGGTGCTCAATTACGGTTTCGCCGAGCAGGTGGCCAAGGCCGCGAGCTGGGATCTGTAATCAGATGTGGTTGTCGTGGTTGGCCGTTTTGGGGGGATTTGGCCTGTTGGTGTGGAGCGCCGAACGCTTTGTCCATGGTGCGGCGGGCTTGGCGCGCAATCTGGGCGTGTCATCGCTGGTGATCGGCATGACTATCATGGGCTTCGGCACCTCGGCACCGGAAATGCTGGTCTCCGGCATGGCCGCTGGCAGTGGCAATCCGGGGCTTGGCGTGGGCAACGCCCTGGGCTCCAACATTGCCAACATCGCCCTGGTGCTGGGCACCACGGCGCTGATCATGCCTTTGACGGTGGACTCGCGCATCGTGCGCCGCGAATTTCCCATGCTGTTTGTGGTGACGCTGCTGGCCGCCGGTCTGTTGCTGGATGGTGAATTGGGCGTCCTGGACGGTACCGTCCTGATGTCGGCTACCGCGCTCATGGTGGCCTGGATGATCTGGATGAGCCGCCAGCCACAGAAGCCGGATCATGTGGCGCCCGGCGCCGATCCCCTGGAGGCGGAATTCGAACACGAGATTCCCACCGGCATGAGTACCGGCCAGGCCGTCCTGTGGGTGGTGCTGGGCTTGGTGGTGCTGGTGCTCAGTTCCAAGCTGCTGGTGTGGGGTGCGGTGGGCATCGCCAGCGACATGGGTGTGAGCGACCTGGTGATCGGCCTCACCATCATCGCCGTGGGCACCAGCCTGCCGGAGCTGGCGGCCTCGGTGATCAGCGCCCTTAAGGGCGAGGACGATATGGCCGTGGGCAACGTCATCGGCTCCAACATGTTCAACCTGCTGGCGGTGCTGGGCCTGCCGGGGCTTATTGCCCCCAGTGTGCTGGAGCCGGCCGTGATGCAACGGGACTTCCCCGTCGTGATAGCATTGACCCTCCTGCTGTTTTTGATGGCCTACGGATTTCGCGGACACGGTCGCATCAATCGCTTCGAGGGCGGGATTCTGCTGGCTTGTTTTGCCGGCTACATGAGTTGGCTGGGATTGACCAGCCTTGGATGACAGAGACTTCGAACATGAGCCCGGACAAACTTGAACAACTGGCCCGTGCGGTCATCGATATTGAGGCTCAGGCGGTGACCGACCTGGGCGGACGCATCGGTCCGGCCTTTGTCCGGGCCTGCGAGTACATGTATCACTGCAAGGGGCGCATCGTGGTGCTGGGCATGGGCAAGTCCGGGCACATTGGCGCAAAGATTGCTGCTACCCTGGCCAGCACTGGCAGCCCGGCCTTTTTCGTGCACCCCGGTGAGGCCAGCCACGGTGACATGGGCATGATCACCCGCGACGACGTGGTGCTGGCATTGTCCAATTCCGGTGAGACCGGCGAGATTCTTACTATCCTGCCACTGATCAAGCGTCTGGGTGTGCCCCTGGTGGCCCTTACCGGTCGGCCGCAATCGAGCCTGGCCCAGGCCGCCGATGCCCATCTTGATGTCAGCGTAGAAAAAGAGGCCTGCCCATTGGGGCTGGCGCCCACTGCCAGCACCACAGCGGCGCTGGTGATGGGGGATGCCCTGGCCGTTTCCCTGCTGGAGCAACGTGGTTTCACAGCCGATGATTTTGCCCTGTCCCATCCCGGCGGTGCCCTGGGCAGGCGGCTGTTGCTGCATGTGGAAGACATCATGCACAGTGGCGAGCGTATCCCGAGTGTCGCCGAGACCGCCAGCCTCAGCGAGGCCCTGTTGGAGATGACCCAAAAGGGTCTGGGGATGACCGGTATCGTGGATACCGAAGGCAGACTGGTGGGTATCTTTACCGACGGCGATCTGCGCCGGGTGCTGGACCACGGTGAGGTGAACGTCCACGAGATGAGCATCAACGAAGTGATGACCCCAAATTGTAAAACCGCACAGCCGCGGCAGCTGGCGGTGGAGGTGCTCAGCCAGATGGAGGCGCACAAGATCAATTCGTTGATGGTAGTGGACGACAAGCAGCAACCGGTGGGTGCGTTGAACATGCACGACCTGTTGCGGGCAGGGGTGGTTTAGCGTAGTGACTAGGATCGAGGAGCTAGTTGCTAGGAAAATAATCCATCAAAGTAGCCCCTCGATACTCGCCCCTCGATACTAGAAACTTGGAAAGGCCATGAAAGACATTCTGCAACGTGCCAAATCTATCAAACTGGTGATCTTCGACGTGGACGGTGTGCTCACCGACGGGCGGCTGATCCTCGGTGACGATGGCCAGGAATACAAGGCCTTTCATTCCCGTGATGGCCATGGCATGAAGATGTTGCAGGCCACGGGGGTGGAGATCGGCATCATCACCGGGCGCACCTCGAGGGTGGTGGAACACCGCATGGCCAACCTGGGTGTTTCCCACGTCTACCAGGGCAAGCTGGAAAAGCTGCCGGCCTTCGAGGAACTCATCGCCAAGCTGGGTGTGGAGACACAACAGGTGGCCTACATGGGCGACGACGTGGTGGATTTGCCCATCATGCTGCGTGTGGGTCTGGCGGTGGCCACCAATGATGCCCATGAGCTGGTGGGCAAGCACGCCCACTGGCAGACACCGCACAACGGTGGTCAGGGTGCGGCGCGGGATCTGTGCGAGCTGATCATGGAGGCCCAGGGAAGCCTGGCCGCGGCCATGCAGCGCTATCTGCAGTAATCTCCACACGTCATTCCTCATGCAAGTCCCAGCGTCTTTGCGAAAATCAGCCGTCCCCGTGTTACTGGCCGGCATCGCCGGGCTGAGCGTCTGGTTGTTTCAGGGTCAGCCGGTCAAGGGGCCCGTGGTGACGCCCCAGACCCAGGGTCTGCCGGATACCTTCATGGAAAATTTCACCAGCCGGGTGATGGATGCCCGAGGCCGGCCGCATTATCAACTCCAGGCCGCGCATATGGCACACTATGCCGATGAGGATCGCAGCGAATTTACCCGGCCGGTGTTTACCGCCTTCCGTGACAACGGCCAGCGCTGGGTCGTGGAGGCGGAGCGTGGCCGGGCGCAAAATGGTGATGAAACGGTCTTTCTGGATGGCGCAGTGATCATCCAGCACCTACTTGCGGCGAAGTCCCACCCCGGCCTGGAGATTCGCACCCGTGATGTGCGCGTCAGTCCCGCCAAGGATTACGCCGAGACGGACCAGCCCGCCTCGATTCTGCGCCCCAAAGCCCGATTGGAGACGGTGGGCATGGAGATGGACTTCCGCCGGGGGCAGTTGCAGTTGCTGTCGCAGGTGAGGGGGGTGTATGCGCCGTAACCCGTTGTGTCGACTATTGTTGCTGCTGATGCTGGGAGCGGGGGCTTTGCCGGTGATGGCCGGCTACGATGACACCCAGCAGCCCATTCATATCGAGGCGGATCGCGCCGAAGTGGATGAACCCCGTGGGGTGATGACTTACTCCGGTCATGTGGTGCTTCGCCAGGGGGGCATCCAGGTGCAGGCTGATACCCTGGTGGTGTACAGCAAGGATGGCGAATTACAACGCATCACAGCACAGGGCCAGCCCGTGCGTTACTGGCAGCAGGCCACGGGGGGAGACGCCAAGACCGAAGGCACGAAAAAAGAGGTCCGCGGTGAGAGCCAGCGCCTGGAGTACAACACCGGCAACAAGCAGGTGCTGTTGCTGGGGCAGGCCGAATTCTGGCAGGGGGGGAATCGTTTCAGTGGCAACCGTATTCAGTATGATTCCGCGGCCGAGCGGGTCATCGCCAATGCCGGGGGCGTGAAAGGTGCCGATGGCGCTGCGCCGCGGGTCAGTGTGACCCTGCAACCGCGCAAGAAAAAGGCCCCCTCATCGCCATGAGCCAACTGGTCGCCACTGATCTGGCCAAGCAGTATCAATCGCGGGAAGTGGTCAAACAGGTCTCACTGGCCGTGGACAGTGGCGAAGTGGTGGGCCTGCTGGGCCCCAACGGCGCCGGCAAGACCACCAGTTTTTACATGATCGTCGGGCTTGTTCCCTGCGACCGCGGCGCCATCACCCTGGATGGGCAGGACATCACCCACCACCCGCTGCACGCCCGCGCCCGTCTGGGCATCGGTTATTTACCGCAGGAGCCCTCGGTATTTCGCAAGCTCAGTGTCGCCGACAATCTTCTGGCCATCCTGCAGACCCGCAACGACCTCAGTGTCCAGCAGCAGCAGGCCCGGCTGGAAGAATTGCTCGGTGAGCTGCACATTGGTCATATCCGGGATTCCCTGGGGCTGAGTCTTTCCGGCGGGGAGCGCCGCCGGGTGGAGATTGCACGGGCCCTGGCCACGGAGCCAAAATTCATATTGCTGGATGAGCCCTTTGCCGGTGTCGACCCCATCTCGGTACTGGATATTCAACGTATAATCAATCACTTGACAGAACGCAACATCGGCGTGCTGATCACCGACCACAACGTGCGTGAAACCCTGGGTATTTGTCACCGGGCCTACATCATGAACGCTGGCGAGCTCATTGCCCAGGGAACCCCCGAGGCCGTGCTTGCGGATCACCAGGTGAGAGATGTGTACCTGGGACAGGATTTCACTCTGTGATGCCCAAGCCTTGTGTTTGTCCACTTTGACCGCATAAACACTATGCAGGCATTAAAAAATAAATACCTGTCAAGCCTTCAACCTAGCGTGGTTTGGAGTAGACTAATAGAAAACTCCGGCGAAAAAACTCCAACCCTCCCTGGGTGCTGGGGTTTTTGACCAAGGTTCCGATTAGCGTATCAATGAAGCAAACCCTACAGCTTAAACTCGGTCAGCACCTGACCATGACCCCCCAGCTGCAACAGGCTATTCGTCTGCTACAGCTTTCCACCCTAGAACTGCAAGGTGAAATCCAGGAGGCCCTGGAGACCAACCCCATGCTGGAGATCAGCGAAGAAGGTGGTACGGAGGCCGAGGCCGAACGCCGCGAAGACACCAATCGTGAAGACACCGTTGCCAGCATAGGAGAAACTGCCGGCAGCGAACCTCCCGACACAGCGGATCGCGCCGTGGACAAACAACAGGAAGAGATTCCCAGCGATTTGCCCACCGACAGCGATTGGGAAGACTCCTATGTTGACTCCTACGCCGATACCTTCAGCGCCGCCTCGCGGGGCAGTGACAGTGAACTGACCGGGTACGAACAGGCTGACAGCAGTGGCGAGAGTCTGCGCGACCATCTGCTCTGGCAGCTCAACCTCTCTACCTGCAGTGAAACCGACCAGGTTATTGCCACCACCATTATCGACGCCATCGATGACGATGGCTATCTCAGTATCTCGTTGGAAGAACTTCACCAGTCACTGTCTGAAGACAATGATATCGAGTTAGACGAGGTGGAGGCCGTGTTACACCGGGTGCAGGATTTTGACCCTCCCGGCATCGGCGCCCGGGATCTGCGTGAATGCATGTTGATCCAGCTCAAATACTACGATGCGGAGACCCCCTGGCTGGACGAGGCGCGTACCCTGCTGGATGAACATTTCGATGCCCTGGCAAAACGCGAATACGCGCAGATTATGCGGCGCATGAAATTGACCGAGGAAGACATGCAGCATGTTATCCAGTTGGTGCAAAGTCTTAATCCGCGGCCCGGTGGACACATCACCGACAGCCAGCCAGAGTACATTATTCCTGATGTGTTCGTGAAAAAGGTCAAGGGTGAATGGCGCGTGGAACTCAACCCGGACATCACCCCGAAAATCGGCATCAACAGCTTGTATGCTAAGATGGCGCAACGCAACAATAGCAAGGACGCCACCTTCCTGAAGAACAACCTGCAAGAGGCACGCTGGTTCATAAAAAGCCTGCGCAGCCGCAACGAGACCCTGTTGAAAGTGGCCAGCACCATCGTCGAACGCCAACGAGGATTTTTCGAATACGGCGAAGAGGCCATGAAGCCCATGGTGATGCACGATATTGCCGAAATTGTGGAAATGCACGAGTCCACAATCTCCCGAGTTACCACCAAAAAGTACATGCATACCCCGCGTGGCATCTTTGAGCTGAAATATTTCTTTTCCAGCCATGTGGGTACGGCGGCGGGCGGTGAATGCTCGGCCACCGCCATCCGCGCGATTTTGAAGAAACTGATTGCCGCTGAAAAACCCAACAAGCCATTGAGTGACAACAAGCTCGCGGCATTATTGGGGGAACAGGGCATAAACGTGGCACGCCGCACGGTAGCTAAATATCGTGAGGCGATGTCCATCGCACCATCCAATGAACGCAAACGCCTGGTATGACGCAGCTAATTGTAAATAGCGTTTTAAGTGCATTGGCTGGATTTAACCAAAGGAGTCAACTATGCAAATCAATGTTACTGGTCAACATCTCGATTTAACCGATTCGCTGCGTGATTATGTAACAACCAAGCTGACCAAGCTGGAGCGACACATCGACACCGTGACCAATGTCCACGTCATTCTCAGCGTGGAAAAGCAACGGCAAAAAGCGGAAGCCACTCTCCATATCAATGGCGCCAACCTGTTTGCCGAGGCGCAGGATGAAAACATGTATGCCGCCATCGATGCACTGATTGACAAGCTCGACCGGCAGGTGAAGAAGCACAAGGAAAAACGTTCCGATCATCACCGCGGCAGCAGTTCCGCCCTGCAGGCATCCCTGCAGGAAGAAGCGCCCCAGGAGTGATCACGCATGGTGTGCAGGGCTCGACTCTGCACACCATTTCGCAACATCATTATTGTTTCTGAATTACGTCCCGTATTTATCATGCAACTTTCTGACATCATTACCCCCGAGCGGGTCGCCGCCCATGTTCCGGCCAGCTCGAAGAAACGTGCCTTGGAAACCCTCAGTGAGCTTTTTGCCCGCCAGGCTCCGGAGTCGCTGGACGCGCACGATATTTTCAACAGCCTGATCGCCCGTGAACGCCTGGGTACCACCGCCATCGATCATGGCGTGGCAATCCCTCATGGGCGACTTAAAGACAACACGCAGACCATGGGCGCCTTTGTGCAACTGGAAGATGGTATCGATTGTGATGCCTTTGACCATCAGGCGGTGAATCTCATGTTCGCCCTGCTGGTGCCGGAGGAATCCACTGAGGAACACCTGCAATTGCTGGCCCGTCTTGCGCAGATGTTCGGCGATGCCGAGTTGCGCGAGAAATTGCGTTCGGCGGCAGATAATCAGGCACTGTATGATTTACTCATCGATTGGGACCGCCGTCACTGAGCGGCTTCTGTCCGCTAGCTCACGCCATGGATGACACCGTTACTGTCAAGCTTCTGTTTCGGCGTTATCAGCAGCGTCTCGATCTGCATTGGCTGGCCGGCCGAGCTGGAGATCAGCGCAGCCTGGGGCGTATCGAGGATACTGCCGGTCATTCCCTGGTTGGCTATCTCAATGTCATTCACCCCAATCGCCTGCAGGTGATGGGTCCCCTGGAGTTTGATTATCTCCAGGGCCTGGACGCCGATGCCCGCTGGCAGCTGATCGAGCAGCTGTGTGCCGGCAGGCCGGCGGCCGTGATCGTGGCCGACAACCATCCCGTGTCCGAGGATATTAGACAGTGCTGTGAGAAAAACCACATGCCGCTGCTGTCATCCAGCCTGGGCAGCGGCAAACTCATCAACTGTCTGCGCCACTACCTAGAGGATGAGCTGGCGGAAAAGACTGTGATGCATGGTGTGCTGCTCGAGGTGCATGGCATGGGGGTATTGCTCACCGGTAAGAGCGGGGTGGGCAAGAGCGAACTGGCGCTGGAGCTGATCACCCGCAATCATCGCTTGATCGCCGACGACGCACTGGAGTTCTCCCGCGTGGGGCCGGATACCGTGCGTGGGCGCTGCCCCGACATGCTGCGGGACTTTTTGGAAGTCCGTGGCCTGGGGATCCTCAATATCCGCGCTATGTACGGTGACAGTGCCATCAAGCTCAGCAAAGATTTGCGTCTGGTGGTGCATCTACAACGCCTGACCATGGAGGAACTGCAACAACTGGATCGGCTACAGGGCAGTCGTGGCACCTGCAGTATTCTCGATATCGAGATTCCCGAAGTGATTTTGCCGGTGGCCTCCGGTCGCAACCTGGCGGTGCTGGTGGAGGCGGCGGTACGGGATCACATTTTGCTACGCAAGGGGTACAATGCCGGCGAGGCTTTCCGCCGGCGCCAGCGTGAGCTGATGCAGACGCAGGCCGGCAACGATGAATCCGAACAGGGCTAAGTGGCACACTTCACGACATCATGAAACTTGTTGTTATCAGCGGCGTCTCCGGCTCCGGCAAATCCACCGCCCTGCACGTTCTCGAAGACCAGGGCTATTATTGTATCGATAATCTACCGGTGGGCCTGCTGCCGGACTTTGCGGTGAAGATGAACGCCTTTCCCGGACAATTGGGAGAGTTGGCCGCGGTGGGTATCGATGCCCGCAATCCACCACTGGATCTCAGCCGTTTCCCGGAGATTCTTGATACCCTGAAAAAGGCCGGTGTGGATTGCGAAGTCATCTTTCTGGACGCCGATGATGAGGTGTTGCTCAAGCGTTTCAGCGAAACCCGCCGTAAACACCCGCTCACCGATGATGAAGTGGCGCTGCAGGAGGCCATTCATCATGAACGCCGCCTGTTACAGCCCATTATTGATCGCGCCGATCTGTTCACCGACACCACGCACAGCAATGTGCATCAATTACGCGATCTGATACGCGAACGCATCCATGGTGATCAACAGGTCAGTTTGTCGATCCTGTTTGAGTCCTTTGGTTTCAAGCATGGCATGGCTACTGACGCGGATTTTGTGTTCGATGCGCGCTGTCTGCCCAATCCCCATTGGGAAAATAACTTGCGTGCGCTCAGCGGCAGGGATCAGCCCGTGGCGGATTTTCTCCAGGGACAGGAGCTGGTAGAAAAGTTTGTCGCCCAGATACAAACCCTATTGAGTGAGTGGATCCCCTGTTTTGAGGCGGACAATCGTAGTTATCTCACCGTAGCCATTGGCTGCACCGGCGGTCAGCATCGCTCCGTGTATTTAACCGAACGTATCGGTCAGCACTTTCAAGGGCAGCGAGAGAATGTCATTATTCGCCACCGCGATCTTCCCTGACGGACACCAGGCATGACTATCGGCGTACTGATATTGAGTCACGAACAGCTTGGCCAGTCCATGCTGGATGTCAGTGTCAAGACCATCAGCGTCTGTCCGCTGGCGACCCGGGTGTTAGGTGTATCGCTGGATGAGGATCCGGATATGCTGGCCGTGAAGGCGCAGACATTGCTCGATGAAGTCAACAGCGGTGATGGCGTGCTGGTTCTCACCGACCTGTGCGGAGGCACCCCTGCCAATATTGCCAGCCGGCTTGCCCACCTGGATGATGTGATGGTGGTGGCTGGACTCAATCTGCCCATGCTCATCCGTGTGCTGAATTATCCCGAGCTGTCACTTGCCGAAACAGCCGAGCGCGCCGTGGCGGGTGGACGGCAGGGTATCATGTTGCTGCCCGGGCATAATGAAGCATAACTAAAAAAAGATGTTGTAAAAATGTTGCGTCGTTCTGTCACCATCATCAACAAACTGGGTTTGCATGCGCGTGCCGCTGCCAAGCTGGTGGCGCTTGCCAGTCAGTTTTCCTGTGAAATCAAACTGGTGAAAAAGGCCACCGAAGTGAATGGCAAAAGTATCCTGGGGGTGATGATGCTGGCCGCTAGCAAGGGCACGGAACTGGAATTGGTCGCCGATGGTGGTGATGAAGCCGCCGCCCTGGATGCCTTGGAGGCCTTGATCGGTCGGCGCTTCGATGAGGCGGAGTAGTATGCCCGCAGCCTGGGGGCAGGTTTGAAGCGCCTGATGTGAGCCCACCAGGCAGTTTGTTTGCCTGAGTGCCGGCCGTCTGCATCCACAAATACCCATTGGATACTTTTTCACCAAGCGCTAAAATGCGCTGTTCTGTGTGTTGCGCTGTTTTTGCGGGAAGTGTCCCATGTTTTTTCAGGATCGATTCGATGTGATCGTGGTCGGCGGCGGCCACGCCGGTACCGAGGCCGCGCTGGCCGCGGCGCGTTCCGGCGCGCGCACGGTGTTGCTGACCCACAACCTCGACACCCTGGGGCAGATGTCCTGCAACCCGGCCATCGGCGGCATCGGCAAGGGGCATCTGGTGAAAGAGGTGGATGCCTTAGGCGGACTGATGGCCCGGGCCGCGGACCGCGCCGGCATCCAGTTTCGCCGCCTCAATGCGCGCAAGGGTCCGGCGGTGCGTGCCACCCGCGCCCAGGCGGACCGCGCCCTGTACAAACAGGCGGTGCGCGGGGTGCTGGAGAACACACCCAATCTGACCCTGTTCCAGCAGGCGGTGGACGACCTGCTGGTGGAGGATGGCCGCGTCATCGGCGTGCGCACCCAGATGGGCCTGAAATTTCAGGCGCCGACGGTGGTGCTCACCGTGGGCACGTTTCTCGGCGGACGTATCCACATCGGCCTGGAGAGCCACCAGGGTGGTCGCGCAGGTGATCCGCCGGCCAACGCCCTGGCGCAGCGCCTGCGGGAGCTGCCGTTCCGGGTCGACCGGCTGAAGACCGGCACCCCGCCGCGCATCGACGGCAACAGCATCGACTACTCGGTGCTGCAGGAGCAGCCTGGCGACGAGCCGCGGCCGGTGTTCTCCTTCATGGGTTCGGACGCCGATCATCCGCGTCAGGTGCCCTGCCACATCACCCACACCAACGCCCGGACCCACGACATCATCCGCGCCGGGCTGGACCGCTCACCCATGTACAGCGGCGAGATCGAGGGCGTCGGCCCACGCTACTGCCCGTCCATCGAGGACAAGATCGTGCGCTTCGCCGACAAGGATGCACACCAGATCTTTGTCGAACCCGAGGGGCTGACCTCCTGCGAGGTCTACCCCAACGGCATCTCCACCAGCCTGCCCTTCGATGTGCAGCACGCCCTGGTACGCTCCATGAAGGGCTTCGAAAACGCCCACATCACCCGTCCGGGCTATGCCATCGAATACGATTTCTTCGACCCGCGGGATCTGAAACCCTCGCTGGAGACCAAACATCTGCCGGGGCTGTTTTTTGCTGGGCAGATCAACGGCACCACCGGTTACGAAGAGGCGGCGGCGCAGGGGCTGTTGGCGGGGATCAACGCCGCGCGGCAGTCGCGTGACGAAGCGTCGTGGTGTCCGCGTCGTGACGAGGCCTACCTCGGCGTGCTGGTGGACGACCTGATCACCAGCGGTACCCGGGAGCCCTATCGCATGTTCACCTCCCGTGCCGAATATCGCCTGCTGCTGCGCGAGGACAATGCCGACCTGCGTCTCACCCCCATCGGCCGCGAACTGGGCCTGGTGGACGACGCCCGCTGGGCAGCCTTCGAGGAAAAACGCGAGGCCATCGAGCGCGAGGCCCAGCGCCTGCGCGAGACCCGGCTGCGGCCGAACCTGGTGGACGCCGGGGCCGCCGAGGAGGTACTGGGTGGGCCGCTGGCCAAGGAGGCGCGCATGGACGAACTGCTGCGCCGCCCCGGCGTGGATTACGCCGGACTGATGTCACTGCACGGCGCCGGCCAGGCGGTGGGCGACCCCGTGGTGGCCGAGCAGGTGGAGATCCAGGCCAAGTATTCCGGCTACATCGAGCGCCAAAAAGAGGAGATCGCCCGCCAGCAGAGCAAGGAAGGGATGCCCTTACCCGACGACTTGGATTATAGTCAGGTGAGCGGGTTGTCCAACGAGGTGAGCCAGAAGCTGGCCGCCCAGCGACCCGCCACGCTGGGGCAGGCCTCGCGCATTTCCGGGGTGACGCCGGCTGCGGTTTCGCTGCTGCTGGTGCATCTGAAGAAACGTGACATGGCCCGGCGCGCCCGGCAGGCATAGCGTGTTGCCGCAAACAATAATAAGAAACAGATGCCGTATCCAAAGCAGAAAAACAAAGGCGAATTCGCCAGGGGGAGATATTATGAAAAAGTTCTTCGCAGTATTGGCCATCACCGGCGCGGCGGTATTGGGTGGGGGTATGGCGCAGGCCGGTGGCGATCATCACGGGCATGACGACGATCACCACGGCAAATCCACTCATGGCATGATTAGTAAAAAGAGTGCACACAGCGTGAAAGACACCCTGGATCGCCTGGAGGCCGTGTTGAAAAAGAAGGGGCTGACCATTTTTGCCCGGGTGAACCACGGCGCCGGAGCGAAAAAATCAGGCATTGAATTGCGCCCAACCGAGCTGTTGTTGTTTGGCAATCCCAAGCTGGGTTCGCACTTGTTGACCAGCAAGCAGACTGCGGGCATCGATCTGCCCATGAAGGCCCTGGCCTGGGAAGATGAAAAGGGCCAGGTGTGGCTGACGTACAATGATCCTGCCTATGTTGCAGAACGGCATGGCATCACCGATCGTGAGAAGATTGTGACGAAAATGACCGGGGCGTTACAAAAACTGACAGACGTCGCCGCCCAGCCCTAAACGCCATGACGGACACATCGTTGGGCGCGGTGTTGTCCGCCGGGCTGCAGGCATTAAATCTGTCCTGCCCCCTTGAAGTTCAGGCCCGGCTTCTGGATTATGTACGGCTCCTGCACAAATGGAACCGCGTTTATAATCTGACCGCGGTGCGTGATCCCGCGCAGATGGTAACACGGCATGTGCTGGACAGCCTCGCGGTGACGCCCTTCCTGGACGACGCGTTGACGGACACAGCGGTCCATGGACGGATCCTCGATGTGGGCGCCGGTGCCGGTCTGCCCGGCATCCCCCTGGCCTTGCTGAGTGCGGGGCCGCATCCCGAACGTGAGTTCGTGCTACTGGACAGCAATAGTAAAAAGACCCGCTTCATGCAGCAGGCGGTAATGGAGCTGGGGCTGCCGGGGGTGCGTGTGGCGCACGCGCGCACCGAGGATTTCGATGCCGGGCAGGGCTTCGATGTGGTGATCTCGCGGGCCTTCGCCGCGGTGGCCGACATGCTCGCCGGCGCCGGCCAGCACTGCCGGCCCGGCGGTATGATCATGGCCATGAAGGGCGCCGATCCCGCCGCGGAGTTGAGTAACCTGCCGGCGGGATTCGAGCTCGAGGGGGTGTATCCCCTGCAGGTGCCGGGGCTGGACGAGGCGCGCCACCTGGTGTGTTTGCGGCGAGAGATGAATTGATTATTTCCGTCATTCCGGCGCAGGCCGGAATCTAGGGGATACAACGATAAGCGTGAATCTGGATCCCGGCCTGCGCCGGGATGACGAAATGGAAAAATGGAAAGGCAGAACAGGGCTATGGGCAAGATAATCGCGGTAACCAACCAGAAAGGCGGGGTGGGCAAGACCACCACCAGCGTCAACCTGGCGGCCTCCCTGGTGGCCACCCAGCGCAAGGTGTTGCTGGTGGATCTCGATCCCCAGGGCAATGCCACCATGGGCAGCGGCATCGACAAGCACGCGGTGGAGCTGTCCAGCTATCACGTGCTGATGCGGCAGGCCACGGTGGAAGAGGCGGTGGTCAAGGCCGGTGAGGCCGGTTACGACATGCTGCCCTCCAATGCCGACCTCACCGCCGCCGAGGTGGAGCTGCTGCAACAGCCACAGCGCGAGCGCCGCCTGCGCGATGCGCTCATCGACGTCATCGGCCGCTACGACTACATCCTCATCGACTGCCCGCCCTCGCTGAACATGCTCACGCTCAACGCCCTGGTGGCGGCGCAGTCGGTGATGATTCCCATGCAGTGCGAATACTATGCCCTGGAGGGACTCACCGCCCTGGTGAACACCATCGAGGAGGTGAAGGGTTCGCTCAATCCCTTCCTGCAGATCGACGGCCTGTTGCGCACCATGTACGATCCGCGCAACCGCCTGTCCGGCGATGTCACCGAGCAGCTCAACAAGCACTTTGGCGACAAACTGTTCCGCACCGTGATTCCGCGCAACATCCGCCTCGCCGAGGCGCCCAGCCACGGCCTGCCGGCCCTGGTGTACGACAAGAGTTCACGCGGCGCCCAGGCCTACCTGGCCCTGGCCGGCGAGATGCTGCGCCGCGACAAGGCCCTGGACAGCCGGGCCAGCGCCTAAGGCATAAACACAGAAGCAACAAAGATTCGGGGTTGTAGAGATGGCAGTGAAAAAACGAGGTTTGGGGCGCGGTCTGGAGGCCTTGCTGGGCAATTCTGCCACAGCGGTGGCCACGGGCGATGCCGAAACGCCGGGCGCCGACCTGCGCGAGGTGCCGGTGGACCTGCTGCAGCCGGGCAAGTATCAGCCGCGCACCGACATGCACCCCGAGAGCCTCGAGGAACTGGCCAGCTCCATCAAGGCCCAGGGGGTGGTGCAGCCCATCGTCATTCGTCCCATCGATGGCGGGCGCTACGAGATCATCGCCGGCGAGCGTCGCTGGCGTGCCGCGCAACTGGCCGGGCTGCACGAGATTCCCGCCGTGGTGCGCGATGTGCCCGACGAGGCGGCCATCGCCATGGCGCTCATCGAGAACATCCAGCGCGAAGACCTCAATCCCATCGAGGAGGCCATTGCCCTGCAACGGCTCATCGATGAATTCGAGATGACACACCAGCAGGCCGCCCAGGCCGTGGGCCGTTCCCGCGCCGCGGTGAGCAACCTGCTGCGCCTGCTCACCCTCAACGACGACGTGCGCCGCATGCTGGAACACGGTGATCTGGAAATGGGCCACGCCCGTGCCCTGCTGGCCCTGGAGGGCGCGGCGCAGAGCGAGGCGGCGCGCGACGTGGCCGCCAGGGGATATTCGGTGCGCGAGACCGAGCAATTGGTGCGACGCCTGGGCAGCGCCCCCGCCAAGGCGAAAAAGACCGGCAAATCCCTGGATCCCGACATCAAGCGCCTGCAGGACGAGCTCACCGAGAAGCTGGCGGCCAAGGTCCTGTTCCAGCACGCCGCCAAGGGCAACGGCAAGCTGGTGATCCATTACACCAGCCTCGACGAGCTGGACGGCATACTGGCCCGCATTCAGTGATCGCTGCTACCGAGGGGCGATAACGGCGCTCTCTTCAGATAATTCAATAAACCCATAAATATCTCCTTGTTGGAGCTTGCCGCGGCCCAGGTGGGTGGGTATACTGCCGGGCCAATTTTGGGGTGCTCGACAACGAGTGTGCTTCGATTGCGCGGGATCATCGATGACCAAGAGCAAACCAAAAGGCCCCGGGCTGCTACTGATCAGCGTCGGCACCGTGTTGTCGTCGATGGTGGTAGCCGGATTTTTGCTGGGCTATTGGGTGGATGCGTGGTTGGGGACCGCGCCCATCGTCATGCTGCTGTTTGGTGGCATGGGAGTCGTGGGAGGATTCCTCAAAGTTTACCGATTGTTGAACGATCCGAACATGCAGTGAGTTCAGTCAATGAATGCAATTGATAAGAGACTCGCTGGCAAGGCCCGACGGGTGGTAATCGTTCAGCTGCTGGCGACCCTGGTGGTTGCGGCGGCGTTCTTTGGCTTTGGTTCTGAAGGATCAGTTGCTGAAGAAGGTTCGTGGAAGGCGCTGTCGGCGGTCTATGGCGGGCTGTCCAGCGTGGTGCTCGCCCTGGTGTCGATCAGGGGCTTCAAGCGCGCGAACGCACTGGCGCTGAGCGACCCCAAACAAGGCATGATGATTTTATACATCGGCGCTGTGGTGAGATTTGCGGCGGTGATCGTGTTGCTGGGAATCGGGCTGGGTTTATTGAAGCTCGATGCAACGGCCGTATTGGCCGGCTTTGTCCTCGCGCAGACCAGTTACTTGATGAGCGTGCGCGACCGGAAAGCGGCGGGCAGTTCGGATGAAAAAACCTTAAGGGGATAGGATCTTGAGTCAAGCAGCAGAAGGTTCCAGCGGTGGCGGCACCGTTGAGTATATCCAGCACCATCTAACCAACCTCCACGTCGGTGAAGGCTTCATGACCTGGAATATCGATACCATTGTGATATCGGTATTGCTGGGTATCCTGTTTGTCACCATCGGTGCGCGGGTGGCCAAAAACGCCACCGATGGCGTGCCGGGCGGCTTCCAGAATTTCGTCGAGTCCATTCTCGAGTTCGTGCAGACCCAGGTGAAGGATTCCTTCCCGGGTCACAATCCGCTGATCGCACCCATGGCGCTGACCATTTTTGTCTGGGTGTGGCTGATGAACTTCATGGATCTCATTCCCGTGGATCTGCTGCCGGTGATTGGAAGCTGGCTGGGCATTCATTATCTCAAGGTGGTACCCACCACGGATCTCAATGCCCCCATGGCCATGGCGCTCACGGTATTCCTGCTGTCGCTGTATTTCAATCTGAAGGTGAAGGGCCCCGTGGGCTACCTGAAGATGTTCCTGTTCCATCCCTTCGGCAAGTTCGCCATGCCGGCCAATATCGTGATGACCGCCATCGAGGAACTGGCCAAGCCCCTGAGCCTCGGCCTTCGTCTGTTCGGCAACATGTTCGCCGGTGAGCTGGTGTTCCTGCTGATCGCACTGCTGGGCGGCGCCGCTGCCTTGGGTGCGGGCATGTTGATCTGGTTCCCGCTGCAGGTGGTGCTGGATATGGGCTGGTTGTTGTTCCACATCCTGGTGATCACCCTACAGGCCTTTATCTTTATGGTGCTGACCATTGTGTATCTGGGTATGGCGCACACCGCGGATCATTAAAAAGATTTTTTGTTTTTTATTGTTGAAAATTTAGTAATCATTTTTGTTTTTTAAACTTTAAGTTGAAGGAGAGTAACAATGACACCTGATATGATCGCAACCATTTACGCCTACACGGCGGTTGGCGTTGGCGTGATCCTGGCGGCTGCCGGTCTGGGTTCCGCTATCGGTTGGGGCCTGATCTGTGCCAAGACCCTGGAAGGCATCGCGCGCCAGCCGGAGATGCGTCCCGTGCTGATGACCAACATGTTCATCTTTGCCGGTCTGATGGAATCCTTCCCGTTCATCATCCTGGCCTTCGCCATGTGGTTCCTGTTTGCCAACCCCTTCGTTGGTGCCCTGTCTGCCGCCATCGGCGCGCTTTAATCTTTCTTTGCAAGGATTAACGTCAGGCTACTAACTTGGTGATGTTCCGTCCCTAAACTTGGGCGGAGATAAACCGGGAGGAATCAAACAGTGAATATTACCGTAACCCTTTTTGCGCAGATGATCGCGTTCGGCTTGTTGATCTGGTTCGTCAACAAAGTCATGTGGGGCCCTCTGTCCGGGATCATGGAGGCGCGCCAGAAGCGTATCGCCGATGGTTTGGCCGCCGCCGAGAAGGGCAAGCACGAAGAAGAGCTGGCCAAGAAGAAGGCGTTGGAGTTGATCAAAGAGGCCAAGGACCAGGCCGCAGAAGTGGTGGCCCAGGGTCAGAAGCGGGCCTCGGAGATCGTTGACGAGGCCAAGGAGACGGCGCGCGCGGAAGCCGAGCGCATCGTCACCGCCGCCAATGCCGAGATCGAACGCGAGGTCAATCAGGCCAAAGAGGCACTGCGCGCCCAGGTGGCGAGCATTGCCGTGGCCGGCGCCGAGAAGGTGCTCAAGCGCGAAATCGACGCCAAGGCGCACGCCGCCTTGTTGAACGAACTGGCAGCAGAGATCTAGGGCCATGGCTGAAAAATCCACCATCGCCCGACCCTATGCCGAAGCCGTCTTTCAGCTTGCCCAGGAAAGTGGTCAGTTGCAGGCCTGGTCCGAGCTTCTGCAGACCCTCGCACTGATCACCTCGGACGCCGACATGCAGTCCTTGATCGGCAACACCAGCATCAACCGGGAGCAACTGGCCCAGCTGGTGATCGATGTGGCCGCTGATGTGATGACCGAGCAGGGGCAGAACCTGGTCAGACTGCTGGCCGAAAACCGCCGCCTCGATGTGGTGGCGGAAATCGCCGAGCAATACGATGCCCTCAAGGCCGAGGCGGAAAAGACCGTCGAGGCGGAGATCATCGCCGCCCAGGAGGTTAGCGCGGAGCAGCAGGCGAAGATCGCCGAACGGCTCAAGGCGCGCCTGGGACGTGACGTCTCGCTGACCTGCAAGGTGGATGAGTCCCTCATGGGGGGCGCTATCATCAAGGCGGGTGACATGGTGATTGATGGTTCAGTGAGTGGGCAATTAAACAAGCTTTCCGTAGCGCTGGCAGGCTGAGGCCGCTGGTGACAAACACAGCGCAAGCCGCCATTAGAGGAAAAAGAAAATGCAATTAAATCCGTCTGAGATCAGCGAGCTGATCAAGAAACGAATCGAAAGTTTTGACGTCTCCACCGAGGCGCGCAACGAAGGCACCGTGGTGAGTCTCACCGACGGTATCGTGCGTGTGCACGGCCTGTCCGACGTGATGCTGGGTGAGATGATCGAATTCCCCGGCAACACCTTCGGCATGGCCCTGAACCTGGAGCAGGACTCCGTGGGCGCCGTGGTGCTGGGTGCCTACGAGCACATCACCGAGGGCGACAAGGTCAAGTGTACCGGGCGCATCCTCGAGGTGCCGGTGGGTCCGGGCCTGCTGGGTCGCGTGGTGGACTCCCTGGGCAATCCCATCGACGGCAAGGGCGCCATCGATGCCGCCAGTTTCGAGCCTATCGAAAAGGTGGCGCCGGGCGTTATCGAACGCAAGTCCGTGGACCAGCCGGTGCAGACCGGCCTCAAGGCCATCGACGCCATGGTACCTGTGGGCCGGGGACAGCGCGAGCTGATCATCGGTGACCGCCAGACCGGCAAGACCGCGGTGGCCATCGACGCCATCATCAACCAGAAGGGCACCGGCGTTAAGTGTATCTACGTCGCAATCGGCCAGAAGGCATCAAGCATTGCCGCTGTGGTGCGTAAGCTGGAAGAACACGGCGCTCTGGAGCACACTATTATTGTCGCCGCCTCCGCCGCCGATCCCTCGGCCATGCAGTACATCGCACCGTACTCCGGCTGCACCATGGGTGAATACTTCCGTGACCGCGGTGAAGACGCGCTGATCATTTATGACGATCTCACCAAGCAGGCATGGGCCTATCGTCAGGTCTCCCTGCTGCTGCGTCGTCCGCCGGGTCGTGAGGCCTATCCGGGTGACGTGTTCTACCTGCACTCCCGCCTGCTGGAGCGGGCCGCGCGTATCAATGCCGATGAGGTGGAGCGTCTCACCAACGGTGAGGTGAAGGGTCAGACCGGTTCCTTGACCGCCCTGCCCATCATTGAAACCCAGGCAGGTGACGTGTCGGCCTTCGTGCCCACCAACGTGATCTCTATCACCGACGGTCAGATCTTCCTCGAGGCCGACCTGTTCAACGCTGGTATCCGTCCGGCCATCAACGCCGGCCTGTCCGTGTCCCGTGTGGGTGGCGCGGCGCAGACCAAGATCATCAAGAAGCTGGGCGGTGGTGTGCGTCTCGACCTCGCCCAGTATCGCGAGCTGGCGGCCTTTGCCCAGTTCGCCTCCGACCTGGACGAGTCCACCCGCAAGCAGATCGAACGTGGCCAGCGCGTCACCGAACTGATGAAGCAGAAGCAGTATTCGCCGCTGTCCGTGGCGGAGATGGCCTGTTCTCTGTACGCCGCCAACGAAGGCTTTCTCGATGATGTCGAGGTGAACAAGGTGGTGGACTTCGAGGCCGCCCTGCATGCCTATCTGCGCAGCAACGCCGCAGATCTGTTGGATAAGATCAACGCCAGCGGTGACTACAACGATGAGATCGCCGGCGAAATGAAGGCGGCCATCGAGAAGTTCAAGGCGTCGGCCACATACTAATCACCGCAGGCGCTGGGACTTACGTTAGGAGAAGGGTATGGCTGTCGGTAAAGAGATACGCACCAAAGTCAAAAGCGTGCAAAACACGCAGAAGATCACCCGCGCCATGGAAATGGTGGCGGCGAGCAAGATGCGCAAGGCGCAGGACCGCATGGCGGCCTCCCGCCCCTATGCGCAGAAGATTCGCAACGTGATTCATCACCTGGCACAGTCACACCCGGAGTACAGGCATTCCTACATGCAGGAACGCGAAGTCAAACGGGTGGGGTTCATTGTGGTGTCCAGTGATCGGGGACTGTGTGGTGGTCTCAATGCCAACCTGTTTCGTGCGGCCCTGAAAACGCTGCAACAGTGGGACGCCAAGGGCGTGGAGATCGACATCTGCACCATCGGTTCCAAGGGCACCGGCTTTTTCAAACGCCTGGGCAGCAATATTGCCGCGGAGACCTCGCACCTGGGTGATGCGCCGCGCATTACCGACATGATCGGCACTATCAAGGTCATGCTGGATGCCTACGACGAAGGCAGGATCGACCGCCTGTTCGTGGTGTACAACGAGTTCGTCTCCACCATGGCCCAGGATCCGCAGATCGAACAGTTGCTGCCCATCCAGGCTGCAGAGGAAGAGGAGTACGCCCATCACTGGGACTACCTCTACGAGCCGGAAGCCAAGGAGGTGATCACCGATCTGCTGACGCGCTATGTGGAATCCCTGGTCTACCAGGCCGTGGTGGAAAACGTGGCCTGCGAACAGTCGGCACGCATGGTGGCCATGAAGGCCGCCTCGGACAATGCCGGTGATCTCATTGATCAATTGAACCTGGCCTACAACAAGGCCCGCCAGGCGGCGATCACGCAGGAAATCTCAGAAATTGTGAGTGGTGCGGCGGCCGTTTAAGAACTGCAGATACAAGAGCAAAGAGAAAAGATGAAAGTGAACAACGGCGCGATGCACGAAATCACCGATCGTGAAAATACGCGAGACTTGCATTTATCTTTTACTTGTATCTTTACCCTTTTATCTTTTATCTGAATTACCAAGAGGACTGAAACATGAGTTCAGGAAAAATCGTACAAATCATCGGCGCCGTGGTGGACGTGCAGTTCCCACGCGACGGGATGCCGAAGGTCTACGACGCGCTGAAGCTGGACGACGTCGACCTGACCCTGGAAGTGCAGCAGCAACTGGGTGACGGCATCGTGCGCGCCATCGCCATGGGCACCACCGACGGCCTGAAGCGCGGCATGGCGGTGACCGGCACCGGAGAGGCCATCAAGGTGCCGGTGGGCCAGGGCACCCTGGGACGCATCATGGACGTGCTGGGTCGCCCGGTGGATCATGCCGGCGAGGTGCAGGCCGAGAAGACCATGCCCATCCACCGCAAGCCGCCGAGTTTCGATGAGCAGTCCTCCAGCCTGGATATTCTCGAGACCGGCATCAAGGTGATCGATTTGATCATGCCCATCGCCAAGGGTGGCAAGGTGGGGCTGTTCGGTGGTGCCGGTGTGGGCAAGACCGTGACCCTGATGGAGCTGATCCGTAACATCGCCGTGGAGCACAGCGGCTTCTCCGTGTTCGCCGGTGTGGGTGAACGTACACGTGAAGGTAATGACTTCTACTACGAGATGGAAGAAGGCGGCGTGCTGGACAAGGTGGCCCTGGTTTACGGGCAGATGAACGAGCCTCCCGGCAACCGTCTGCGCGTGGCCCTTACCGGCCTGACCATGGCCGAGCATTTCCGTGACGAAGGCCGCGACGTGCTGATGTTCGTCGACAACATCTACCGTTACACCCTGGCCGGCACCGAGGTGTCCGCACTGCTGGGCCGCATGCCCTCCGCGGTGGGTTATCAGCCCACCCTGGCCGAGGAAATGGGCGCCCTGCAGGAGCGCATTACCTCCACCAAGACCGGCTCCATCACCTCCTTCCAGGCCGTGTACGTGCCCGCGGATGACTTGACCGATCCGTCACCCGCCACCACCTTTGCCCACCTGGACGCCACCCTGGTGTTGTCCCGTCAGATCGCCGAGCTGGGTATCTACCCGGCGGTGGATCCGCTGGACTCCACCTCGCGTCAGCTGGACCCGCTGGTCATCGGCGAAGAGCACTACAACGTGGCCCGTGCCGTGCAGGGTACCCTGCAGCGCTACAAAGAGCTGAAGGACATCATCGCCATCCTCGGCATGGACGAGCTGTCAGAAGAAGACAAGCTGTCCGTGAACCGTGCCCGCAAGCTGCAACGTTTCCTGTCACAGCCCTTCTTCGTCGCCGAGGTGTTCACCGGTGCCCCGGGCAAGTACGTCAACCTGAAAGACACCATCGCCGGCTTTAAGGCCATTGTCGAAGGTGAATACGATTCACTGCCGGAACAGGCGTTCTACATGGTGGGTGGCATCGAAGAAGCCATCGAAAAGGCCAAGACCCTCTAACAAAGGGCGTTGTAAGGAGTTAGGATATGGCGATGACCATGCATGTAGATGTTGTGAGCGCGGAAGAGGAGATTTTCTCCGGCCCGGCCACCATGCTGTTTGCCCCGGGGGTGATGGGCGATCTGGGCATCCTGCCCCGCCACGCCCCGCTGCTCACGCGTATCAAGCCCGGCGAGGTGCGCATCGTCACCGATCAGGGTGAGGATGAGCTGGTGCTGTACGTTTCGGGCGGCATGCTGGAGATCCAGCCCGAGGCGGTGACCATCCTCGCCGACACGGCCCAGCGCGCCAGCGATATTGATGAGGCCGCGGCCCTGGCCGCCAAGGAGCGCGCCGAGAAGCTGCTCGCCGACCAGAAGGATGATATCGATTACGCCGCGGCGGCAGCGGAACTGGCCGAAGCCATGGCGCAGTTGCAAGCCGTTCAGCGTCTGAAGAAGAAACTGGGGCAGTAGTTTGCAGCCTATCGCAGCAGTGGGGGGGCGGTTTCCACCGCCCCTTTTTTGTTGGTGGCTGTTTTGTTGATGTAGTATAGACAACGCATGTATTTTACAGGGACTTGCCATGTCGGTTGATCTTCCCCTCAGTGTCGTGGTGCTGGCCGCCGGTCAGGGCACGCGCATGAAATCCCGCCTGCCCAAGGTATTGCACACCATCGCCGGCAAGCCGCTGCTGGAACACGTGATCGAGGATGCCTTGCGGCTGGAGGCCGCGGATATTCACGTGGTCTTTGGCCATGGCGGCGCGCAGGTGCGCGAGGCCCTTGCGGCGTATGACCTGCAGTGGGTGGAGCAGAAAGAACAACGGGGCACGGGCCACGCCGTGGAACAGGCCCTGCCCGCTATTCCTGATAATCATTTGGTGTTGCTGTTGTACGGTGATGTGCCGCTGATCACGGTGCCCACCCTGCAACGATTGATTGCCGCAGCACAGGGCGATGCCCTGGCCCTGCTGACGGCGGAACTGGCCGATCCCAGTGGCTATGGGCGCATCGTGCGCGATGCCGCGGGCAGGGTGCAGTGCATCGTCGAGCAAAAGGATGCCACTGAAGACCAATTGGCCATCCACGAGATCAACACCGGCATGTTGGCGGTCAAGGCGGATCGGCTGAAACAATGGATCGCCCGGCTCGATGACAACAACGCCCAGGGGGAGTTCTACCTCACGGACATCGTCGGTTTTGCGGTGGCCGATGGCGTGACGGTGAACACGGTTTACCCCGATGAGCAGTGCGAGATCGAGGGCGTGAACAACAAGCGCCAACTTGCCGAGCTTGAGCGGGCCTTTCAATGGCGCCAGGCGCGGCAGTTGATGGAAGAGGGCCTGACGCTGCGCGATCCCGCCCGTTTCGACCTGCGCGGGACATTGAGTATTGGCCAGGATGTGATCATCGATTGCAACGTGCTGATCGAAGGCGAGGTGGCCCTGGGCGACGAGGTGTACATCGGCCCCAATACGGTGCTGAAAAATGTACACATCGATGCCGGAACCCGGGTACATACGAATTGTGTGCTGGAGGACAGCGTTGTCGGTAAGCGCTGTGAGATCGGTCCCTATGCCCGTCTGCGGCCGCAGAGTGAACTGGCCGATCGCGTGAAGGTGGGTAACTTCGTGGAAATCAAGAAGTCGCAGATCGCCACGGGTAGCAAGGTGAATCATCTCAGTTACGTGGGCGACACCACCATGGGCGCCAACGTCAACGTGGGCGCCGGCACCATCACCTGCAATTACGATGGCGTCTACAAGCACCAGACAGTGATTGGCGACAACGTGTTCATCGGCTCCGACACACAATTGGTGGCGCCAGTGACCGTGGCCGAGGGCGCCACAATCGGGGCGGGATCAACCATCACGCGCGATGTGCCGGCCGAGACGCTGACCCTGAGTCGGGCACAGCAGGTGACGGTGGAGGAGTGGCAAAGGCCGAAGAAGGCAGATGAAAGATAAAAGGGAAAAGATGAAAGTATTTCCCTATGTGTGCCTCCGCAGGGCCCGAGATAATGGAGAGACAGAGTCTGTAAATGATTCTTTACGATTAGATTTGGCTTTTTCGGAGCGCGGGACTTACCTCGTTACTCGAAACTAGCAACTAGAGACTGTTTTTATGTGCGGAATCGTCGGTGCAGTGGCAGACAGAGACGTGGTACCCATCCTCGTGGAGGGGCTGCGGCGCCTGGAATACCGGGGTTATGACTCCGCCGGCGTGGCGGTGCTCAATGCCACCGGCGAGATCGACCGGGTGCGTTCCATGGGCAAGGTGGCGACCCTGGCGGAGGCCATGGGGGACACCCTGCACGGCAAGACCGGCATCGCCCACACCCGCTGGGCGACCCATGGTGTGCCCAGTGAAAGCAATGCCCATCCCCACGTCTGTCGGGACATCGTTTCCGTGGTGCATAACGGTATCATCGAAAATCATGATCAGCTGCGAGAGGCCCAAACCCAGACCGGTCATAAGTTCACCTCGCAAACCGACACCGAGGTGGTGGTGCATCAGGTGTACGATTATCACGTAGATAAAGGTAAGGACCTGCTGGAGGCAGTGCGCGCCACCGTGGCGGATCTCGAGGGTGCCTATGCCCTGGGGGTGATCAGCAGCCGAGAAGAAGGTCGCCTGGTTACGGCGCGACGCGGCAGCCCACTGGTGATCGGCGTGGGCATTGGTGAGCACTTCATCGCCTCAGACGTGGCCGCCCTGTTGCCGGTGACCCAGCGTTTCATCTTTCTGGAAGAAGGCGACATTGCCGACATCCGCCGCGACAGCCTGGTGATCTACGACGCCGAGGGGAACGAAGTGCAACGGCCCATCAAGGAGAGCGAGCTGTCCGCCGATGCCGTTGATCGCGGCAAGTACCGGCATTACATGCTCAAGGAGATCTACGAGCAACCCCAGGCCATCGCCGATACCCTGGAAGGGCGCATCAGCAGCGGGCGTGTCCTGGAGCAGGCCTTTGGTTCCGAGGCGGGGAAGATCTTCGATGCGGTCCAGGGGGTGCATATCATCGCCTGCGGCACTTCCTACCATGCCGGGCTCATCGGCGCCTACTGGTTGGAGTCCATCGTCGGCATCCCCTGCAGCGTGGAAGTGGCCAGCGAATTTCGTTATCGCAAGCCGGTGGTGCGCAAGCATTCCCTCATCGTCACCCTCTCGCAGTCCGGCGAAACGGCCGACACCTTGGCCGGTCTGCAGGAAGCCAAACGACTGGGCTTCGGTCATTCCCTATCGATTTGCAACGTACCGGAAAGCTCCCTGGTGCGCGAGTCCGACCTGGTGCTGTTGACCCGCGCCGGGCCGGAGATCGGCGTCGCCTCCACCAAGGCCTTTACCACCCAACTGGTGGCCTTGTTGTTGCTGGTGATCACCCTGGGCCGGCGCAATGGGCTTACTGCCGAAGTCGAGTCCCGTATGGTGAGTGAACTGGAAAAACTGCCTGGACAGATCGACAAGGTATTAAGGCTGGACGAGGCCATCAAGGAGATCGCAGAACAGTTTGCCGACAAGAACAATGCACTTTTCCTGGGGCGTGGTGCGCAATACCCGGTGGCCATGGAGGGGGCGCTCAAGCTCAAAGAGATTTCCTATATTCATGCCGAGGCCTATCCCGCCGGTGAGCTGAAGCACGGCCCACTGGCCCTGGTGGACGAAAACATGCCCATCATCGCTGTGGCGCCTAACAACGAGTTGCTGGAAAAACTCAAGTCCAACCTGCAGGAAGTGCGTGCCCGCGGCGGCGAGTTGCTGGTGTTCGCCGACGCCCATGCCGAGATGCAGCAGGGAGAAGGTACCCAGGTGCTCAATGTCGCGCCGGTGGACGATCTCATCTCACCCATCGTTTACACGGTGCCCCTGCAGCTGCTGTCCTATTACGTGGCGGTGCTCAAGGGCACCGATGTGGACCAGCCCCGTAATCTTGCAAAATCGGTCACCGTGGAATAGCTTCGGCGTGTAAATTTTCGGATTGATCGAAGGAAATAAAGTCTGTCGAGATGTCAGTAGGAATAAATTTGCTGGCACTTGTAGTGCCCGAGTGAGTGCTTATCTGTGGCCTCCCAAATTTTTTTGGTTGTTCCTATACCAATAAATTGACCAGCACATAGAAGGAAATGTTGGCCTGTAGCGATTAGAAATTGTTAATTGGCGGCAAATTCATGTTTCCATTCTGGCAAATTGTCTGAATCCCAGTTGGATAGCCAACAGCGATATGGGAGACTGTTACTCATCATCCGTATTGAATTCAAAAGAACCAAAATACTAGTTATTAGAGTTGTTCCATTCTATTTTCGCTAAAGTGCTGTTATCTCAATGTCGCGGATTAAACTTGCTAGTGCAACGGTTAACGAAGTCTTGGTGTTGAAGAAGACTTCATAGGGTGTCCGATAGCCAAGCGACTTCCTTGGACGGTGATTGAGTTTATCCATGGCCTGTTCGATTTCATGTTTCGTGACGGTGGTCAGATCTCGGCCTTTCGGAAAGTATTGCCGGATGAGGCCATTGGTATTCTCATTCAGTCCACGTTCCCAGGAGGCATAAGGATGCGCGAAATAAATACGAGCATCAAGGTCGCTGGCCATGCCTTCATGGTCGGCAAACTCCCGACCGTTGTCATAGGTGATGGTATGCACCCAGTCGATGTACGGGGTCAACCCGTCTACGACAGCCTCTCGGACCGCCTTGGCCGTCTTGTGGAGGACAGATCGGATAATCGTATACAGCGACTTGCGCTCGACCAGCGTCACCAAGGCGCCCCGGTGCCCCTTGCCAATCACGGTGTCGCCTTCCCAGTCACCAAAACGTCGCTTGCTATCGACGATGGCCGGGCGGTCGTCAATCGAGACCTGGTTGGGAATGCAGCCACGCCGGTCATAGGCGCCATAGCGCTTACGCCGAACCTTCTGACAACGCAGATATTGGTACAGGTTACCACCTGAACGCTGATCCGCATAAATGTATTGGTAGATCCACTCATGACTGATAGAGACGCCTTGTTCCATCGCTATCCGGCCGGCGACCTGCTCAGGACTCCATCCCTCGCGGATCAGCGCCTTGACTTGATGCCAGATCCGCTCTCCAATACGAGGCTGAGCCTTGCCGAGACGCCGCTCAAGCGCCCGCTTGTGAGCCTGTTTGGGCCGATAGCCTTTCTGGCCCCGATTGCGCCGCAACCCCGGACTGATGGTGGATTTATCGCGCCCCAGAATTCTGCATCCGTGTCTGGCTATATTTCTCTTTCTTCAGGATGTAAATTTGGTATCGTTCCTCTTGGGTAAGCTGCGTGTAGCTTCTCATGTGTGCTCCTCTTACTTGGCGGTGAGACAAGCCACAATGCTACCGCAGCTTGCCCTCTTACCGTCAGATAGAGTTGCACTTACAAATTGAATTCACGAACAATAAAAAAATCGACAAACGTGGGAATAAAACAATTTTCCCTTGCGCTAGATTTGGCATCTCTAATTTGATGTGGCAGAGACAATGAATAAAACAGTTGCAATTATAGGCGCAGGTGCAGGCGGTCTACCGGCAGCCGTTGCCTTGGCTGAGAAAGGCGTCAACGTAAAGATAATTGAGCGTGGAGATTATTTGTACAAGGATGATATTCGCACGAATAAATTCGATTATGAGCTAGGTACTCCACCTTGGATTAAGCACTCTACAGAATGGCAAGGTCCATTTGAATTACAGCGTGGCATAGGACTTGGAGGAAGTACTTTATATTTTCAGGGTGTTTCACATATGCCGCCAGATTCAGTGATTGAACGATGGGGGTTGCCTACGGCAGAAATCACCAAGCTTAAGAATGAAGTCGTTAATTTTTTACAGATTGCAGGTGAGGTTCAACCTGCCCATAAATTAAATACTATATCAAGCCGCATGCTTGATAGTGCAAAACAACTGAGCTGGAAAGTTCGACATGCGCCAGTCGCGATTTTATCCAGGCCACACGATGAACGTCCTGCCTGTAACTATTGTGGATTGTGTGTTTTTGGCTGTCGTCCTGGCGATAAAAGTAGTGCGGAAAAAACTTGGTTGCCGAGGGCATTGAAAACAGGGCGTGTTGAAATTCTGTCTAACGCAAAGGTAAATTCTTTAATTCTTGCAGATAAGACTACTGTCAAACATATTAGTATTACTCAACAAACCAAAACATTTGAATTACCTGTGAATGCTGTTGTGGTCTCTGCTGGGGCATTAGAGACACCTTACTTGCTTAGGCACAGCAACCAGGCATTGGCCCCAGATGGTATTGGTAATAAAAATGTAGGGCGCTATTTAACGGGAAGTATTTGGCAAAGCCTTCTGCTTAGCGTTGATGAAGAATCAGCACGTGGCTATGCGGGAATCCCAATTGATATTCTGGTTGAAGAATTTACTGAAAAAGGGATCTTGCTGAGTCAAGGGCGAAATCAAGCAGGAATTACTGGACCAATATCAGCTGCGAGAATGCTTATGAGAGAAGGATATCAAGGCGATGTGCGTGCGTGGATGAGAAAAAATTACTCAAGACTAGTTGGAATAGGTGGCTACGCCGAATCTTCAACAAGTTTTGAAGATGGTATAGGCGGTACTAAAGCAAAAACATTTGTAAAATCACTAAATGATTCAGATACAGAAATGATTAAAAAAATACGTAAAGCTTTGGTTCAGTGGTCAACTGCTACAAAGGCCAAAATTATACTACCACTCGGAAATGTTAAGTATCCTGTCGTTGGTGCGATGCTGCGTGGTACATGTAGACTTGGTGCTGATCCGGAGACATCTGCCGTCAATAGTAGTGGACAGTTGCGGGGGTATGACAACATCTACATCAGTGATGCATCAATAATTGGTCGAGGATTAATAGCAAATCCATCATTGATGTTACAGGTGTTGGGTTTATATGTAGGAAGAAAATGCGCTGATAGGTTAATGAATGCATGAAAATATCAAGACGAAAATTTATTTTATGCGGTATTTTAGGGCTGGGGGTGTCATCGTCAAATCTCAGAATATGCTATGCATCCGACGTAGACTGGAAAGTTACTTGTCGAAATTGGATGGCGCTATTGCTACCTTCAGATGAGCACGGCCCTGGAGCTGATACTCCAATTGTTTGGGAGTTGTTGGAACAGTTAATGGAGAATAACAGTAAAACAAAACAGTGGCTGATTTTTGGGCTTGATAGGTTAGGCAAACAAGGTCTACCTAAAAATAAGAAAGAATTATTAAAAATGCAAAAAACGGGGCAGCCTTTCTCGGCAATTATTCGGTATTTGGAGAGGTTATTCGTAGAATATTACTATGCGTCCCCGCAAGGTTGGAAAGAGTTGGGGATTTTGTCCACGCCACAACCAAATGGTTTTACGCTAAAAAATTAACGTATTTCAGAGATGATTAAAACTCGTAATTCCTGCTGGATATTCTGAACATAAGACAGGTAGAAAAAAAACACTACTACGGAGAACCGTCATGGTCGTTGGGTATAATAAATATATGCTTGTTATTGCGTTACTGATGATGCTGTTTTCTGGCATCACATATGCAGGTGGCGTTGCAGGATTCTATGCAGAAAATGAATTTAATGGTGATCCAAATCAGTCATGTCCGGCCGCAGGTACACCAGATCCGATTAATATCGCATCGGGAAATAAATTCTTCAAAGAGAAAATATTTATCGGTAGAGGTGAGTTTCCGTTAGTCTTTAACCTCTACTATAATAGCCGTCATTACGATGAAGTATCAAATGGTTCATTTGTCGAAGGAGAGTGGACCTACAGTTATGGCCAGCATCTTATTATTGGTCCAGACGTCACGAATGGATCACCAGATATTGAAATGCGCAGACCCAATGGGCGTTCAGTATTCTTTAGATACACACTTGGAAAAGTTTATGAAGGTGTCATTGCTTCCAAGTCTAGTAATGCATCTGATATTCCGGTGGGTAAGGAGTTTGGAGAAATTGTATTTCTGCAAACCACAGGGGAATATGTTTATACGTCACTCAACGGTACTCAAGAAATTTATGATAGTACGGGAAAGCTAACTGAAGTTAAGAACCTCCAGGGTGGAGGAACGCACAAAGTGACATATAATCTGCCAAGTTCAATGGCGGTTGAATATGTTGAAACAGGTCAAACCCTAAATATATCTTTATCAAAAAGGAAGCAGAGTGAGACAGCAACGAATAGAAAAGCGCTATGTGCACTCTATTGCAACCCATTCTATGCAATGGAATATTACACCCTGTATCATTATATGCCAAAAAGCCTTACGGTACCCGGAGGAACGGATATTGCACTTAACTTTGATGATGTAAGTAAAAAGTTGCCCGGAGGGTCGAGTACTGAGTGTGTGGGTGACATCTGCGTTGGTGATCAAATAGTTTATACATCAAGGCTAAAAGACATAACGTGGCCCGATCAAAGCAAAAGGACATATGGATACCTAGGCACTAGTGCCAAAGCGGCAGCTGGCTGGGTTGTAGATTCTGCCGTAAATACCGTAAATTCTATTGATCCCACCTTAGGACGCATCTATTCATCCCATGTGGAGTATGACTACTCTGCTGGGAAAGCGAAAACAAGTACGGTAGGGTTCGACGATGTAGCGAGAACCTATAGTGTTCAGGAAGTTACCCCGGCACACAACTGGGATGTGTGGAATACATATGGTCGACGCACCACATATAAATTTGGACCGTCTAATGGTCGACCAGTTCTTAAAGAAGTGGAAGGTTATTCTTTGCCATCCGGCAATTGTGTCCATAGCAATTCAACCTATACCTATGATGCTAACGCAAACCGGGATTTAGTAACAGATACTGTTACTGGCTTGGTTACCGACTTCGACTACTCACCAATTACTAGTGATTTGTCCAAAGTAGGCCTGTTGGATAAAGTGACATATAAAAATGTAGACAATGGCCTGGATCGAGAAATTTCCTATATCTGGACAGACAATGCCATGGCGTCAAGCGGGCAGGCATACAGGCAGATATCGTCAATAATTAAGCAAGGTATAACGAAAGATATCACCTACGAAAACGGAAGAGTCCGCACCTATACAGAAACGGATACCACGATTGATCCTCCCGGTTATACACGAACACATTCAAGGGTCAGAACGTGGACAAATAATTATACATATTTCGGAGGTGATGCAGACGGACTGCACCGAATTGAGGTTTTAGAAACCATAAACCCAAGAAATGCAAAAACGACATATCGCTTCGATAGTGTAGGCAACTTGGTATCTATTAAGAATAATTCGGGCCACATTACAACATTCGGCAACCATAATGCGAGAGGACTACCTCGCAGCCTAACAACAGCAAACAATGAAACTAGTACCTTGGTATACACGGCAAAGGGTGAGCTGGAAAGCATTACAACAAATAACCTGACTACCACTATTAGCTATGATGAACGAGGCAATTTTCGAAAATTTTCTTTGCCTGATGGTAGTTTCCTTGAATACACATATACCGATGGTGGTCGGCTTGACAGCATAAAAAATCACCTTGGAGAAAGGATTTCAATAAGTCGTAATAGACATTATCTTATCGGTGATGGTAATAACGAAGATATAATCGTAAAAACCTTCACGGCAAATAACACATTAAGTAGACATACAGAAACCCGATTTGATGCATTAGGCCGCTTCTGGAAAATGTATGACTTGGGCGGTGTTTCTTCAGCAAAGGTATTGCAAGAAGTCAACTACGACTCAAAAAATGATCCATCAAATATAATCGATGGAAACAGGGGGGCATTATCAACCGTATTTGATGTATTAGGCCGGCTGAATAAGGTTGATGACTTGCGTGATTCACCCACCACAACAGTTACATATAAATATAATACCCAGGACTTACCTACTTCGGTCACAGATCAGGAAGGCCTGGAAACCATCTATACCTACGATGGTTTTGGGCAAGTACTCACAATGGATAGCCCCAATACTGGCGTCACTCAATATTTCTATGATGATGCAGGTAATATGACGGCAAAAACCGATGCCAATAATATCACGATAAATTACTCATACGACCTTCTCAACAGGCTGCAAGGGATTACCTACCCCGCCCAACCTGACGTCACATACACCTATGACCAAACCATCACCAGTGGTCGTGCCAACTATGGTATTGGCAGGCTAACCTCGGTGAGCAAAACCAATGGCGATAAAATTGAGTGGATATATTCTCAGCACGGCAATGTGCTTTATGATATTCGCACCATTGCAGGCAAGCGTTATGAAACCCAATATGAATACAATGACGGGAATAATGGACATGCCATCACAGCCATTCATTATCCAAGCGGAAGGATTATCGACTACATCCGCACAGCCGGACAGATAACGCGCGTCGAAATTAGAGGCTCAAGTAATAGCATTGCCTCAAATATCCAATATGAGCCCTTTGGACCAGTATCATCCTTTCAATATGGAAATGGCTATGCGTTAAACCACACCTTTGACGCGCTGACACGTCTCGATACCCTGAATTCCAGTCCCTATATGGACCTGGATTATCAATATGACAACAACAGTAATATTGATTTTATACAGGATTATTATTCTAGCCTCCGTACGCAAGATCTCTTTTACGACCCTAAAGAGCGCCTGAAGAGTGCGGCCGGCGATTACGGCACATACGGCTACCTGTATGACGGCGTAGGCAATATAATCGACCGCAGTAAAACATCGGGGGCAGGTAATACAGACTCATTTACAGAAACATATGTTTACCCAACCGATACAAGTGGGCTCATTAGTCAACGCCTGGATAATATAACTGCTACCGGTACAGGGACAGAAAATCATACCTATAGCTACAATGCTGACGGTAGCACCGCGACCGACAACAGCCGTACTTATACTTATGATGACAACAGAAGGCTTGTTGGTGTGTCTGAAAATGGCACACAGGTGGCTATTTACAGCTATAATCCACTGGGACAGCGTGACAGCAAAATAGCCGGTGGAAATACCTACCACTATATTTATGGCCCTAGCGGTGAGCTAATCTATGAGATAAACCTCAATACTAATAAAGACAGAGACTACATCTTTCACGAAGGCCGCCTCATCGCATTTGCCGGGGGGGCAACCTGGTCAGGCCAATATGGCAGTGGCCAGGCAGCACCAACGGTGACGCAATCAGGCGATACGTTAATCATCAACCAATCCGACGTGGCGGGCGATGATGACTATTATGCCTATGGTTCACTCACATCAGATGGCAGCATTAGCGCAAAAATACCGACCTTTGAAGGTAGCTCAACGGGCACTCAAGTCGGTCTGGAAATCCGAGAAAGTTCAGCAGCCAATGCAAACTTTGTACGTATCGACCGCTTCTCAAAGCGGCCCATCGTGTTGCTCGCCTTCGATATCATCATTCCGATTATGTTGCCTCAGGAAGATGCCATTCGGGTGTCGTACAACACGGGCAGCGGCACGCAAACTATCGACTATGCCGTGGGGACTTACCAATACTTCAAAATTGAAGAAGTGAATGGCAACGTAATTACCTATGCCTCAACGGATGGCATGACCTGGTCGGTGTTAGGCAGCCCCATTGCCTTGAACATTACCTCCAGTGCCGTTATTGGTTTCCGCACTCAGGGGATGATTGGTAGCACCTCGGTGAGTTTCCAAAACGTCGAGCAAAATGGCGGCGCACCGTCATCGTCTAAATCCTACTATGTGCACACTGACCATCTGGGTACACCACAGGTGATTACCGATGAAGCGGGAGGTGTTGTATGGAGTGCGGTTTATAAACCGTTTGGCGGAGTAGCGCGATTAACGACGGCGTTGATTGAGAATAATGTTCGGTTTCCGGGGCAGTATTATGATGGGGAGACGGGGCTGCATTACAATTACTTCCGGTATTA
>DRKQ01000112.1 GCA_011051685.1 Gammaproteobacteria bacterium
CTGATTCTCTCGCTGATGCTGAGCACCGGCGGCGCGGCATGGGACAACGCCAAGAAATACATCGAAGCCGGCCATTACGGCGGCAAGGGTTCGCCCGCCCACATGGCGGCAATCACCGGCGACACGGTCGGCGACCCCTGCAAGGATACCGCCGGCCCGGCCATCAATCCGATGCGCAAGGTACTGAGCCTGATGGCCTTGTTGCTAGTACCGTTTTTGTGAATCATGAAAAATAATTCAGGAATTGTGTATGAAAAGGGATTTATCATCGGCGCAGTGATCGTTTATCAGATTCTTTACACTAATGTAATCAAGCACCTGCCAGGATTAGCGACGCTTAAGGTGATGGCTTATTCCGACCGATTTTTTCCACCCTGGTACTCAAGCAATCGCTTACCCTGTCGGTTCTTGGTTTCATTCCCGGTACGCTCCTGTCGTGGATAATTTATCGTTATACGGCTGCATCAACCGGCTATACGATGATCCTGAGCCTTGATAAGGCAGCCATTGCTCTTACCTCTACGACAATTATGTGCATATTGGCAGGACTGCTTTAGAGCGGTGTGCGAACTCAAAGCGCGGACAAAAGGGCTGATAACTCAATAATGGCGATCATTTGTTGAATGCAGGCCGATGGCCAATGCCTTCCCTGTTCCTTGGCGATCGCCTTACTACCGCTCATGTTTATGTCACACGGGTCTGTGGCCATGTATCTAGCCTGCAATAGCCTGGATAGATCCGTAGGTTCAATGAAGATCGGATTTACCGCCTGAACCAAGCCTGATCATGTAATCCACTGCCGCCTCCACCTGTGCATCAGAACAGATATTACACCCCCCCTTGGGAGGCATCATAGGGCCATCACCTTTGATGGCGATCTGGTAAAGATGCTCGCACCCCTGATCGCGCAATATCTGGCGAACCCTCTGTTTGCTTGCTTCAGGTGCACCTACGACGCCAGTGTTATGACAAGAGCTACAGTTACTCTCGTAAAGCCTGCGGCCGGCTTCTTTGTTTAACGGTGTTTGCAATCCTTTCACCGGAGGCGATATGCTCTTTACCGATTTCAAATAATCGGCAATAGCGAGCATGTCTGCATGGCGGAGATATCTCAGGCTGTTATGCTCGACGTCGCTCATGGAACCCAGCAACTTTCCTCCTGTGGGTTTAACGTCATGCATAAATATATCTGCAACTGTACCAGGAGACAGATGCCGCAGTCCTTGTGCATTGATACTTGGCGCGTAGTAGCCCTCAACAAAAGCCCCCGCCAGGTAATATTCTTTTTTCGGAGACCCCAGCATATTCAGTTCGGTATGACATAGGGCACAGTGGCCAGGGCCCTCGACAATGAATGCCCCCCTGTTCCAGCGTTCAGATTTTTTCGGGTCGGGGATGAATGGCCCCTTATCAAAATCAAAATACAGCAAGCGCCAGCCAAACTGCAGCCAGCGATAGTTGAATGGCCACTCCATTTGTGGTGCTTTGTTACTGTGTTTTTCGGCAGGAATACGGTCCAGATAGGCCTTGATCGCCACCACGTCTTCACGACTCATGCGATTGTAATAGTTGTAGGGGAAAACGGGATAATAATAACTGCCGTCCGGGTTGATGCCCTCTCTCATGGCAGTGACAAAGTCATCCTCACTCCAGTTGCCAATACCGGTGTCTCTGTCCGGTGTAATATTCGGTACGAATAACGCACCAAAGGGTGTGTCGATACGCAGCCCACCGGCGAAGGGAGCGCCCCCGTTCCCGGTGTCCGTATGGCAGGCCATGCAATCGCCCAGCTTTACCAGGTATTCGCCGCGTGCAATCTGCTCTTTATCGGCACCCGCTTCAATCTGGGCTGAAGGATATTTTGGATAGTGTAAGGATATGTTGTTGGCGATAGTGTCGGCGAATAACTCCGGGGCTAATAAGATAGTGACAAACAGCGCCATCAAACACATCCGCCGTCTATTCTCAGGCCGCGAATAACAACGATCTAAACTTATTCGATTGGGTTTTTTATCTCTCATTATTATGATCCTGAGGTAAGTATCACTAGCGAATGAGAGTCGACAGCCAACGTCTTCCGCCCTACAGTAGCCACTTCACCATCGCTCACGTTTATACCAGATGGTTCATTGGTTGTGCCCACTCTTCCCGCCACCTCACCTTGCCGGGCTATTATCTTTGTTTAATGGCACACACCCACAGAATGATCACAGGGTTACTTCATAACCAGATCCCTGTAAACCAGTGCCCTAACCCCAGATAGAGACCCACCCAGAGCAAACAGGCCGGCAGGTCATAGAGATAGAAGCGCTGCGGGGGAATACCCGAGATGCCCGCCAGGGGCGGCACCACCGGATGTACGAACCAGACAAAGCGGCCAACAGCGACCCCCGCCGCGCCGTAACGTTGCAGATAAGCGGAGGCCTTGGAACGTCGCTTCAGAAAGCGCGTCTTGTGCAGGTGGCGGTGCAACTCCTTCGACCCCAGGCGGCCCGACCAATAGCCCAGGCTGTCGCCAAGCATGGCGCCGAGGGAGGCAAACAGCCAGGTTTCATCTAACGCTAAAACGCCACTCGCTGTCAGCACACCCAGCGAGATGGCGATGAAAATGCCGGGCAGCATCAGGCCGACCAAGGGGGCCGATTCCAGCAGCATGAGAATGACGATGCCCAGATATCCCCATTGCCTCACCCACTCCTGCACCAGCGCCAGCTCGGCCTCGCTCATCGGCGTTCCTCATCGTAGCAACTGGACTCCCGCCCGGCCCTGCAGCATCAGGGCAGGACAAGCACCGGGTCGGCCCCTTTCCATTCCAGGCGTGAACGCCAGGTTTCCGGATCATCCTTTCCGACGTTCATCAGCACCACCGTCTTACCGTCCATCACCGCCTGGTGCAGCATCTCCAGCTTCTCTTCCGGGATGCCCATGCGCCGCAGGGCGATGGTGAGATGGGTGGCGGCCGCGCCGGCAGTCATGATACCGGCACCGGCCACGGCGCCGACGATGGCATTGATGATGGGCCCAGCCACCAGCACCGGGCCGATGCCGGGAATCAGCATCAAACCACCGGCGCCGGCCAACAAGCCGCCGAGTGCGCCGGCCAGTGCGCCGCCCGCTCCCCACACCTGGAAGCGCTCCTTTTCATCCGTGTAGACAATACCGAGGAAGTCATCACCCTTGCCCCCGGCCTTGTGCAGGATGGATACCTGATCCATGGGAAAGCCCTGCTTGATCATTTCCTCCACCACCGCCTGGGCGTCTTCGGGGTTATTGAAAATACCGCCGACGAAATTTGATGCCTTCTTGCTCATGTCTGCTTCTCCTCTTCCTGTAATTGATGATTGCTATTTCAGGGTGTACTTGTCGAAAATCCGCGCCCGCTTATCAAAGCGATACACATGCGGCTCCCCGGTGGGCAATTCGTAATCGATGATCTGCTGCGGCGTCATGCCTTCGATGTGCATGATGATCGAGCGCAATGAATTGCCATGGGCAACCACCAGTACATCCTCTCCCCGTTGCAGGCAGGGCAGGATGCGTTCCCGGTAGTAAGGAATGGTTCTTGCCGCGGTCATTTTCAAGCTCTCGCCATGGGGTGGTGCAATGTCATAACTGCGCCGCCACAAATGCACCTGCTGCTCGCCAAAATGTTGCCGGGCCCAGTCCTTGTTCAGGCCTTGCAGGTCACCGTAATAGCGTTCATTGAGCTTTTCCGACACATAGATCTTCAGTTCACTGGCGTCGCCCTCTCCAGGCGTGAAGTGCTCATACCACTCACAGCTCTGCTCGTGCACGCGCACATAATGATTGCAAAAACGATTCTGCTTGAGGACTTCGTACAGACTGTCCTGTGCCCGCAGCAGGGTGGAGGTAAACGCGATATCGAAACGCTCATCGGCCAACAGTTCACCCGCTTGCTGGGCCTCGGCCATGCCGTGCGGGCTGAGCGAAACATCCACCCAGCCGGTGAAGCGATTTTGCAGATTCCAAATGGACTCACCGTGGCGCAGCAGAGTCAGGCGAGACGTTTTTCTTCCTTCCGCCATTCTCAGACTCCCCTGGGGGGATGCACATAGGCGCCAGTCCCCGCATAGCGGGCCGCCGGGCCCAGCTGTTGCTCAATGCGCAACAACTGATTGTATTTCTCTACCCGTTCGCCGCGCGCGGGTGCCCCGGTCTTGAGATGGCCCGTGTCCAGGGCCACGGTCATGTCGGCGATAAAGCTATCCACAGTTTCCCCCGAGCGGTGCGAGACAAACGCGCCCCAGCCGTGATTACGCGCCAGTCGCGTGGCGGCGATGGTCTCTGTCAAGGTGCCGATCTGGTTGAGCTTGATGAGCACGGCATTGGCGATATTCTCCTCGATACCGCGGGCGATGATCGCCGGATTGGTGCAGAACACATCGTCGCCCACCAGCTCGATGCGTCCACCCAGCTCTGCAAAATGAACCTTCCAGCCTGCCCAATCGTCCTCGGCCATGCCGTCTTCCAGCAGCACCAGCGGATAGTGGTCGATCAGCTTTGCGTAATAGGCCGTCATGGCGGCGGAATCCAGGCTGCGCTTCTCACTGCGCAAGTGGTATTGACCCTTTTCATAAAACTCACTGGAGGCCGGGTCACAGGCGATGCCCACATCTCGTCCCGCAACCAGGCCCGCATCGTCAATCGCCCGCATGATCAGGTCGAAGGGTTCCTGGTTGGATGAGACCTGCGGCGCAAAACCGCCCTCATCACCGACGCCGACGGAGAGTCCCTTCTGTTCCAACAGTGTCTGCAATGCGTGGTAAACCTCACTGCCCCATTCGAGCGCCTGACGAAAACTGTCTGCGCCATAGGGCGCAATCATGAATTCCTGAAAATCCGCACCCTGCC
>DRKQ01000113.1 GCA_011051685.1 Gammaproteobacteria bacterium
AACAGGTGATGATTCACCACCAGCACCTCGGCGGCCTGGGCATCCTTGCGCGCCTTGACCACGAAGCAATCGCTGTAGACCGGGCAATCGCTACCCAGGCAGTTGTCGGTGGTGGAGGTGACCTGGGGCCAGATGGGGGCATCCTCCGGCACCTCGCCCAGCTCGGCGATGTCGCCCCGCTCGGTGCGGCCCAGCCAGGTGCGGATACGCGCCAGCTGGTCCTGCTGCTCGGGGCGCAGACGCCGTCCCTCCAGCATCTCCAGCCGGTGATAGCACAGATAGTTGGCGCGACCCTTGAGTAGGGCCACGGAGGTGGACACCCCCAGGGCCTTGCGTACCGTGGGCAGGTCGCGATGGAAGAGCTGGTCCTGCAGGTTTTTGGTGCCGGTGGAGATCATCACCTTCTTACCCTGCTCCTGGCTCAATAATAAGGCCGGCACCAGATAGGCGTACGTCTTGCCGGTACCGGTGCCTGCTTCCGCAATGAGTAGTTCGTTGTTGGATAGTGCCTGGCCCACCGCCTCGGCCATGTCCTGCTGCTGACGGCGCGGCGCAAAACCGGACACATGTTTGGCGAGGGGACCGGAAGATCCCAGGATATGGGTAATCGTCTGCATCGGGATGAATTATGAGTGAAAGAAAACCGAACGGACTTATGAAGCTTGCCCGGAGGCTACATCTTCTTCTTGGGGACCGTCAGCGGACCACACCAGTGTGCCGATGGCCTTGAATTTCGCCACTGACATGGCGCCGCGTTTGGCGCGTTTTTCCGAGCCTTCCCCGGCTGCGGTCATGATGGCTTCGCGTTCAGCCTCATAAATTTCGCGCGGCTCATAGTTTTCATCCATGAGAATCAGCATGATGCTGTCCCAGTCTTGCTCCACCTTGATCTGGCCAATACGCTGGCTGCCCTTTTTGTCAGAGAAGATGGTGCGACCCTTGATCTGGATGTACTTGCCCTCGCGAGGGCCGGTGCCTATGGCGTCATACCCTCCGGCGCCAGGCTCTGCTGGCACCAGATGCATCAGACGGATGACATCGTGAGTGGCGATCTCACTGCTGATACCCAGGGCCTGTCCGGTGGCGCGGCGATAATCCGCCGCCAGCTTGCGGGCTTCATGCATCAGTTTGTCTACGTCATATACCGCCATCGCGCCCTGGGTCTCGTCACTGGGTAAAGGCCTGTGCGTATCTAACCCTATTTATTATCAATTTGGAAGTCATTAGGCTTCTGGCGTCCAACCAAGCTTATGATATTAAAGGTCTCAAAATTGGTTTAACAGTCATCGGGGAGTTTTTACCACCCTGGGAATGCCTGAAGCGTCAGTGAGTGAAGACACGTAATCCCTTAGCGCACCTATACAATACAATGCCAAACGATGCCAAATACGGTGGGAGCATCTTTCCAGGCGCGATTCGCACCTGGAAAGATGCTCCCACACGGGCAAATAACCCTGTAGCAATTATTTCGAGACGATTACTAACTCAAGAGAGTACTGGTGGGTCAGCCAAGTAATGAAGAAGCCCATCCCGAGCTGCACAGGCATAACCCGTCGAATCATAATTACTGAAACGGTGTGAGATTTAAACGCTGACGGAGGGATTTTTTAACCATTTATGAATTGGTTATTTTTTTGATCCCTCCGTCATATTTTTCCGTCATATTTTTCCGAAAAACAGGATCCCCGGCCGCGGGTGGCGCAACTGGAACAGCGCACCATCCATAGTCCCATCTCGAGGCTGCTGGTGGAGCATAATGGTGGAGCGTAATCTGGAACCGTGGAGGTTCATCGAATCCCAGCCCATCCTGCAGATCGCCAAGCTGCCCCCCTGCCTGTGGAAGTGATCCCTCCGCTGAGCCGGCCTGGCACGGTGGACAAGGGCATGCGCGCTACACTGTGCTTCTCCAGGTGTCGCTGACCATCGTGAACCGGATAGTGGACGCCGCCAACGCTACCTTTGGTGTATACCTGATCCTGCAGAACCCCGACACCGGGTGCCAGCGAGACTCATAGAGGCAGGTGGATTTTTTCGGTTCCTGACATTTCTTTCAAGTCGGCTCCGCTATGACCGATATTCTCGCTGTGTGGGCTGTGTGGTAAGGAACCCTACACCACGTGCAAGGAGGAGACGATATGAAAGCACTGTTACGCATTTGTTCCGGTTTACTGGTGGCTATCGTGGTGGTCGCCTGTGGCGGGGGTGGCTCGAGCGGCGGCGGTTCCACCAGTTTGCAATTGACTGGACTGAGCCTCGACACGGCCAATGCCACGGATTTGCATTACATGGGCGATCTCTGGCCGTCCACCTGGGCCAGCGATGACAAGCTCTACATGGCCTTTGGCGATGGCACGGGGATGAAAAATTGTGTCCCCAATTATCCTGGCAACGTGAGTGCCAGCGAGCCGGGGGTCGTGGTCTCTTGGGCGGTCAATGGCAGCGCCACTCAGGGAAGTTGTCCCGCCGGTCAATGGAAACCGGGCCTCACCGTACCCACCGGTGCGGGTTTCTACAATGATTTCTGTGATCATAATGACTGCAGCCAGTGCTACGATTTGTGCCGTTTCACGCCCAATGGCTTGGTTGCCCTGTCCGGGACGCCACCCACCTTCCAGGACTGCACGGGTACCGATCAGTGCGTCGTCTATCGCGATCTGCCGGTGGATCCGGTGGAGGCCGGCAGCACCTGGGTCAAGACCTCCAGCATCATTGCCATCGGCAACCGCCTGATCGTCGCCGCGCATTACCCGGCGGGCACTGTGACTGACGGCTACCTGTCCTACAGCGACGATTCCGGCGTCACCTGGACCAAGGCGACCGGCAGCTCGCCGTGGAACGATAGTAATGCCAGCCATTTCAAGGTGATGGTGTTCATTCAAATGGGACAGGCTTATGGCGAGAATAGCGACGGCTATTTGTACGCCCTGGGCATGGATCACGAACTCAATCAGTCCAGTCTGACACGCATGGATCTCTATCTGGCGAGGGTGCCCAAGAACATGGCCACCGATTACACGGCCTATGAATACTACAGCGGTTCAGGACCCGCATGGTCCGGCAATCAGGGCGACGCGGTACCGGTTCCTGGGCTTTCCACCTATGCCCAGTCATCGGCCATGTACCATTCAAAACTGAAGAAATACCTGTTCTTCAGTGGCCTCACCGATATCAGCGCAGGTGGTGAAGGCGCGGTGTTTGCAGCCGATGATCCATGGGGGCCATGGAGCCAGGTGGGAACCTTTCCCGGCAACTTCATCGGTTCTGTGATACCAAAGGGCATTGGCGACAACACCGTGTATTTCACGGCGGCGGGCAGCACTTTCCCCTATACCCTGAATCTCATCAAGATTACTTTCCAAACCAGTTAGGCAATCGGATAGCGGCGCCGGGCGATAATCTCACCCGGCGCCCGCTGCTGCCCGATTCAGAGCCTGATCCGTATTTGAGAAATTTCACATTCCGGTTCACTGCTGTCCCGTTAACTTCAGATTCGTCATTTCGGCGAAGGCCGGGGCCGGGGTGACGAATCTGAAGTTTATGGGACATTAGCAGTGACCAAAAACATTTATTCTTCTAAAGAAAGCTGTAGCGAAGTGGCCAACCAGTCCACCATTGCCCGCACCCTTGAAGATAGCAAGCGTGCATGTGGATACACCAGGCTCAGTGGCAATGCTGGCGGCTCGTAATCAGCCAACACCTTCACTAATCGCCCGTCTTTTACATAGGGAGCTGCCTGATAACAAAGGAACCGTCCGAAGCCTGTACCCGACACACAGGCATGGAGCGATGCTCCCACCTGGTTGCAGGTCAGTACGTTTTTGATCAAGACCGTATGTTGCTGCCCATTCCGCACAAATTCCCATTCTGGACTGCCCGACATTCCTGTGAATTGAACACAGGGCATACCGGCAAGTTGTTCAGGGCGCTCCGGTGTGCCTGCCTGTGCCAGTAATGAGGGGCTGGCGCAAACCACTTGCCGAACAACACCGACCGGCTTTGCAATCAGGCTTGAGTCAGGCAGGTGCGCAATGCGCACGGCGATATCGATACCTTCTTCGATAAGATCAACCAACCGGTCATGCAAGGTTAGATTCACTCGCGTGTTCGGGTAACGTCTAAGGAATTCCGAGACTGCCTGCGCCACATGCATCTCGCCGAAGCGTACCGGTGCGGTAACGGTGATCTGGCCTTTCAACTCGGATTGATGCTGACCGAGTGATCGCTCGGCCTCCTCGATATCCATAAGAATTTTCCGGCACCGCTCCAGATACACACGCCCCTCTTCTGTCAGCGCGATGCGGCGTGTGGTTCGGTTGAACAGGCGCGCCTGAAGTGATTCTTCCAGCGTGGCAAGCACTCGCACTACGGACGGCAGTGACTTGTTCATCGCTTCAGCGGCAGCGGTCAGACTGCCACGCTCTGCGATCTGCACAAATACATTCATGGCTTGCAATTTATCCACCACCATATATTACTCCGAATAACGGAGTAATTAAATTGAGTATCTGATATTTATTCAATATTCCTGAGGCACCACACTTGTCCTCAAGCGGCGTGACCGTGGTAATCAACTCAATACAGGAGCACATCATGAAAGCAGCAATTCTTATTCATTCCGATCCAAAGGCCGGCGAGGAGGCACTTGGGCGCGTCTTCAATGGCCTTGCCGTTGCCCACAACTTCAAGCAGCAGGGCGAGGAGGTAAAAGTCCTGTTTCTCGGCACCGGCACCCGCTGGATTGCCGAACTGAACAATCCGGATAACCCCGTCCACGGGCTGTTCGAACGGGTCAAGGACAAGGTGGCTGGCGTTTCCCAGGGCTGTGCCGACGTATTTGGTACAGCAGATGAAATCAATGCCTCAGAATTCAACTTCCTCAATGACAACCCGATTCCCGGTACGGCTGGCTTGCCCGGTGTCGCCACGCTGATGAATGAGGGCTACACCATCCTGGTGTACTGACCGGGCGCGTGGCATGCAATGAACCGGGGCCCACCCGCCCCGGTTCCTCATCCGATTTCCGGAACGCTAACATGACAGATAACTGCGTATACCACGAGGGCGAACTGGCTGTACAAGCGCAAAACGGTGTAGCCACAGCCGCACGTTTGTCTGCGGCAGCGATTCAGGATCGCATACCACAGGCTGCGATGGCGTTTATCGCCCAACAGTCCATGGCCGTCATCGGCAGCCTCGATGCGCAGGGTAATGTCTGGGCTTCCCTTGTGTTCGGTCAGCCCGGCTTTCTGCGCACCGGCGATGGCAAGTCATTGTGGTTACAACGGTCACAATGCCATATCGCTTTCGGTGATCCGTTGTGGCGTAACCTAGAAGCCAACGAACAGTTAGCCTGCATTTCTCACCACACTCCTACTGCGAGCGACCATCCATCTGATTTGACAGGGCGTTCTCCCTCCAGCCGACATAACGCAGTGTCGACTACGTCTGCGCCGTCTTCCAGTCCGAGCCCCCTGCCAAATCAACGCCTTGCCGCTCTCGCTACGAAGTATGGTGAGAAATGCAGGCTAGGTATCCTGCTGATCGAACTGGGGACTCGACGCCGCCTGCGTATCAATGGAAACGTTCAATCTGACAACGCTCGATCTACCAGGGAAAAAGCTGTCCGTATACAGGTTGAGCAGGCTTATGCCAACTGTTCTAAATATATCCAGCGTCGGTCTGTGGAAATTGGCGAGCCGGAACAAAAATCGACGTCAACGGATATCCATAGCGGTCAGTCTCTGAACAGCGCCCAGCAAGCATGGATCAGCGGGGCTGACACCTTTTTTGTCGCCAGCGCTCATCCGAGTCATGGCGCAGACGTATCGCATCGGGGCGGTCAT
>DRKQ01000114.1 GCA_011051685.1 Gammaproteobacteria bacterium
CCGGTAAACTGGCGGGCTACTTATTATTAGGTGTGGAAGCAGGAGTGGATTTTGACAGTGAAGCGATGGCGGCCTTGGATCAGGCGCAATGTGTAGTCTCCATGAGTGCCTTTTGTAATGACAAGATAAAGGCATATTCCGACGTGCTATTGCCAATCGCTCCGTTTTCAGAAACATCAGGCACCTTTGTGAATGCCGAGGGGCGCTGGCAAAGTTTTGAGGGCGTTGTTCAACCTCCGGAAGAAACCCGCCCTGCCTGGAAGGTATTACGTGTACTGGGGAACCTGTTCGAGTGTGAAGGCTTTGACTATGTCACCAGCCGTGAGGTACGTGATGAAGTGCGGAATCTCGTCGCAGGCAGCATGCCAAGCAACGATATGCCCTGGCGATGCCCGGCTTCATTGATGGCTGGTGCGAAGGGTATCGAGGGTATTCCCGGCCGTTCCATGTATGCCGTCGATGCCCTGGTGCGCCGTGCCGACAGTCTGCAACGTGTCGTAAAAATCACCCAGGCGATCCGTATCAATCAAAATGTCGCCACTCACGCAGGTCTGAGTGAGGGGGAGCAGGCGAGAGCAATACAGAACGATCTGGAACTGACGCTGCCGGTGATGATCGACGAGCGCGTTCCTGACGATGCCGTGATAGTTCCGGCCAATCTCACGCCGGGAAGTTGCTCAGGGGAAGTAACCCTATCCCGGGTCTGAAGCAGAACATCAATCAGAAAAGAAAGAAAAAGCATATTAACGAGAAATATGAATGATTGAATCCATTGAATCAGCACTGAGTTTTTTGCCCGACGGTTTGGTGACATTGATCATTGTCATCGGCAAGATCCTGGCTCTTGTGCTGCCGCTCATGGGCGCCGTGGCCTATTTGACCCTGGCGGAACGCAAGGTCATCGGCTACATGCAGGTGCGCATCGGACCAAACCGTGTCGGCCCTCGTGGACTGCTCCAGCCCATCGCCGATGCCGTGAAGTTGATGTTCAAGGAGACCATATTTCCGGCCAACGCCAACCGTTTCTTGTTTATTTCCGCCCCTGTTTTGACTCTTGCGCCTTCATTGGCGGCCTGGGCTGTTGTTCCGATGAACGACAGCCTGGTAATTTCCAATATCGATGCGAGCCTGTTGTATATCCTGGCCATGACCTCGCTGGGTGTTTATGGTGTAATCATTGCCGGCTGGGCATCTAACTCCAAGTATGCCTTTCTGGGTGCGCTGCGTTCCGCTGCACAAATCGTTTCCTACGAAATCGCCATGGGTTTTGCCCTGGTGGGTGTGCTGGTGGCGGCAGGCAGCTTGAACCTGGGAGAGATTGTTGATGCACAACGGGGCAGCCTTGGGATTCTCAATTGGTACCTGATTCCTTTATTGCCGCTGTTCCTGGTGTACTTCATCTCCGGTGTGGCGGAAACCAATCGTGCGCCCTTCGATGTGGCAGAAGGCGAGTCGGAAATTGTCGCCGGCTTCCATGTCGAGTACTCCAGTATGACCTTCTCGGTGTTTTTCCTTGCGGAATACGCCAACATGATTCTGATTGCGCTGCTGACCTCTATCATGTTTCTTGGAGGTTGGTTATCGCCGCTTAATGGCATTTTGCCGTCGAGCCTGCTGGCGGGCGAAGGCTTCGTGGCGGGGCTGCTCGGTGATGGCATTCACTGGCTGTTGATCAAAACATCGTTTTTCCTGTTCCTGTTTTTATGGTTTCGCGCCACCTTTCCCCGCTACCGCTACGATCAGATCATGCGTTTGGGCTGGAAGGTATTTATTCCGATCACCATTGTCTGGCTGCTGGTGGCTGCGGCACTGGTTGTGGGCAAGGTAGGCCCATGGTTTAACTGAGAAATGTCAACTGGTAAATATTCAATGATACGTTGCACAATACATTGTCAGTGGCATATTGGGTAAATAGTTAATGACTGCGATAACAAACTATTTCAAGAGTCTCATCCTCGCTGAGTTGTTTCGCGGGTTGATGCTTACTGGAAAATATTTCTTCCGCAAGAAGATTACCGTGCAATATCCGGAAGAAAAGACTCCTATGTCCCATCGTTTCCGGGGACTGCATGCGCAGCGGCGCTACCCCAATGGTGAGGAGCGCTGTATTGCCTGTAAATTATGTGAGGCAGTCTGTCCAGCCCTGGCCATTGTGATTGATTCAGAAGAACGTGAAGATGGCACGCGTCGAACCACACGCTATGACATTGACCTGACCAAGTGTATTTTCTGCGGGTTTTGTGAAGAAGCCTGCCCGGTGGACGCCATCGTGGAAACACGGCATTTTGAATACTTCGGTGAATCTAAAGGCGATCTGTACATGACCAAGGAGAAACTCCTTGCCGTGGGTGATCGGCTGGAAAAGCAAATCGCAGCGGATCGGGCGGCTGACGCCCCGTACCGTTAATAAACGTATACGTAAAAAAAGTAAAAAAATAATATGGGCTTCGAGGCAATCACATTTTATATTTTTTCCGCGATTCTGGTGGGCTCCGCCATTCTCGTGGTGTCGCTGCGTAATCCGGTGTTTTGTGCACTGGCTTTGGTGCTGGCCTTCTTCACCAGTGCCGGTATCTGGATTCTGCTTGAAGCGGAGTTTCTGGCTTTGACCCTGATCCTGGTGTATGTCGGCGCTGTCATGGTGCTGTTCCTGTTCGTGGTCATGATGCTGGATATCAATCTCGCAGTGCTACGTGAGGGGTTTGCCCGGTATCTTCCCTTTGGCCTTGCGGTGGCGATTATTCTTGTGGCCCAACTGGCCTTGATCGTGGGCCCCGAGCAGTTTGGACTTGAGGCCATGCCTGCTCCACCGTCTCACCCTGAAGGTTATAGCAACACGAAGGAAATCGGCGCTGTGCTTTATACGGTTTATCTCTACCCATTTGAGATCGCCGCAGTAATCCTGGTGGTGGCTATTGTCGCCGCCATCGCACTGACCCTGCGACGGCGCAAGAAGAAGCAGACCATGGGGCCGGAGGATCAAGTGAAGGTACGCAGAAACGACCGGGTACGGCTGGTGAAGATGGCGGCTGCCAATAAAGACGAATAGACCGACAAATAAAACTGTTTAAGAAAGATATAACGAACAACGGCCTCCTGGGGGGAGCATGATTTCAATCGCACATTTTCTGGTTCTGGGCGCGATCCTGTTTTGCATCAGTGTCGCCGGCATATTCCTGAACCGTAAAAATGTCATCATCATCCTCATGTCCATTGAGTTGATGCTACTGGCGGTAAACATGAACTTTGTCGCCTTCTCTCATTATCTTGGTGATATTGCGGGTCAGGTGTTTGTGTTCTTTATCCTTACCGTAGCGGCGGCGGAAGCGGCCATCGGCCTGGCGATTCTGGTGGTGTTGTTCAGAAACCGGCACACCATCAATGTTGAAGAACTGGATTCCCTCAAGGGTTAACGCGGAGTTTATCGAGAATGGAAAACCTGTATTTAGCCCTCGTCCTGGCTCCTTTGTTTGGTGCAATCATCGCCGGCATGTTCGGCAAGAAGATTGGCCGCGCCGGGGCGCACTGGGTAACGATCGTCGGTGTGGCCATTTCCTTTGCCCTGTCGCTGGTAGTGTTTGTTGATGTAGTGGTTGATGGCGCCGCAGTGTTCAATGGCACGGTGTATACCTGGATGGTGAGCGACGGCATTCAGTTCGAAGTGGGATTTCTGGTGGATTCACTCACCGCTGTGATGCTCATGGTGGTGACCTTTGTCTCGCTTATGGTGCATATCTACACCATCGGCTACATGCACGACGACCCTGGCTACCAGCGTTTCTTCAGTTACATCTCACTGTTTACCTTCTCCATGCTCATGCTGGTGATGTCCAATAACTTCATGCAGCTGTTCTTTGGCTGGGAGGCGGTGGGCCTGGTGTCCTACCTGCTCATCGGCTTCTGGTTCAAACGTGAGACAGCCATCTATGCCAACCTCAAGGCCTTTCTGGTGAACCGGGTGGGTGACTTTGGCTTTCTGCTGGGAATTGCCGCGGTACTTATGTATTTCAACAGCCTGGACTATGCCGACGTGTTCAAGGCCGCACCGGCCATGGCGGGACTAACTATCGAAGTGATCCCCGGTAGCGAATGGTCATTGATGTCCGTAATCTGCATCCTCTTGTTTATTGGCGCCATGGGCAAGTCCGCGCAGGTGCCTTTGCACGTGTGGTTGCCGGACTCAATGGAAGGCCCGACACCCATCTCCGCCCTGATCCACGCCGCCACCATGGTGACCGCCGGTATTTTCATGGTGGCGCGCATGTCACCCCTGTTTGAACTTTCGGAAACAGCATTGAGTTTCGTGCTGGTGATCGGTGCTATTACGGCGCTGTTCATGGGCTTCCTGGGCATCATTCAGAACGACATCAAGCGCGTGATTGCCTACTCCACGCTCTCGCAACTGGGTTACATGACTGTGGCCCTGGGTGTGTCGGCCTATGCCGCGGGTATCTTCCACCTGATGACTCACGCAGCCTTCAAGGCCTTGCTATTTCTTGGCGCCGGTTCGGTAATCATTGCCATGCACCACAAGCAGGATATCCGTGAGATGGGCGGCATCAGAAAATACATGCCCATTACTTATGTGTGTATGCTTATCGGCTCATTGGCGCTCATCGGCTTTCCCGGCTTTGCCGGCTTTTTCTCCAAGGACGCCATCATCGAGGCGGTGCACGCCTCGACTATTCCGGGTGCAGGGTTTGCATACTTCGCTATTGTAGCAGGCGTATTCGTCACGGCCTTTTACAGTTTTCGCATGTTCTTCCTGGTTTTCCATGGTAAGGAACGCATGGACGAGCACACCAGGGAACACCTGCATGAGTCACCCAAGGTGGTGACGGTGCCGCTCATGTTGCTGGCCATTCCCTCTGTGCTGGCGGGTGCGTTTTATATTGAGCCCATGCTGTTTGGCAATTTGTTTGCGGATGCTATTTATGTGAAACCTGAGCACGATGTGCTTGCGGAAATAGGTGAGCACTTCCATGGGGTGGGCGGCTTCATGCTGCATGGCGCCATGGGCTTACCGTTTATTCTGGCCATGGCCGGTTTGCTTAGCGCAGCCTTCTTCTATCTGAAGCGCCCAGACATCCCGGCCATGATCAAGGAAAAATTCTCACTGATCTACACCATTCTCGACCGCAAATATGGCTTTGACGATTTCAACGATACTTTTTTTGCCGGTGGTGCGAGAGCTTTGGGGCGCATGTTGTGGAATATCGGTGATATCAAGTTAATCGACGGCCTGATGGTCAACGGCAGCGCCAGAAGTGTTGGCTGGTTTGCGTCCCGCATTCGCTCGACACAAACCGGTTATCTCTATCACTATGCCTTCGTGATGATCATCGGCTTGGTGGTGATGGTGAGTTGGGTGTCGTTTGCCTGATCCGGCATAACTGACAAAACAATACGAAAAAACACGAAAGAAGAATAAAGGTTATTTTGCATGTCGGCTGATCTGCCTCTTTTAAGTTTAGTGATTTGGGCGCCCATTATTGGCGGCGTGTTAGTGCTGCTCGCCAGCAAGCCGGAACAGGCGCAGCTGGCGAAGATGATTGCCCTTACTGCGTCGGTCATCACATTTTTGCTGACTATTCCCCTGTATACAGGGTTTGATCTTTCCACCTATCAAATGCAGTTCGTGGAAAACTCGACCTGGATTCCCACCTTCAATATCAATTATCACCTGGGTGTCGATGGTATCTCTATGCCACTGATACTGCTGACGGCCTTTACCACCGTATTGGTGGTGATTGCAGGCTGGGAAGTGATCAAGTACAAAATGGCGCAATACATGGCCGCCTTCCTGATCATGGATGGCCTGATGATTGGTGTGTTTGCGGCTCTGGATTCCGTTTTATTCTACGTGTTCTGGGAAGCCATGCTCATCCCCATGTTCCTGATCATTGGTATCTGGGGTGGCGAGCGCAGGGTATATGCCACCATCAAGTTCTTTTTATACACCTTTCTGGGTTCGGTATTCATGTTGGTGGCATTGATCTACATGTACTCGCAATCCGGCAGCTTCGGCATCCTGGATATGCAGGCAATGAAGCTGGACATGAGTGAGCAGACTCTGATCTTTCTCGCCTTCCTCATCGCCTTCGCAGTGAAAGTACCTATGTGGCCAGTACATACCTGGTTGCCGGATGCCCACGTGGAGGCTCCCACCGGTGGCTCCGTTATTCTGGCGGCCATCATGCTGAAAATGGGCACTTATGGCTTCGTGCGCTTTAGTATGCCCATTGCCCCGGATGCCTCGCAAAGTCTCGATTGGCTGATGATCACCCTGTCGCTGATCGCTGTGGTGTATATCGCCTTTGTGGCTCTGGTACAGAAGGATATGAAAAAGCTTATTGCCTATTCATCGATTTCACACATGGGTTTCGTGACCCTGGGCTTCTTCGTGGTGTACACGATCATTGAGAATACCGGCAGCGTTCAGGGCGCGGCCATGGGTATCGAAGGCGCGCTGGTACAGATGATTTCCCATGGCTTTATCTCCGGCGCCATGTTCCTTTGTATTGGTGTAATGTATGACCGCATGCACAGCCGTCTGATTGCCGATTATGGCGGCGTTGTCAACACCATGCCCATCTTCGGCGCCTTCCTGGTGTTCTTTGCCATGGCCAATGCTGGCCTGCCGGGGACCTCGGGATTTGTGGGTGAGTTTCTGGTTATTTTAAGTAGCTTCAAGGCCAATTTCTGGATTGCCTTCCTGGCGGCAACCACCCTTATCTTCGGCGCCGCCTACACCCTGTGGATGGTCAAACGCGTGGTTTTTGGCGATGTGGCCAATGAAAAGGTGGCCAGGCTCAAGGATTTGAACAATCGTGAATTTTTCATCCTTGGCACACTGGGTGTGGCCGTGCTGCTGCTAGGTCTCTGGCCTGCGCCGCTGCTGGATGTGATGCACGCGACAGTGAATCATCTCGTTGAACAAATTACTCAGTCGAAGTTATAAGAGATTGTAGAAGACACCACCATGCCAAATAACTTTCAAATGCCCGATCTGATGCCCGCCTTGCCGGAGATCTTTCTGCTCACCATGGCGTGTGTGATCCTGCTTGCTGATCTGTTTTTTCGCGATGAGAATCGCGTTTTTACCTATCTGTTGTCACTGGCAACACTGGCGATAACCGCCGCGCTCACGGTAACCATGCATAGCGATGTTCCGGTGTACACCTTCGATGGTTCCTTTGTCAGTGACACTATGGGTGATGTGCTGAAGGTGTTTGTCTATCTGGTCACCGCCGTGGTATTTATTTATTCCCGCGACTACCTGCTCAACCGCAATATCTTCAAGGGTGAGTATTTTGTGCTTGGGTTGTTTGCTGTGCTGGGCATGATGGTGTTGATCTCGGCGCACAGCCTGTTGACCATCTATCTGGGACTCGAGCTGTTGTCGCTGGCCCTGTATGCCATGGTGGCCTTCCATCGTGACAACTCAGATGCCACCGAGGCGGCGATGAAATACTTTGTGCTGGGCGCTTTGGCCTCGGGCATGTTGTTGTACGGCATGTCTCTGCTCTATGGCATTACCGGCACCCTGGACATCGGTGGGGTGCAGGGCGCCGTGGCCGATCTCGAAGACTCAAAGAAACTGGTGTTGGGGCTCGGGCTGGTAATGGTCATTGTTGGCATGGCCTTCAAGCTGGGTGCCGTGCCGTTTCACATGTGGATTCCCGACGTGTATCACGGCGCGCCGACTGCGGTGACGTTGTTTATCGGTACCGCCCCCAAGATGGCCGCCTTCGCCATGGTGATGCGTCTGCTGGTGGAGGGGCTGGGCGATATGCATGCCCAATGGCAGGATATCTTGATCATCATGGCGGTGTTGTCCATGGCCGTGGGTAACATCATCGCCATCGCACAGGGCAATATCAAGCGCATGCTGGCCTATTCGACCATCTCCCACGTCGGCTTTTTGTTGTTAGGTATCCTGGCGGGAACACAGGCCGGTTATTCCGGCGCCATGTTTTATGCCATCGTCTATGCACTCATGGGCATGGGCGGTTTTGGTATGATCATCCTGCTAAGCCGCGCTGGCTTCGAGGCGGACAAACTGGATGACTTCAAGGGGCTCAACGAGCGCAGTCCCTGGTTTGCCTTCATCATGATGATCCTGATGTTCTCCATGGCCGGCGTGCCGCCCGCCCTGGGCTTTTACGCTAAATTCGCAGTATTGCAGGCGGTGGTGGATTCAGGTCTCACCTGGCTGGCGGTGGTGGCGGTGATCTTCTCCATCATCGGCGCCTTCTACTATCTGCGTATCGTCAAGCTCATGTACTTCGACAAGGCAGAGGACAGCCTGCCGCTGGAGACCAGCACCGACATGAAGGTGGTCTTGTCGGCCAACGGCCTGGGGATCCTGCTGCTGGGCCTGGCACCGGGCAGCCTGCTGGCGCTTTGCACGGCGGCGATTGGCTAGGGAAATCCTGGTCAGTAAATCATTCGTTATTCCGCAACGAAATATGTTGATACAGCACTACTGTCCCATTAACCTCCATTTTTTTGATGGGGTTGGTGAAATCATTGGGGAGTAGAGAGATTGGCGAAATCTAATACATGAATATTGCTGTTCTTTATTCCGTCATTCCGGCGAAGGCCGGAATCCAGTTGTGTCAATGAGTTACTGGATCCCGGCCTTCGCCGGGATGACGAATCTGAAGTTATTGGGACAGCAATGTTGATACAGCATTATTTTCCCTGTGTAGGAGCGCCTTTCCAGGCGTGATTCGCGCCTGGAAAGGCGCTCCTACGGAATTGGGCGCAGCATATGTGCGCTATTATATTGATACTGTTATTCCTGCCCAGGCCGAGGCCGGTATGACGGCAAACAAAATCCTTTCTAGGTCATCCCCGCAAAGGGCTGCACTTTCACCAGCTCACCTTCCTTGACCCTTTCAGTTTCCAGGGGCAGTTCGATAAAACAGTTGGCCTCGCCCATGGAACGCAGGATGCCGGAGCCCTGTGCGCCGGTGCTGCTTACCACCATTTCGCCATTCTCGTCTGTGCCAATGATGCCGCGTTGATATTCCAGGCGCCCTGCGCGCTTTGTCAGCGGCGTTGTCGTGCGCAATTGCAAATACCGGGGTAGGACATCATCCAAGCCCATCATGCGCAGCAGGGCGGGCTGCACAAACTGATAAAAGGTCACCATGGCGGAGACCGGGTTGCCCGGCAGGCCGAAGAACTGACAGTCACCGATACGGCCGAAGGCCAGGGGCCGGCCGGGTTTCATGGCAATCTTCCAGAAGCCTACCTGGCCCAGTTTTTCCAGGGTGTCCTTGACGAAGTCCGCCTCACCCACGGAGACACCGCCGGTGGTGATGAGCACATCCGCATCCCTCGTGGCGCGGTGGAAGGCATCCTCCACGGCGCTGCGCTCATCGGCGATCACGCCCAGGTCCACGAAGTCCACCTCCAGGCGTTTTAACATGCCGTACAGCGTGTAGCGGTTGCTGTCGTAGATCTGTCCCTCCTGCAGGGCCTGGCCCACCTCGCACAGCTCGTCACCGGTGGAGAAGAACACCACTTTCACCCGTCGCAACACCGCCACCTCGGCGATACCCATGGAGGCCAGCATGCCCAGGTCGGCGGGGGTCAGGCGGGTTCCGGCGCGGAAGACCCGTTCACCCCTGGCGAGGTCTTCACCGGCCTGACGGACGTTCTGTCCCGTTTTGTGCCCGCCAGTTATGGTTATGCGGTTGTTGGTCTCGTCCCGCTGCACGTGTTCCTGCATGATCACCGTATCGGCCCCCGCCGGCAGCTTGCCGCCGGTCATGATGCGTGCGCACTGGCCGCTTTCAATGTGTACGTCCAACGGCCTGCCGGCCATGATGGTGCCGACGATGACGAGTTGCCGGGTGCCGGTAGCAGGAATATCGGCGCCACGCATGGCGTAACCGTCCATGGCGGAATTGGTGTGCGAGGGCACATCGATGGTGGCACTGATGTCCTCCGCCAGCACCCGGTTCAGGGCCTCGCGAATGGGTAATGCCTCGCTGTGCTGCACCGGCGTTACCGAGTCCAGGATCTTGCCACGGGCCTGTTCGACGCTCAGGGCGTTGGGATCAAACTCGTCACAACTGGGCATGGCGGGCGATGATTTTTTTGACATGGTTTTGGACTCGCGTGTTCTCGGTTATTGAGTTGTGGGTAAGGAAAAGTGTTGCAGGATGAACCGGGCGATCTGTTCGCTGTCGTTGAGGTCGAGCACTGTGACAGGATTCTTTGTCGCCAGCGGCACGTCACTGGCCACGGCAATGATATCAGTGTCCGTTGCACACAGGGGAGCTTGTTGGGGATGCCGGGCGTAGGCGGCTTCGCGGTACACCTCGATCTTGGCAAACGGCACATGCTTGAAGCCCTCCACCAGAATGAGATCCAGCGCCGCCTGATCCAGGTGACGCAGCAGGGCATCGAGGTCCGCTTCCGCGGCCGGTTCGTCGAGCTCGGTGATCAGCGCCCAGCGCCGTTTGCCGGCGACAAGGGTCTGGGACGCGCCGGCCTGGCGCAGCTCGAAGCTGTCCTTGCCGGGGGTGTCGATCTCCACATCGTGGTGCGAATGCTTGATCACCCCCAGGCGCAGTCCCTTTGCCCGCAGCCGGGTGATCAGCGTCTTCAGCAGTTGGGTCTTGCCGGTGCCGCTGGGGGCGACGAAACCCAGCACGGGGACGAGGGCATTGTTCAACATGTGCGCTGGCCCTCGAGAACCGCCGCGGCCCGGCGCAGCTCGTCCTCGGTATTGATGTTCAGGAAGCACTCTGCCTGCTCTGAGAAATCCACCACCCGGTGGGGCAGGGAAGAGCTCCAGGTTTCCACCCTGTGCTGGCCCGAGGCCAGGTATTGCTTCAGTGATTCCAAGGCAACGGGTGAGTAGAGTGCACACAGGGTTTGCAGGCGTGTGCCGTCGTGGGGGATGACTGCCAGATCTGTTTTCGCTTGATAGGCCTGGCGCAAGCGCTGCGCCAGCTGTGCCGGTAACAGGGGGCCATCGCAGGGGGCCAGCAGCACGGGGGCATCCGGCGATGCTTGCAAGGCCTGCAACAGGCCGGCCAGGGGACCGGCGAAGTCATCCGTGGCGTCCCGCAGCACGGGAAAGCCGAATTGCTCGTACCGGTCGAGGTTGCGATTGGCGCTGATGAACAGCCGATCCACCTGCGGGGCGAGGGCGCGGATGCAATGGGCGATCAGCGGCTCGCCCGCCAGCTCCAGCAGGCCCTTGTCCAGGCCTCCCATGCGCCGGGCACGGCCACCTGCCAGAATGAGCCCGGTGAGGGATGTTTTGCGCTCATTGTTCATGGGGGGCATCGTAACCTATGGCGACGATGTACAGCACGTTTTCCCCCTCGGGGGTGCGCACCGTGATTTCCTCATCCACGGTCTTCTTCATCAGCGCCCGCGCCACCGGCGAATCCATGCTGATGTAACCCCGCTGGGGATCGATCTCGTCCGGACCCACGATGCGATAGCGCAGCCGTTCACCGGCCGCGTTTTCCAGCGTCACCCAGGCGCCGAAAAACACCCGGCCGGTATCGCTGGGCGGCTTGTCCACCACGGTGATCTGATCCAGCCGGCCACGCAGAAAACGCACCCGCCGGTCGATCTCGCGCAATTGCTTTTTCCCATAGATGTA
>DRKQ01000115.1 GCA_011051685.1 Gammaproteobacteria bacterium
ATCTGCCGGATATGGACGGCAAGCGACATCGCCTGGCGGATTACCGCGGCAAGGTGGTGGTGCTGAATTTCTGGGCCACCTGGTGTCCGCCCTGCCGGGAGGAGCTGCCCTCCATGGAGAAGGCGCATCGGTTGCTGGCCGGTGAAGATGTAAGGATCGTGGCCATCAACGTGGGCGAGGATGCGGATACCGTGTTTACCTTTACCGCGGATTACCCCATGAGCTACGACGTGTTGCTGGACACGGATTCCAGCGTCATCAGGCAATATCCGGTAATCGGTCTGCCCACCACGCTGATCATCGATCCCCGGGGGCGTATCGTCTATCGCGCCGTGGGCAGCCGGGACTGGGCGGATGCGGGACTGCTCAAAACCCTCAGGAAGTTGTTGCGTCCATAGTGGCAGACAACACCGCCTGCATCTGCAGCAGGTTTCAACGCCGCTGACGCCGCCACCACACCCAGACGCCGCTGAGGGCGAGCAGCAGCATGGCCAGCGCCGCGGCATCCATCAGCCACACCCCCCAGTCGCCGAGAATGCGCCCGCTGTGCAGGTCAAGCAGGGTGCGTTCCAGGGTCAGGCCATGGCCGCGATAGCGGGCGGCGAGGCGCTGGTAGATGGGCTCGGGCAGGGCTTGTGGCTGCTGCCAGGGTTTACCGCCGATCTCGGTGTGCTGCCAGTCGAGGAAGCTGTCGTCGGTGGTGTAAAGGCCATGGGCTGCCTTGAGCACCAGCGCGCCGTTTTCCACGCCAATGTTTTGCAGCCCGGCAGGCAGGCCGCCGGCGTTGCCGATGCGCTCGATGGTTTCCCCCTCGGGGGTGAGCAGGATCAGTTCCCCCTCGCGGGCGATGACAAAGACCTCGCCCAGGGTCACGGCGCCACGCAGGGCGCCGCCATTGCCGGGCAGTTCCGTGATCTTGTCCGCGGAGGCGAGATAGACCCGTTCCCCCAGTTGCACCACCCAGTGGTCATCCACGCGGTAGGCATCACCGGCGGCGGGGGCGCGGATGCCGTACCAGTCCAGCAGCAGGCGGTTCTGCACATAGGACTTGTCCAGGCCGAGGCCGTGGCCGTGATTGATGATAATCCCCGTAACGGTAAGCAGGATGACGAACAGGGCCACGGTAACACCGATACGCCGGTGCCAGGCATACCACACGCGTAGCGGCACCCGGGGAGGTGGCGGGCGGTGCACCGGTACCTGCGGGGGGGCGGGGGGATGGGGTTTCGATTTCATGTTAGGTGGTTAGTTTTTTGCGCTATCCAGTTGCTGATCGAGAAACAGCGCCAGCCGCGCCAGCTTGGTGAGGGCGCGCACCGACAGGGTGGCGCCGGAGATGCCGTCGATGGGGCGGTCCAGTTGTTGGTCCGCGGTCAGCGTCGCGCCACTGAACTGGTCGCGGAAAAAGGCCTGCCGCACCTCGTCGCCCCGGCTCTCCCGGTACTCCAGCACGCGAATACTTTCCAGCCGGCTGTTGCCCTGGGCATCCCGCTTGACGATCAGGCCCACGGTGATGGGTTTTTCCTTGCCGATTTCCTCCAGCACCCAGGCGCTGCGGCCGTCGCGCCGCCAGTAGCGGATGCGCAGGCGGTTCAGCTTGTGCCCCATGATCTTCTGCACTGCCGGGCGCAGTTTTTTGGTGATCCACAACACCTTGGGCTTGGGGGGATCACCGGCAAAGGCCTCGGCCACAAAGTCACGCGGCGTCTGGTAGACGCCGCGTGCCAGGGCCAGTGAGCTGATCACCAGCAGGATAAAGATCAGGCTGAAACGAATTGGCATTGGATCCCGTCAGAATTGGTAACCGACGCCGAGGTTGATTCCCTGGAATTCATCCTTGCCGGCAGGCACGTCCTGTGTCTGGTAATCCGCCTTGATAACGACGTCGGGGTGGGGCCAGTAATTGACACCAATATTGGTTTGTGCGTATTCGCTGTCGGTGTTGTCACCGGCCTGATTATCCCACTGATTGTAGCGTGCAAACAAACCCAGTTTGGGGGTCACCTTGTAGGCGGGTTCGATGTACCAGCCGGTCTGCTCGTCGGCGCCAACGGCGGCGGGGCCCGTCCCTTCCAGGCTCCAGGTGGCGTACAGGGCGCGCAGGCCCATGGGGCCTTTCTGCCAGACCACGTGGGTCTCCAGCAGGGTGGCGCTGCCTGCGGTACTGTCGCTGCCCTGGGTGATATCCCCTTGTTGCTGCACGGTGGCGGCCACTTCCAGGCCGGGCAGGCCGGTCCACTTGAGGCGCGCGGTGATGGCCGGGTCATTGGCGGCGGCTTCGCGCACGGCGTTGCGGCCCTTGCGTACGGCGTAGTTGATGGTTTTCGTACCAGACATAAGACCGGTTTCCAGGCCGGAATGCAGGGCCAGATCGTAGCTCAGGCCAGGCTGGATGCGTCCACTGAGGCTCACGCCGCCTTCACGCCAGGTGGTGGGGATGATGTTTTTTTCCACCGGGTTGCGCTCCACGCCATAAAAGGTGGGGGGTTCGTGGGTCTCGTTGATGATGCCCGCGGGCACCAGGAAGATACCGGCGCGGCTGACGGTGTCGGGACCCAGGTCGAATTCCAGGTAGGCCTGTTCCATGGCCACTTCGCCACCATCCTTGTCCGTCTGGGCGTGTTCCACTTCCAGTTCCGAGAAGAAGCGCACCTTGTCGTTGAATTCGTGGCCCAGGAAGATAATGAAACGGTGGAAGTCGATTTCCTTTTTATCGGCGCCGCCCGTGGTCTGGTTGGAGAGATTGCTGTAGTGCATCTCGCCATAGCCGCCCACGGTGGTGTTGCCGGAACTGCCGTGACCACCGTCCTGGCCGCCCTGGCCTTCCAGCATGTCCAGGGTCAGCTCGAGTTTTTCCTTGACGGTATCGAGCTCATTTTTCAGGGTCTCCAGTTCGGGGTTGCCGGCGGCCAGGGCGTTGCCCGAGAGGGCGGCGGAGATCAGCAGGGCCAGAGCGGCGGGTTTTAGCAGGGAGGGTGTGCGGAGTTTCATGGGGTTTCCTCTATAACAATGATTAAACGAACAATATTAATTGGATAGTGAGTAAGCGCATCATGGTGAAGTGGCACAGGGGGGGCGACCAAATCACCGTATTAATTAACTGGCGCAAATGATAATCATTATCATATAGAAAAACAAGCCCTGTTTGGTGGGGAGGGACGGGGTGCCAGCAGCCGGCGCTTTAGGCAAGGGGTGAGCATGCTCTGAGGTTGAAACGTGAACCCTCACCTTAACCCTCTTATGCCTTGTGGTGACGTGGTCAGTGGGTACTCCCAGTCTTGGGAGCACCCACAGGGCATAAAAAGGGGACAATCGGCCGTACGGCCGATCAATGAGTCAACGCAAGATATCTCATAGTGCATCTATGCCATGCCAAATACGGTGGGAGCGCCTTTCCAGGCGCGATTCGCGCCTGGAAAGGCGCTCCCACACGAGGATAAAGCCCTGTTGCATTTGTATTGAGACGATTATCGTTTGTTTGAGTAATTATGACACCACTGCGGCGTGTCATTGGTGTTAAAAGGCTCCGAGCAGTTGCCCTTTGATCGAGGTGGGGATTGCTTCGGGGAACAACAGACCTGCCACAAGCAGCCCCAGAAGAGAGAAAAACAGCAGCCAGGCCAGGCGGCGACCCCAGCGGGGAGGCGGCGGGGTGGGTGCTGGCTGAATGTCGGCGTTGGTGATGCTCTCCACTGGCGCGGGGGCCGGCTTGGGTTGTTTTACGCCCTCGACATTGAGGCCGGACATGCTCAGATCCCGGTAGCGCTGGAGCAAATCGGTGAGAGCGGTTTTAGGGGCATCTGACTGGCTTGTCCAGTGCTGGGCGGCCTGCAGGCCGGCGCTGTAAATCTGCTCAATGAGTACATATCGTTTGTACAGTCGGGCATTGGATTCGATCAGCCCTACGGCATTGTCGGCGCTAAGGCCGAAGCGATCCTGCAGCAGTGTGCGTAGCGAGGCGAGGTAGGTTTTTTTCGGGGCCTTTAGGGCTTTGGCCAGGCCGATGGCGGCGCCGGTGAAAAAGGCCGTGGCCAGAATCAGGTGTACGGTGGAGGCGCAGATATCGCGCGTGGACAGTGTGCCGAGCTGATACTCGGCGAAGGCGCAGAGTTGGTCGTGGTGAGAGGGCTGGGTCACACCCCCATTAACGACAGTTGAGCAGGCCCTCTTGAATATCCGCCTGGCGGAGTTGTTCGAGGAACCAATGCAGGGCCCTGCCCTGGTTGTCGCTGCGCCAGGCGGCCTGCAGCGGGGCTCGGGTGGACGCCGTCTCCACGGCTTTTACACATAACTCTCCGGCATCGATGGCCGCCTGTGCCCAGTGGAGGGGCAGGTAGCCGACACCCAGGCCCTGGATTTGCGCGGCCAGCTTGCTGGCCATGTCCGGTACGGTGAGCACTTCCTGGCCGGTGAGCAGGCCGCTGCTGCGGGGCGGAAGGTGACGGGAGCTGTCGGCGATGGCCACGGCACGGTAGTTGAGTATATCGCTGCTGGGAATGGGTTCTTCGGCACTGGCCAGTGGGTGTCCGGGTGGGACGGCGAACACCATGGTGAATTCACCCAGGGAGAGGTGGCTGTAGCCTGCCCCTGCGGGGGCGTCTCCCGTGGCAATCACCAAGTCGGCACGACCGGATACCAGGGCGTCCCAGGTGCCCCCCAGTACCTCCCGTTGTAACTGTAATTGGGTACCCTTGCTTTGTGCTGTGGGGCAATCCTGGTCGTCTGGCCGGTGGACGCGATAAAAATCTGTCATCAGGGGGAGCAGGTTTTCGGCGGGAACCACTGTGTCCACGGCGATTCGCAGGTCGGCCTCCCAGCCGGTGGCGATACGTTTGACCTGATTTTCCAGGGTGTGGGCGGCCGAGAGCAAACGTCGGCCTTCTTCCAGTAACTTGTTGCCCGCCGGGGTGAGTATGGCGCGATGGCCGCTGCGATCGAAAATGGACGTGCCCAGATCCTGTTCCAGTTTTTGTACGGTGTAACTGATGGCAGAGGGTACCCGAAAGAGGGCCTCGGCGGCGGCGGCGAAACTGCCTCGTTGGTCGATGGCGTCCAGTACGTTGAGGGCATCCAGTGTGAGCTTCATGTGGTGGCCTGTGGTGATGTGAGTGATGGGTGTGTGATGAAATGTGTGACTGCACGTGAGTTGCTGAGGTGTGTTCGAATATTTTGATCAACTGGCGCAAAATGTTCTGCTTTTTGTTGGCCGGGGTCAAGGCTAGGCTTACAGGCACACAAATCATGAGCCGACAGTGGCTCGTTCAATTTTGATTCATTCACTGGCCAGGCTGAAGGAGGCAAAACATGTTTGAACACAGACCCGCACAGGATCGTGGCCATAGCCAGCACCATTGGCTGGATAGTTGGCACAGCTTTTCATTCGCCGAATACGTGGATCCGGAACGCATGGGTTTTTCCGTGCTGCGGGTGATCAATGACGACCGGGTAGCGCCGGGCACGGGCTTCGCTACCCATGCCCATCGTGACATGGAAATCATCAGCGTCATCCTGCAAGGCACCATCGAGCACAAGGACAGCATGGGCAATGTCTTGCAACTGCATGCCGGCGATGTGCAGCGCATGAGTGCCGGCACAGGGATCACCCACAGCGAATTCAATGCCTCAGCGGATGAGGAGTTGCGTTTTCTGCAGATCTGGATCCAGCCCAATCGGCAAGGTATTGAGCCGAGCTATGAGGATCTGCAGCTGAGCGACAATGATGCCAAACTGCAGGTGCTGGCATCGCCGGACAGGCGTGATGGCTCCCTGTTGTTGCATCAGGATGCGGTGATGTTCGGCGGCAGCCTGAAAGCGGGAGAGGAACTGTCCCTGCCTCTGGGGGGGGTGCGGCGTTATTACCTGCATGTGATGAGTGGTGATATTTCCGTGGCGGATCATACCTTGTCCGAGGGGGATGCGCTGAGCATGGAAAATGAACACGCGTTACACATCGTGGCAAACAATGAAGCAGAATTCTTGTTGTTCGATCTGCCCTAGGGCCTGGAGAAAGGAGTATGACCATGACCGAGAAGACCGCTGACACGATGGCGCCCATCGACCCGCTGATCGCCAGTCGTTGGAGCCCCCGAGCCTTTGATACCCAAAAGGCAGTGGATGACGAGACGGTGCTGTCCCTGCTGGAAGCGGCGCGCTGGGCGCCGTCCTGCTTTGGCGATGAACCATGGCGCTTTGTAGTCTGTAATCGGGCTACGGACGAAACCGCCTGGCAAACAATGCTGGACTGTCTGGCAGAAAAGAATCAACTCTGGGCAGCACATGCCCCACTGCTGGTATTGGTGGCGAGTGTGCCCACCTTCAGTCACAATGGGAAGCCCAATCGCTGGAGTCAGTATGACACCGGCGCGGCCAGTGAAAATCTTTGTCTGCAGGCCACGTCCCTGGGGCTGGGTGCCCATCAGATGGGTGGCTTTGATGTGGACAAGACGCGCAAGGCATTCGGAATTCCCGCCGAGGTGGAACTGATGGCAGTGATTGCGGTCGGTTATCCGGGGAAACTTGAGGAACTGGTTGAAGAATTTCGTACCATGGAACAGGCCGGGCGAATAAGAAAACCCCTGGGCGAGGAATGCTTTCGCGGTGAATGGGGGAAACCGCTCTGCGGCTGATTGTGTTCTGTGTTTGTGCGGGGGGTGGTAGAGAGACATCAGGGTGGGATCAGTCATATGTATCATGGTGAACGCTTCAACAGTATCAGCCACCTGCTGGGCGCCGCTTTGGCCCTGGCCGGCCTGGTGGTGCTGGTTGTATTCGCCTCGCTGAAAGGTGACGTGTGGAAGATCGTGAGCTTCAGTATTTACGGGGCGAGCCTGTTTTTGTTGTACACCCTGTCCACGCTGTATCATTCACTGCGCGGCCGCGCCAAGCAGATCTTCATGAAGCTGGACCATGTGGCCATTTATTTGCTCATCGCCGGTACTTACACACCGCTGACCCTGGTCACGCTTCGTGGCGCCTGGGGCTGGACCCTATTCGGTATCGTCTGGGGCTTGGCGCTGTGTGGTATCGTGGTCGACACCTTGCACAAAGAGGGTTCCCGTCGCATTCAGATGGCCATTTATCTGTTGATGGGATGGCTGATCGTTATCGCCCTGTATCCGTTGGTGAACGCCCTGGCCATGGGTGGCTTGATGCTACTGGTGCTCGGTGGCCTGTTTTACACCGGTGGAATTGTCTTTTACGTGCTTGATGACCGCATCAGGCACGCCCATGGAATCTGGCACCTGTTCGTGCTGGCAGGCAGTATTTCCCACTACCTTATTATGCTGCTTTACGTGCTGTGAATGGCTGTACCTCAAAATGGGTAATAGAGTGAAGCGATAACGCCGGCGGTCATCAGTAGTATGGCCAGCAGTAATAACAGGTTGTCTCGGGTTCTCTTGTTCATGGTGTGAATCTCCTTTCGTTAATAGCTTATGTTAATGACTTGTGGTTAAAGATTTCTCTGCTGCTTGTTAAGCGGGCCGATTAGACCCCCCTCCAAGAGGCGGAGAGGGATCTGCCTAGCTGTTCTGGCTTAGTAACCGAAACGCTTGCGAAGGAATCGGTCGATCTTCAGGTTGATCTCATCAAAGGCACCAATCTTTGCCTTGCTGCTCTTGGCGTACTTGAGGAGCTTGTCAATCTCTTCATAAAACGGCTCGTAATCAGATTCCTCTCCGTAACCCAAGGCGCTGGCGAGTTTAAGCTGGGTGCGTGCATTATCCAGCAGGGCTTTCAACTCCTTCTGCTGGGACGAGTTGCGGTTATTGGTTTCGAGCAGGCCTTTGGCCAACGCAAGCATGTGCTCGGCGCGCAGTACCGGTAGCGGGATGGTGGTACGGGTAATCACCAAGGTGTCGGTGATGTTGTACAGCACATCCAGGGCGCTTTTCTTTTTGCCGTCGGCCAGCAAGGCTGCGGCATACTTCAGTGCTTCCGGATAGGTGCCCAGGGGAATGTTGGTAACTTGTATGTTGATTTCGCTGGCAAGTCCGGAAAGTATCTGCCGTGCTTCCTGCAAGCGATTGTCATCGATCAATGACTTTACGGTCTTCACGGTTTTATTGACGGAGGCAATGTCGCCGTAAATATCATAGACCACGGGCTTGACTGCGATCGGGGCCAATGAAAGTTCAGGATTGGCGGCAAGTACAATCTCCAGGTCACCGGTGGCGCTGGCGATATCTTTTATTGCCGCTTTCACGTCATCTTTTTGCAGGTTCTTGATGGCATCGATCACGTGATCCAGGGAACTCGCGGCTTCCTTGATAATGGTTTCCTCGATATCGCTGACCGCAGTTCGCCCTTCCTGTTGAACGCTCTTTTGTACCGATTTGACTTGTGCGTTGGGTTTATTGGCATTGTCTGCAAGACTGGCCTGGGGGATGACAAATCCCGTCAACAGACCGGCGGCCAAAATGGGTATGATTTTTCTGTTCATGATTTTCTCCTGTTTCTTGTTTGTGGGTTACTCCATTTAAGGTGCCTTAAAGGTGAGTTCGCATGACAGAAAATCAAGTGCCAAACCAGATAATTTTATGTTTTTTGCAGACCGATCTTTACGTTGAGGGGATGATGGAACTTTGCCGGGAGGAGAATATCAAAGGCCGTTTTTTTGCGTTTTGAATAAAAAAATAATGCTCCGAAAGGTTGATAATGACGGAAGGAATCCCTATGAGTGCGTGGCAGAATGGTGTTCTTAAAAGTAGCGTGCAGCCTCCAGCTGTACATAGCTGTCTCTGCGGATGCCGAATAACAGATCGCTGTTGCTGACGTTGATGAAGGCCTGTCCCTCCAGGGATATTTTCCAGTCTTCGCCAATGCGACGGCTGGATTCCAGGGTGAGCAGGCGCGTGGAGTCCCTGGTGTCGATGATCATGCCGAGGAGAAATTCCGTGGACTGTTCATCGTTGAGGGTGAGGCGGGTGCCGAGCATGAGATCATCGGCGAAGGGAGTCAGGGCGTCGTCGCCGCGATCGTCATATAAGACTTCCGAGATCACGCCGAGGTCGGCGCTGCTATCGGCAATGCCGACAAAGGTGTATTCGAGGCCGGCGGTGAGGGCGATATAGTCTCTTTTGTTCCCGGCTCGATCGGCTTGCCCTATACGGTTGATGGCTTCAAATTTCCATAGCCAGTCGCCCAAGGTGGCCTGCACATCCAGCCCCCATTGTTCAATGAGCGGATACAGGGGGATGAGTACGGGCTGGCCCTGTTTGTCTATCCCGGGACTGAATCCCGGGTCACGACTGGTGCCCTTGAAATAGCTGAGGCCAAAGTCCCAGTCGCCGAGGTAATGGGCCCAGCGGGCGGCGTAGTCGATGTGCTTATCCTTGTCATCGGATTCATAAATCACCTGATCGGTGTCCACCGGTGGCGAGAAGCGCAATCGGCCTTCTGCGCCGGGGAAGGTGCGCTCCCGGAAACCAGGCAGGATAAATAAATCCAGCGTACCCCAGTCGCGAATCAGCGCGAGGTTGACCATGGGCTGGCCGAGTTTTTCCTCGCCGTCGGTGGCTTCCACCAGGTCGGTCTGGTTGATGATGTCCACCAGGTGTTGTGATTCGGTGACGCCCCAGAAGACTTTGCGAATGCCGGCGCGCAGTTCCCAGTTGTCGGCGGCCTTGAGCCAGGTGAGTTCGCGGATGTCCGCATGGCTGCGTTCATCGTCGTGTTCGTCCCAGCGGGCGAAGGGCACGAAGGTGAAACTTTGCTGACCATTGTCCCAGTCGGTGTAGTATTCAGGCTGTGCCGAGAAGGAGAGATTGTTGCCATCTTGGCGCGGGTCGACGGGGCTGTTGGGAAACACACGGACTTCACTGCTGACATAGCCCGACCACTCACCGGCATGGGCATGTCCTGTGAGACTCAGCAGGCCTGCGCTTAACATCAGCAATGAAATCCGTGACAACATGTTCAGCGTGCGCGCTTGAGGCTGTTGCGGTCAAAGTCCCGGTCGCTGAGGCCGGTCTTGAAGCGGTAGTCTTTCCAGTACAGGTCGGTGCTCTTTTTGGTCTGGTGATTCACCATACTCATTTTCGAGGGACGCCAATAACGACCTTCATATTGTTGGTAATCGGCAAAGGTGAGGGTTTTCAGCAGGGCTTTTTTGCGGTCATAAAATTCCACCTTCAAGGGCTGATACATTTCGCTGTCCAGCCAGGTGATCAGGCGGGTGTAGCCGGAATGTTTGTATACCGGTCTGCGCTCGATGACAAAGGTCTCGCGGTTACCGAGTTTTTCCGTGCGCAGGTATTTGTAGGTGTATTTTTTCACCTCCTGAGAGGTGAGGTCTTCGTAGGCAAATTCACTGCCCATGAAGGGGCCGGACTTGTTGTTGGAAGAAATACGCTTGACGCGCTTCAATGCCGGCAGATACAGCCATTGCTCGTCGGGCTTCAGGGCATGGGTGTAGCTGAGAAAGGCGGTGCCCTTGATGTCGCGGGGTGAGTCGAAGATGCTCATGGATTTGTCTCCGTCACCTTCCACCTCAAGGGCTTTGCTGCGGATCTCACGCCGGCTTTCCTGTCCATGGCGGTTGCGCAGGATCATTTCCAGGCTGGCGGTTTGGTCCTGCCAGCCAGTGTCCCGCTTGTCTGCCTCGATGGCGATGGCCAGGCCGCGTTCCTCCGGGGTTTGCGCCATGGCGAGCAGGGGCAGTCCGGCCAGCAGCAGGACACCAATGTATTTGGGGTTCAATGGAAGATTATGCATGTGTGGGCTCCTTGGTGAGGACAGGCTGTTTGAGCTGTTTTTTATCAAACAGCATGAGCAGAGGGGGTAACAGTAAAAAGTCAGCAAGTAGTGCGAAACTGATGACGATGGCGGTAAGCAGTCCCATGCCGGCGTTGAGCTCGAAGCTGGACAGGGCCAGTACCAGGAAGCCTACCACCAGCACGACGGAGGTGGTGAACAGGGCCATGCCCACATTACGGAAGGCGTAGCGTACGGCATCTTCTGCGTTGAACCCTTTTTCGCGCCGGGCGCGCAGGTATTTGCTGAGAAAATGCACGGTATCGTCCACCACGATGCCCAGGGTCATGCCGGCAACAATGGAAAGACTCAGGCCCACTTCTCCCACCAGCAGGCCCCACAGGCCGAAGGCCATGCCTGCAGGTACCAGGTTAGGAATCATGCTCAGCAGGCCGATCTTTACCGAGCGCAGGGCGATCACCAGAATCAGTGAGATGCCGATGAGCGCCACGGTGGTGCCGAACAACATGCTGACGATATTGCGCTTGCCGATGTGGGCGAACATCATGGTGGTGCCACTGCCTTCGCCGGTAGTGATATGCGGGGCATTGGCCTGCAGCCAGGCGGATGCGCGCTTATCCAGGGCAAGCAGTTCATTGGTGGACATGGTATGCAGGGTAGCGGTGAAGCGGGTGGCGGATTTGTCCACATTGATCTGGTTGTTGAGGTCCAGGCCGTAGGGCAAGGACATCTCGTATAACAACAAGTATTGCGCCGCCAGGTCACGTTCTTCCGGCAGGCGGTACCAGGCCGGGTCATCACCGTGCATGTTTTTGTTGAGGCGCTGCATGATGTCGGTGAGCGTGTTGACGTGAATGGTTTCCGGTTGCTGCCGGTACCACTGGGCGAAGGCGCCCACTTCACTGAGGAATTCAGGATTGCTGATGCCGCCGGGCTCACCGGAGTCCAGCGAGTAGTCGATGACGTAGAGCCCGGTGAGATTTTCGGTCATGAAATCGGCGGCCTGACGGAAGGGCACGGTGTCATCGAAGTAGTGCACGAATACGTCGTTGAGTTCATTGCGTGGGATGGCGGATACCAACACGATAACCACGATACTCATGCCCCAGATAAGTTTGTGGCGTTGACGAACCACGAAGTCACCGACGCTGTGCATGATGTGGCTGTCGTCATTGCCAATTTGACGCACGCGCACAGGCAGTACGGTCATCAACGCCGGCAGGAAGGTGACGGACAACAAGAATGCCGCCACCACGCCGATGGCCACCATGTTACCCAGGTGGTTGAAGGGCGGCACGTCGGAAAAATTCATGCTCAAAAAACCCAGCGCGGTGGTGATGCTGGCGAGAAATACCGGCTGCATGTTGATGCGCAGGCTCTCCACGATGGCGGCCTTTTTATCCCGACCCAGGCGCATCTCATGGAGCATTGTCACCAGGATGTGCACGCAGTTGGCGATGGCCATGGTGAGTACGATGGTGGGGGTGGAGGCAGATGGCGGGGTGATGGGGAAGCCCAGATAACCGCCCATGCCCATGGCCGTGAGGATGGAACCGACGATCACCAGCAGGGTGGCGATGGTGCCGGAGAAACCACGGATCATTAGCCCCAGGGTGATCAGCATCAATGCAAAACTGATGGGCACCAGCTTTTTCATGTCCGCCTGGGAGGCCTCGGCGAAGGCGTTGTTCATTAACACCATACCGCTGAGGTAGAGGTCAATATCGGGATATTGAGCCTTCATCTCTGCGGCGAGATTGCGTGAGAAGGCGACAATTTCCGGCACCTCGCTGATCTTTTCCCCGGGCAGTTGCACGGTGACGTTAACCCCGGTGACATGGGCGCGGTCCGAAACAATACGATTGAGCAGCATGGGTTCGCTCAGCGCGATGCGCTTGATCTTGGCACGGTTGTCGCTGCTCAGTTCCAGGTCTTCATCGACCAGATCCATCACCAGCAGGTCGTCACCTTCGGCCTCGGTATTCTGGAAATTGGCCAGTGAATCCACCCGCGTGGAATACGGTGTTTGCCAGGCCTTTTCGGTCAGGGTCTTCACCGCCTCCAGGGTTTCCTTGCTGAAGGCGTCACCACTTTTGGGCGCGAGGATGAACATCACATTGTCATTCTTGGTGTACATGGCCTCCAGGGCTTCAAAGGCTAGCAGTTGCGGGTTGTCGTCACTGAAGAAGACCCGGTAGTCGGTTTTGAAGGCCAGGTATTTGCCGCCGCTGGCAGCGCCCATAACCAGCAGCACGGCGGCGATGATCACCAGCCAGGGATGGCGGGTAATCCATTGGGCGTAGCGGATAACAGCGGTGGATTCACTCATGAGGGGATTCCTGTGTGGGTGGTGGACATGGGGTTCTCCTTTTCCCTGTGTTGCTTTGGTCGCTGGAGGGTTAGCGTTTTTTTAAACCGTTGAGTAACAGGCGCACCACGCTTTTGGCGCGTTTTTCGAAGATCTCGACACTGTACAAAGGCATTAGTAAAGGCATGCTGAAGGCGGTGATGGCGCTGAGTATTGCTTCGGCGGTGTCGTGGACATTAGCTATGGAGAATTCGCCGCGTCGGATGCCGTCTTCCAGCAGTTCCACCATCAGGTCGTGCTGGTTGCGCTTGTAGTCGTCCACGATGTCCATGCGGGCGTCGCAAATGGCGTTGACCATTTCATTCATGCGCGGGTTGTTGGCCCACTGGCCATGGGTATAGTGGAGGATCTGCAGTACTACGTCATGCAGCCGGTCGGCGGCGGGACGGTCTTTTTGCTGGATGATTTCCCGGGTTTCCAGCAGCTCGGTGCTGAGACAGCCACAGGCCAGGTTGGCGCCAATGTCCAGCTTGTTTTTGAAAAAGCGGTAGAGATTGGCGGCGGACATATCGCAGTCCTCGGCGATCTCCGCCATGGTGGTCTTGTTGTAACCGAACTGGGTGAAGCGCTGGCTGGCCGCAGCCAAAATGGTCATGCGGGTCTCTTCGGTGGGGTCGGGGGGCGTGTTTTCAGTGTTCATGGGGGATGACTGTAGCCGCTGAATAATGAATAATCAAGAAAATATTCACTATTTATTATTCAGGGGTGTTTCTGGCGCCAGTGACGGTGACGGGAGGGAGAGTATCGAGTAGACACAAGCCACCTAAAGGTGTGGAATTTCCAGGGGTTATGGTTTCTGTTATGGTCACGGCCAGAAGTTGCAGAGGAGCTGAGTTGCATTCATGGGTGGAAAATGGCCGGGCAAGGGATGGTGGCTGGGCGGGCTGTTGTGCCTGCTGGCCGGGTCGGCAGGGGCGAACGGGACCACGGCGTCTGGTCACAGCGATGCCTCTGTGCGTCCCCTGCAATTTGGTTTGCTGCCCTATGTCAGTACCCGGAAATTATTCACCTATTACCGCCCGCTGCGTGATTATCTCGTTCGAATCCTGGGGCGGCCGGTGCATTTGAGTACTGCACCGGATTTCTCCACTTATCTCCAGCGGGCCGGTGAGGGTGAATATGATCTGTATCACACCGCGCCACATTTTGCCGCCCTGGCTGAGGCCCGGTACGGTTACCGGCGGGTCAGTCGTCTGCTGCGCGACCTGGATGGGAGTGTGGTGGTGGCCCGTGACGGGCCCATTCAGAGTGCGGCGGATTTACGCGGACGTACTCTGGCGACGCCTGACAGCTTGGCGATAATTTCCTTTCTGGGTGAGCGATGGCTGCGGGATAACGGTCTGCGTCCTGGCATGGATGTCGAGGTTCAGCATCTGGCCTCACACAATTCGGCGATTCTCGCCGTGGCCCGGGGTGAGGCGGAGGCGGCCGTGACCTCGGCGGCCGTATTCGAGAATATGCCGGCGCAGATCAGCCGGCGCTTGCGTGTTCTGGCCAGTACCCGAGCGGTACCCCATATGATGTTCATGGCGGGATCCCGCCTGTCCGATGAGGAATATCGAACTCTGCGTCAGGCCTTGTTGGCCTATACCGCCGAGGGCGCAGGCCGGGACTTTTTTGCGTTGACCGGTTATGGCGATATGGTACCGATTCGCGATGAGGACATGCGCCGCCTGCAGCCTTTCGTCAGAATACTGAACGACCACCTGCGTCAGGTTTCGCAAACACCGAGTAGCAAACGGCCAACGACCTGGGGGCATCACTGATGTCGAGCCGCAAATACGGGATTCGATCCCTGCGTTTCAAGCTGGCGCTGACTTCCACCCTGGTGGAGGTGGTCATGCTGGCGATCCTGATTGCCAACAGCGCCGCTATTGCCACAGAGGCATTGGAGAAGCAGACTCGCTACCGGGTGCAGGAAATCATTCCCCTGTTGAATGCCAGTCTCGCCAGTCCCCTGGTGGAGCGCGATTACGCCACCCTGGATGAAATATTGGCACAGGTGGTGCGCAAGGGAGGCATCGAATATCTCGCCGTCACCGATGAAGAGGGCCGATTGGTGGCAAACCAGGGTGAACGGCCAGAAGCGTATGGTCAGGAAGCTGAGACAGGTTTCAGCGATATCAATGACGTTGCGGGTTTTGGGCAAATCGAGGTACCAATCACTCTGGTGGGACAGACCGTGGGCAGGCTTCATCTGAGTATCAATACGGGTTTTTTACAGGCCACCATCAGCACGCTGGAACATGAGGGCCTGCTGATTGCCGGTGGCGAAGTGGTGATCACCTTCATTCTGCTGGCCCTGCTGGGGATGTTGCTGACACGGAACCTGGCCATTCTCGCCAGTGCTGCGCGAAGTATGACCGGTGGTGACCTCAGGGCGCGGGTGAACATCGATAGCAGGGATGAAATCGGCGCCACGGCCCGTGCCTTCAACGCCATGGCCGCGCGTCTGGACGCCTCGTACAACTCACTCAAACGCAGCGAGCGTCGATATCAGACCCTGGCGGAGGTGTCACCGGTGGGCATTTTCAATACCGATGCCGAGGGCCAGTGTATATACGTCAATGAACGTTATAGTGACATCACCGGCCTGCCTCAGGAAAGGTGTTTTGGTTTCGGTTGGAGTGAAACCCTGCATCCGGATGACCGCGAATTGGTGATGCGGGAATGGGAATACTGCGCCGCATCCGGGATTCCCTATGTGGGGGAATACCGGATCTGCAATGCGCGGAGTGAAGTTGTGTGGGTTTATGTGCAGGCGGTGAAGTCCGATGTCATGGATGGTGGCTATGTGGGCACCGTCACCGATATCACCCGGCTCAAGGCGGTGGAGGAGGAGCTGGCTCGGCATCGTGATTCACTGGAAGGTCTGGTAAAGGCGCGCACCCGGGAACTGGAGGCGGCCCAGGACAAATTGTTGCGGCAGGAACGCCTTGCCACGCTTGGCCAGCTGACCGCTACGGTGAGTCATGAATTACGCAACCCGCTGGGGGTGATCAGCAATGCCGTGTATTTTCTCAAACGAAAATGTCAGGGTGCTGACGATGAATTGGATGCCAAGGTTGACCAATACCTGGAGATGATCAAACGGGAAATAGCGGCCGCGGATCGCATCATTAGCGATTTACTGGCCACATCGCGCACCAAAGATCCTGTGGTGCAGTGGGTAAATCTGGATGAGTTGCTAGAGGCCATTGTCAGCGCCGGAGTTTTTCCCGACCATATTCAATGGCGCTATGATCGTGAACCCAGGCCTTTCATGATGCGCGCAGATCCCACCCAGCTGACCCAGGTCCTGCGCAACCTGATCGGCAATGCCATTCAGGCCATCACCGCCAGTGGTAACGGACAAGGCGTGGTATCCCTGGTGGCCAGGGAAGAGAATGGCCATTATCAATTGTGTGTGTGTGACAGCGGCCCCGGCGTCGAACTGGCGGCGAGAAAGAAAATCTTTGAGCCGTTGTATACCACCAGGGCCAAGGGCAATGGGCTGGGGCTGTGGATTTCCCGGGAGATTATCCGTGTGCATGGTGGAGAATTGTCTTGCGCTGAACATAATTGTGACAGTAACTTGTCGGGTGCGGCATTTATGCTGGTTTTGCCACGGGGTAATGCCAGGGAAAAAGCTCTGGCTGAATCGGCCTAGTGAGTGTTATGCCTGGGCATTGCTGACAAACAGCAAACTGTTTTTTTATTGAGTGCAATACTTCTTTTGCAGACCTTTGCCTGTTGATGGAAAATGGAGAGCAGTTAAACCAATTGGTACAATGTGTTGAGCTTGCATGTCTGGTCATTACGTTATTTAATCACGTCCCATAATTTGATTGATATCAAACACAGTCAACTATAAGTTACACAACACATACTTTTGTGTTCGTCGTATGGGAGGAAGTCAGTTGGAAGCGGTAACAAAAAGAATCCTGGTGGTTGACGATGAAGTCAATATGCGAACAACCCTTGCCGATATTCTCGGCGACGAAGGTTATGTGATTGACACTGCGGTAGATGGTTTGAGCGCTGTGCAGATGTGTGAAAATCAGGACTACGATGTGGTGTTGCTGGACGTACGCATGCCGGGCATCGACGGTGTGGAAACCTTTCGCCGCATTCGCCGCCACAGTGAGGCCGTGCGTGTGGTAATGATGAGTGCCTACAGCATGGACGAGTTGAAACGCGCGGCCTTGGAGGAAGGCGCCATTGCCTTTTTGTCCAAACCCCTGGATATCGATAACGTTGTAGGTTTGATCCAAGATGTGCGGGAAACCGCGATCTTGGTGGTGGGGGATGACGCTGACATCGCAGGGCCTGTTGAGGCATCTCTCAAGCAGCAAGGATATTGGGTAAAAGTCACTTCATCACCTCACGATGCCATGGAACTTGCGGAGCAGATTCACTTCGACATTATTCTTATCGATACCCAGTTGCCGGTAATGAATGGTCTGGAACTGTACCTGGCAATCAAGAAAATTACGCCTAGTTCCGTGGCGATCATGATCAGTGGCATGGAGGATGAGTTTGACCGGCTGGCCAGGGAGGCCGTCAAGCAAACGGCTTACACCATTATTCACAAACCATTGAATCTGGATAACCTGTTTGCCTTGTTGAAACGCATTACCGGTCAGCGCATTTCCAACGCCATCAGTAAACCGGCGCTCGATCCGCATTAGTATAACAGGCATTAGTGTAGTTCGTTTTATCTGGTGGCGTTGCCGGTAAAAGGCTGGATGCTGGAAAGGTGGGGATTGCGTTCTTTGAGCCACGTCCAAAATGCGGCCGCAGGAAGTGGTTTTGCGTAGAGATAACCCTGGGCAATGTCACAGCGCAGTATCTGTAACAGGTCTCTGGTTTCCTTGTCTTCCACACCCTCGGCCACAACAGTCAGCCCTAGGTTGTGGGCAAGGTCAATGGTGGAGCGGACGATCACCGAATCGTTTTCATCATTGTCCATGTCGGTGACAAAGGACTTGTCGATTTTCAGCTCATTGACCGGCAGGCGCTTGAGATAGCCCAGTGAAGAGAAGCCGGTGCCGAAGTCATCCACGGATATTCGCACTCCCATATTGTCCAGCTGGCTGAGAATGTCCACGGCCCGTTCCGGGTTGGCCATCATAGCGTTTTCGGTGATTTCCAGGCTGAGGTGTCTGGCGGGAAATTTATTGCGCGCCAGTAATGTTTTTACTTGATTGAGCAGCCGGTCATCCTCGAGATTTTGTGCCGACAGGTTGACCGACACGGTAAGGTCGATACCGGCATCCAGCCATTGCTTGGTTTGGGTCACCGCAGTGTTCAGCACCCAGATGGCGACATCGTGGATCAGCCCGGTTTGCTCTGCCAGCATGATGACCTCTTCAGGAGCAATAAACCCGTATTCCGGATGTTCCCAGCGTAACAGTGCCTCCATACCGGTGACAGTATCGCTGGCCAGGGTGATTTGTGGTTGATAATAGACATCGAGTCCGTCTTGCTTGAGCGCCTTGCGCAGGTCGGCCATGAGTCCCAGGCGCTGCAGGCTGTGATTGTCCTTGTCCGGGTCATATACCGCCAGCTTGGATTTGTTGTTTTTGGCCTGGTACATGGCGATGTCGGCATGCTGGATCATCACCCGGGCATCGGCACCATGTTGGGGATACACCGTGATACCAATACTGGCGCTGGTGTAGAGTTGACGGTTTTCCAGATTGAAAGGATGCGCCAGGGCAAGAGCAATCTTCTCGGCAATCTTGATGGCGTGTATTTCGTTGGCGGTGGGCAGAAGAATGGCAAACTCGTCTCCACCGAGGCGGGCAATGGTGTCGGCATTGCGCAACAGGCTGGACAGACGTCGTCCCACCTCAATAAGCAGACGATCGCCGGCAGGATGCCCCAGGGTGTCGTTGACCTCCTTGAAATGGTCGAGGTCGAGCATCAACAGGGCCAGGGAGCCGTTGTTGCGCATTGCCTCCTTGATTGCCTGGGCCAGGTTGTCGGTGAGCCGGTTGCGATTACCCAGATTGGTCAGCGAGTCATGCAGGGCGTGGTATTCCAGGGCGGTTTGCCGGGCCTGTACCTGTTTACGCATGGTGCTGAAGGCGTCTACCAGGTTTTTGGTTTCGGTGGTTCGGTAATTTTTCAGTTCAGTTCCCTGAAGATTTTCCGATTCGTTTTTCAGGGCCAGGGCGATGGAGGCCACGGGGCGGAGAATCATCCGTTCCAAGGCGTAATAGCCGACAAGGATCAGGCTGAGACACAGAGCAGTGAACATGAGGAGGGTCTGGGTTTGACTCTCCGCCACATTGGTCAGTATGGACAGATCATTGTTGGCGGAATCCTCAATACTTTTATCCAGGTTGATCAGAGTACTCCAAACGATTTCCATGCGCGGTTTGATGGTGGTGCCGATGAGATTGGCATCGGCGCGCCAGTTGCCAGAATGGTGAATACGCTTGATTTCAGCAAAGACCGTGAACCAAGCATCAGAGGCGTTGATCAGTTCTTCCAGCGAGGCACTTGCCTGAAATCCCAGCTCTTCCTGATCATCGAATTTTTGCAGACGGTTGAGTAACCCCCGCAGCGCTTCGTACTGGATTATGACATCCTGTTCCTGCAGCGGCAGGGCGGGTTCATCGAAGGAGCCGAGGCGATTGGCCAGGTACATACGGAAATTGGAAATCATCTGCGTCCAGAGATGCCGGGCCTGAACAAAGGTCTGGTAGACCTCCTGGTTGCGGAAGGTCACGGGTTCTTCGAGTATTTCATTAATTGCCAGATCCGCGGCGGTATAAAAGATACTGTGATTGGGCAGCATTTCGTCCCGGGCCAGGGCAAGTGCAGGGTATTGGCGGCTAATGTCAGTGCGTACCTGGATCAGCTCATTGACGGCCTTGTCCAGCTTCGCCAGGGTGTCTTTGAGGATATTGATATTCTTTTGATACCCCCGCTGCCGCACCCAGGGGTGATCGAACAGCTGGTCGGCCTGCTGACGGGCGTCCAATAAGGCCTGCTGAATGCGCTCACGTTCAGCCTGACTACCGGGATCAAGCAAAAAGGTTGCCAGGGATTCCCGGGTTGTCCACACGGCATCGCGCACCATGCGGCTGCGCTCCAGTAACTGGTTACGTGCGGCAATATTTTGGGTGGTGAGCTCTCGCGCCTTTTGTAGCTGGATGTAGCCCAGATAGGCGCTCATCAGCACCACGATGGCCACGAGTCCCGCGACAACAGCATAACGACCGCGCAGACTGTTTAAAAGCTTGTAATACAATACCTTGCACCATTGACAGGTTTTCGCCCCCTGTGAAAACACCCGTCACATCTGGTTATCCGATCCCTGGAATAATTTATCGGACTTATTTGTATGCAACTTGAGCACCCGCAGCATATCTTCGCTTGACACTGCGATCTCCCACCATGAGTGTAGCGGGTATTTGCCCGGAGTGTGGCGATAAATATCCAGGGTTAACATTGGCTTGGAGTAGCGTGGCGGATAAAGCTTCACCCTGCCTTGCCGATAGGCTTGGCATCGGCACTGGGCATGGGATGGCAGCTGTGTGAGTTTCTCCGAGAGAGAAAATGACATCCTCGAATTACGCACAAGAAAAAAAGGCAATGGCATGACCGCAGCAATGAAAGACCTGCAGGAGAACAGCTACCTGTTCAGCACCAATGCGGCATTTGTGGAGCAGCAGTATGCCGCATTTCTCCAGGATCCCTCCTCGGTCAGCGCTGACTGGCGGGCCTTTTTCAGCCGGCTTGCCGAGGCTGGGGAGAGTGACACCGAAGCGGACCACCAGGCCATCCGTGAAGCCTTCAAACAACTGGCGCAGCAGCCCGCACAGCGCCATGCTTCCAGCAGAACTAGCCTCGGGAAGCAGTGTCTGGACGCCAAGCAGGTGGCCGTGTTGCAACTGATCAATGCCTACCGTTTCCGTGGTCATGAACATGCCGATCTCGATCCCCTGGAATTGCGTGACCAGAACCTGGTGCCGGAACTGCATCCCGCATTTCACAAACTGGGCGAGGAAGACATGGATACCGTGTTCAACACCGGCTCCTTGGTGGGGGAGGAAACGGCTACACTGAGAGAGATTGTCGAGATCCTGCGCCGTTCGTACTGCGGTCATGTTGGCCTGGAATACATGCATATCACCGACACCCAGCAAAAGCGCTGGATCCAGCAACGCGTGGAGGGCAATGGTCCACAATATCGGTTTCCCCCGGAGCAGCGCCTGGATATGCTCAAGGCCATTTTGTCTGCCACTGAATTTGAACGTTACCTGCATACTCGCTATGTGGGACAAAAACGCTTTTCCCTGGAAGGTGCAGAATGCCTGATACCCATGTTGCGCCAGTTGTTGCAACAGGCTGGGGAAAATCGAGTGGCAGAGGTGGTGATCGGCATGGCCCATCGTGGGCGTCTGAATGTGCTGACCAATATCCTCGGCAAAGATCCCGCCACGTTGTTCGAGGAATTCGAGGGTAACGCCAGTGGCCCGACAGAGAATGGTTCGGGGGATGTGAAATACCACCAGGGTTTCTCATCGGATATCGATACCCCTGGTGGCATTGTTCATCTAGCCCTGTTATTCAATCCTTCTCACCTGGAGATTGTCAGCCCAGTGGTGGGTGGCTCGGTGCGCGCCCGCCAGCATCGGCGCAAGGACACAGCGGGTGGGCAAGTGCTGCCGGTGCTGATCCATGGGGATGCGGCCTTCTCCGGCCAGGGCGTGGTGATGGAGAATTTCCAGATGTCTCAGGCGCGGGGGTTCAATATCGGTGGAACTGTTCATATCATCATCAACAACCAGATCGGTTTCACCACCAGCAATCCGTTGGATGCCCGCTCCACCACCTATTGCACAGAAGTGGCGCGCATGATTCAGGCGCCCATTTTTCACGTCAATGGCGACGACCCCGAGGCCGTGGCCTGGGTCATGAAAACGGCCATGGATTTTCGTATGGTTTACCGTAAGGATGTTGTGGTGGACATGGTCTGTTATCGCCGCCACGGCCATAGCGAGGCCGATGAGCCTGCGGCCACCCAGCCCATGATGTACAGGAAGATTCGCCAGCACGCCCGGGTGGCGCAACTCTATGCCGACCGGCTGATCGATGATGGTGTAGTCACCAGCGATGAAATTGATGCCATCAATCAGCAATATCGCGATCGTCTTGACAAAGGCGAAACCGTCGCACCGGATGTGGTCACAACCTATTATAACAAACCCTATTGGGTGGACTGGACTCCCTACCTGGATGCCAGCTGGGACGAGGAGGTGGATACCAGTATTGCCCAGGAGTACGTACGGGACGTCATGGAACGGCTCTATACATTGCCCGAAAAGATCAGTCTGCATCCGAGTGTAAAACGCATCTTTGATGAGCGACGGAAAATGGCCAGGGGTGAGGCGCCCATGGACTGGGGTTTTGGCGAGACCCTGGCCTATGCCAGTCTCGCGGAAGAGGCCTGTCCCATACGCCTTTCCGGTCAGGACAGTGGCCGTGGCACCTTTTTTCACCGCCACGCGATCATCCATGATCAACAAACGGGCGAGAGTTACACCCCACTGCAACATCTTTCCAAAGAACAGGGTGATTTCGTGGTGATCGATTCCCTGTTGTCGGAAGAAGCCGTGCTGGGTTTCGAGTATGGCTTCAGCACCGCGGCTCCCTATGCACTGGTAATCTGGGAGGCGCAGTTCGGTGACTTTGCCAATGGCGCCCAGGTGGTGATCGACCAGTTCATCACCTCCGGCGCCTCGAAGTGGGGGCGGCTCAGTGGGTTGGTGATGTTCCTGCCACACGGTTTTGAGGGTCAGGGGCCGGAGCATTCCTCTGCGCGCCTTGAGCGTTACTTGCAGTTATGTGCAGAAAACAATGTTCAGGTATGTGTGCCCAGTGAGCCGGCGCAAATGTTTCACATGCTGCGCCGGCAGATGTTGCGTAAGCTGCGCACACCGCTTATTGTCATGACGCCCAAAAGCCTGCTGCGTCACAAGTTGTCCACTTCTCGTCTGGAAGACCTGAGTAGTGGAGCATTCAGAACAGTGATCGATGATCCGGACAAACTTAACCCGGACAAGGTTGAGCGCCTGGTGATATGCAGTGGCAAGGTGTTTTTTGATTTGCTGGACGCACGACGTAAACGCGGGTTGGAGCATGTGGCGCTGGTGAGAATTGAACAGCTTTATCCTTTTCCAACATCAGAGTTTTGCGAGATGCTGGAAAAGTACGCCGACTCAAAACATATTGTCTGGTGTCAGGAAGAGCCGCAGAATCAGGGGGCCTGGCAGTACATCTGGCCTACACTGCGTGATAGTAAACAGAACCATCAACTCTTGTCTTATGCCGGCAGGCCGGCTTCGGCGGCACCTGCGGTGGGTAGTTACAAAAAACATATCCAGCAATTGCAGGCATTGATCGACACCGCCCTGGCTGAATGAAAAAAATAACAGAAATTAACAAACGGGACGGTAGTGATGCATGAAGAAAAACATCAAACCCAGGCCAGATTCACTTTCTGCCAAGGAGAATGTGTATGTTGATTGAGGTGAAGGTCCCCGTCTTCTCGGAATCCATCACCGAGGGCACACTACTGCAATGGCACAAGAAACCCGGAGAATTCGTGCGCCGCGACGAGCCCCTGGTGGATATCGAAACTGACAAGGTGGTGTTGGAGATCACTGCCCCGAAGGATGGAGTTCTGCAAGAAATCATCAAGGGTGATGGCGTGGTGGTCACTAGCGAAGAACTGATTGCCACCATCAATGATGAGGCAAAACCAGCGCAGACATCTTCACCGGCCGCTGAGGCGCCGGCGCCAGTGATGGAAACAACGGCGCCCGGAGACAAGATTCCACAAATCTTGCTGAGTCCAGCCGCAAAGAAACTGGTGGCGGAAAAAAACATCGACCCGAGCCGCGTGGCCGGTACAGGGCGAGACAACAGGATCACCAAGGCCGATATCATTCATTACCTGGAAAGCCACGGCGGCGGTAAGCAGATGGAAACATCTCTTGTGCCGCCGCAAGTGGGTATACCAACGGTGGAACCCGGCGGACGCCTCGAAAAGCGCGTCCCCATGAGCCGTTTGCGCCAACGTGTGGCAGAACGACTCAAGGATGCACAGAACACGGCGGCTATCCTTACCACGTTTAATGAAGTCAACATGCAGCCTATTATGTCACTGCGCAACAAATACAAGGAGCAGTTCGAGAAAAGGCATGGCGCTCGCCTGGGGTTTATGTCTTTCTTCGTTAAGGCGGTGACTGAGGCACTGAAACAGTTTCCGGTGGTTAATGCTTCCGTTGATAGCAATGATATTGTTTACCACGGTTACTTCGATATAGGGATTGCCGTGGGCTCGCCGCGGGGACTGGTGGTGCCGGTGTTGCGTGATGTGGACCAGATGAGTTTTGCTGATATCGAAAAAGGCATTCGTGATTTCGGACAGCGCGCCAAAGATGGTAAGTTAGCATTGGAGGAACTGACTGGCGGCACTTTCAGTATCACCAATGGCGGCACCTTTGGCTCCATGCTTTCAACACCCATCCTCAACCCACCACAAAGTGCTATTCTCGGCATGCACAATATTACCGAACGGGCAGTGGTGGAAGGTGGTGAGATCGTTATCCGGCCCATGATGTATGTGGCTCTCTCCTACGATCATCGCATCATTGATGGCAGCGATGCGGTATTGTTCCTGGTAGCGGTGAAGAATGCGCTGGAGGACCCGGCGCGATTATTGTTGGAAATTTGACGTTTTGTTGAATCGTAAATACTCCATCAGTTAAATAAACCTGGAGTATTCGCAATTCCCATCATTCCGGCGAAGGCCGGAACAAAAGCGCGGAGCGCGTTGAACGCCCAAAGGGCGGTCCGTAGGATGAACGCAGCGAATAATCCAGACTGTTCGTATCTTGAAGTAACGTGGGAGTAACTTTCTGGATACCGGCCTGCGCCGGTATGACGGAAGAAACTATTCAACAGGTGAAACCGTAGATTAAGCGAAATTTTTTATTCAAGCATACAGCTATGCCGGTAGTAGTTGGCTTCTGGCCCCGGCCATTCGCCGGAATGGCGGATATAATGCTAATCGAGTAACAGCGCACAAAAGGGGATGTGTCATGGCGGACTTTGATGTCATCGTAATAGGAGGCGGCCCCGGTGGTTATGTGGCGGCCATTCGTTGTTCCCAGTTGGGATTGAAGACCGCCTGCGTGGATGAGCGCCTCGATGAGCAGGGCAGGCCTTCCCTGGGTGGGGTTTGTCTCAATGTAGGTTGCATCCCTTCCAAGGCGTTGCTGGACAGTAGCCACCACTATCATCGCGCCCAACATGAATTTGCCGATCATGGCATCGGTTTCAAGGGACTGGACATGGACCTGGCCACCATGATGGCGCGAAAACATAAGGTAGTGAAAATCCTTACCGACGGCATCGCCATGTTGTTTATGAAGCACAAGATTTCCTGGTTACAGGGGCGCGGAGTGCTGGCGGGTGACAGGCGTGTACGAGTCAGCGGCAGTGGTGAGGCGGAGAAGGAATATACAGCGGAAAACATCATTATCGCTACTGGTTCATCACCACAAATGCCTGAGGTCATTCCCGTTGATGAGAAGATCGTGGATTCCACCGGTGCGTTGTCTTTCGATACCGTGCCGAAGCGACTTGCCGTGATCGGTGGCGGGGTGATTGGCCTGGAGCTGGGCAGTGTCTGGTCCCGCCTTGGGGCGAAGGTTTCTGTCCTGGTGCGCGGTGATCGTTTTCTGAAAAACGTGGATCAACAGCTTGCCCATGAGGTGCAGAAAGATTTGCAGCAGCAAGGCATCGATATTCAGTTAGGCGCCAAGCTGGTGTCGGTCAAGCCCGGCAAAAAAACTGTGACCCTGAACTATGCTACACCGGAAGGTGAAAGCAAGCTCACCGTGGATCGTGTACTGGTGGCAACTGGCCGGCAGCCGAACACCACTCATATTGGTGCCGAGGTGGTGGGTCTGAATCTGGATGGCCGTGGTTTTATTGCAGTGGATGAGCAATGCCGCACCAATCTGCCCAATGTCTTCGCCATCGGTGATGTGGTACGTGGTCCCATGCTGGCGCACAAGGCCTCGGAGGAGGGGGTGGCGGTTGCGGAGCGCATCGCTGGCCAGCAGCCTGAGGTGAATTACGCCCTGATCCCCTCGGTGGTGTACACCTGGCCGGAGCTTGCCTGGGTGGGGCAGACCAGCGAGCAATGTCAGGCGACAGGAATCGCTTTCAATACGGGTGTGTTTCCCTTTGCCGCCAGCGGCCGCGCCCATGCCGCCGGGGATACCCATGGCCTGGTGAAGATTCTCAGCGATGCCCACTCCGACCAAATTCTCGGCGTACACATATACGGTCCCAATGCCTCGGAGTTGATCAGTGAGGCGGTGGTGGCCATGGAATTCGCCGCCTCCGCAGAAGACTTGGCGCGCATCGTTCATGCCCATCCCACACTTTCGGAAGCGGTGCATGAAGCGGCGCTGGCGGTGGATGGGCGTTCGTTGCATTCGTAGTACCTGTTAGTGGCGCGTTAGTACTGCGGGCACCTGTAGGAGCGCCTTTCCAGGCGCGAATCGCGGCCGAAAGCCGCTCCTTCCCGGGAATAATAACGAGGTAGAGACTTCTCAAGGTGTTTGCCCTGGTAATAAGCCATATCACTCAAGCGAGCCGGCGCAGACAATCTGATTACGTCCCTGGGCCTTAGCGGCATACAGGGCATGGTCCGCGGACTTGAGCAACTGGTCGGGGCGGCCGTCCAGGCCGGGCAGGCAACTTGCGACGCCCTGAGTCACAGTCAAGTGCTTGGCGATGGGTGAAAAATTATGGGGAATCTCGATGGCCGCCAGTTCCTGTTTGACCAGCTGCGCCACCTTGAGGGCGCCGGCTTCATCGGTATCGGGGAGAATGATCACAAACTCTTCGCCGCCGTAACGCGCCAAAAGATCCGTGGGCCGACGGATATTGCGTTGCAAGAACTGGGCAAAGCGGCGCAGACACTGATCGCCGGCAATGTGCCCATAGTTATCGTTATATTTCTTGAAATAGTCGATATCCAGCAGAATTACAGACAGAGGTTTTTGCGTACGAATACCCTGACGCCACTCAAGATCGATGACCCGGTTGTACTCACGCCGGTTGGGTATCTCCGTGAGGGGATCCATGTGCGCGACTTCATCGAGCAGATCATTGGCGCGTTTCAGGCGCAGCAGGGTTCGTATGCGGGCCCTGAGTACCGCGACGGATGTGTCTTTGTGAATAAAGTCTGCGGCCCCCTTCTCAAAGGCACTGATCTCGGTTTGTTCGTCGCCTTGATTGCTGAGCAGAATAATGGGAATGATCAATCCCTGATTGTGCTCACTGAGCATTTCGCAGATTGCCATGCCGTTGGCCTCATTGTCGAGCAGCACCAGATCCGGCGGAATGGCTGACAAACAGATATCGATGGCTGTCTTGCTGTCTTCACAAAAGTGTAATTCGTAATCCTCTAGAGTGGACTGGAGATGCTGCCGCAGATCGGGGTCGGGGCTGACCAGCAAAATGTGCTCGCGGGGCTGCAGGGTACAAATGGCATCACTTTCGGCGCTAATGTTGACGCTGTCGCCAAAAATGAACAGTGTTAGCAATTGCTGGCTGGGCAGGCCCAAGAGCTTGTTGCCCTCGGCGGTGATCAGGGCAGGGATGTTGCGGGAGAAATCCCCGTGCTCCCATTGGTTTTGCCAATGTTGCAGAATCTCGTGTGTCTGCTGGCCGATGCCGGGGCGGGGAATGTTCAGGCTGTGGAGGATCTCATCGATTATCGCGGGATCGCCGATATCCCGGCCATCCACCCACAGGGCACGATAAAACCGGCTGCGTAGGATATCCGCCTGATGAGGGGCTTGTTGCAGCACTTCGGCAAGGATCTCATTGGCCAGTCGGGTATTGGGCCTGCCCGGGGGGACGTTGATGATGGTATCCGGTGCCAGTATTTTTACCTTGGCCACTTCCGTTTTCAGTTCAGTGGCGGCATTCACATCCTGCGTATCGAAATGAACCTGTGGGGCATGCTCGATACACTGCCAGGCCACATGAGGAAGAGAGTTCCGCTCCTGCAGGTGTTCATGCAGCGCATAGCAAAACGGACAATTGAGATCCGCGTAGACCGTCAGTCGATTGTTACGGCTGCTATAAGGCATGGGTAGGGGTATGAATACGGGTATGTAAAGGGCATTACTCACCTTACTATCAACGTCATTGGTTTGGAAATAGTTGCTAGGGATTATCAGACCGGGACAGCGGTTTTTATGGTGCAATGCTTACCGAACTCATGCGTATACCCAGGGGACCGCGTTGTACGTAGAGGGTCATGGGTTTACCGTTGCGAACGATAGTTAATGGCACGGTTTCACTGATGTCTCCCTCGGTAGTGGCAGTGCGCAGGTCACGCCAGTTATAGATACGTTTTTCGCCGTAGGAAAGGATCTGATCATCGCTTTGCAGCCCGGCCTGGTCCGCCGCGGAACCGGCCAGGACACTTTGCACGGCAACCCGGTTGGACTGTCCCGTGGCATACAGGTAGGCGGCGTAAGTATCACCCCCCAGCTCTTCCTGCAGATTGCCCAGTTTGGCATCGAGCTTCTTTACCTCTTCACGATACCGCCGGCTGCCGAACCAGCCCTCGCGTACCGCCTGGTCACGGAGATAGAGTCGGTCCAATTCCTGTTTCTCAAAGCGGGCCTTGAGTTCCTGGGCGGTGGTGGCATCCACCCCGGCGTCGATAAGCGCCTGGGCATCGAACCAGGCGCGCCTGGCCCGGTTTTGCCTGGAGGGAGAAGATGGGGAGTCTGTATGGGAGGAGTTTTGCCGGACTGGTTCTGCTTTGGAATCACTACCCTTGCCATCACTGAGTGTGGCCAGTTGCTGATCCAGTAGTTGCACCTTTTCCTGCAATGCTATACGGGCAGCTATTTCCTGTTGGAGTTGCTGGCGTAGTGCACCCAGGCTGGTGGCGCTCGCCTCGGGCCCCGCTGTCGCCCGGACTGTATCAACGATGGAGTTGCTGGGGTTACCGATGGCCCTTGCCGGCGGCGCGGGTGGCGGGGGCTGCAACAACAGACCGATCACCACGCCGATGATGCCGGCCAGTCCCAGACTGATAATGGATGAACGCATATCCTATCTCACTACTTGTTTGTTGTTAGTCAGTACCACTGACCTTCGCGGATCCGATTGATGGCCGCCGCCAGCTCGTGCAGCCGCGGCAGGGCCAGGTCGCCCACCTTGTAGGGGCTGAAGAGGTCCAGGCCCTGTTTACGGGCGTCGGCCATCACCCGTTGCAGGCCGTCGATGAGGCCGTCGCCGCTGGCGGCATAATGGCGCGCGTAATAGAGGATCATCAGGCCGATGCTGCGGGTCTGGCCGGCATCGATGAGTTGCTCCACCTGGGAGAGGTCGATGCGGTGCTCGCCGTACAAAATGTCGTCCACCGCGTAGGTGTTGATCTTCACCTCGCGATTGGCGCGGGAGGGATCGAGCACCTCGGGCCCGGGGCGGCGCGTGCTGCGCCCGCCAAAAACAGGTGTGCTGCCGGGCAGGCGTTCGATGGGCCTTGCCAGGGCCCGGGCCTTGTCGGTCACGTCGTAGGGCTCGTAGGCGTCGAGCATGATCACCGTGTCGGCCACGTCGAAGTAATCCCCGGAACCGCCCATGACGATTACCGAGGATACGCCGCATTGCTCGTACAGATCCCGCACCCGATGAATCAGCGGGGTGATGGGTTCCTTGTCGTCCGCCACCAGGGCCTGCATGCGTTCGTCGCGGATCATGAAATTGGTGGCCGAGGTGTCCTCGTCGATGAGCAGCAGGGAGGTGCCGCATTCCAGGGCCTCGATGATGTTGGCGGCCTGGGAGGTGGAGCCGCTGGCGTTCTCGGTGGTGAAGGCCACGGTGTCGCGGCCAAAAGGCAGGTGGTCGATGAAGGGGCTGATGTTGACCCGGGAGATGGCCCGGCCGTCTTCGGCGCGTACCTTCACCGCATTGTCCACGGTGGCCACCCGCTCGCGGCCGTCGCCGGGGATGTGGTCGTACACGCCGCGCTCCAGGGCGTGCAACAGGGTGGACTTGCCGTGAAAGCCGCCGCCGACGATGAGGGTGACGCCGTGGCCGATGCCCAGCCCGCGCACCTCGCCGGCATTGGGCAGGGTCACGGTGCGCGCCAGGGACTCCGGGGCCTTGAAGGGCAGGGCGTCCTTTTGCAGGGGCCGGTCGTCCACGCCGCTGGCCCGCGGCAGTACGGCGCCGTCGGCGACAAAGGCCACCAGCCCGGCCTCGGCCAGCCAGCGGCGCAGGGCGTCCTGATCCTCCACGCTGCGCACGTGGCGTTCCACCTGGGCGGCGTCGAGGTTGGCATGGTACAGCGCGGCATCGACGACCTTGGGCAGCTCGTCGCAGAGCATGGCCACCGCCTCGCGCCCGGCGGCGCGGCGCCCCTGGGCCGGCAGCCCCAGGGTGAAGCGCGCCTCGATGACATCCTTACGCACGTGCACCGCGTTGCGTACCAGCACCTGCTGGCCGCTGGTGGAAATGGCGAATTCCCCGCTGCCGCCGCTGCCGCGATGGCCCTTGACGAAACGCCGGATGGCGTCGCGGATGGCGCGGGCGATGAAGTCCTCCAGCGCCACGCGGCGCACCTCGCCTTGCCACAGCGCAGCGGGAAAGCCGCTTTTTTCTGTGTCCACCGTGACGCTGATGCGCGAGGGGGTGGCGAAGGGGTCGCCCTGCACATGATCGATGCTCAGGTCGAAGGCCGGGTAGCGGTAGCTCCCGGCGATGGCCTTGTAGGCCTTGTAGCCCTTGCCATCCAGGGCCAGCAGTGTGTTGCGAAGGCGTTCCATTGGTGTGCGAAAAGTGGTTCCCGGTTATCTTACTGTGTTTGTTGGACCCGCGGCCAAGGAAAAAAGTCAGTGCTGTGGTCAGTACTGGGGGCAGCCGCCTTCGAACAGGGCCCTTTCCGCCTCCAGCGCCGCGGTCATGTGATCACGGAAGGCCAGCACCCGGGCGGTGCGTTTCAGATCCGGGTGTAACAGGATCCACAGGCCGAGATGGTAGGCCGGATCCGGCGGGGCGTAGCGTTCGAGCTGGGGTTCGGCGTCGCCCATGAAGCAGGGCAGGATGGAGATCCCCACACCCGCCTTGATCGCCGCCAGGGTCAACAGGGTGTCGTCACTGATGAAGCGATGCGGCTGAGTGCTGCCGGCCTGTCGGGTCCAGGTCCTGTGAAAGCCGCAGCAGGTCACCCCCAGCCAGTGGGGTTCGCGGCCGGTTTGGTGCAAGCTGTGCAAATACGCGCGGCTGCCATAGATCGCCGAGGCCACGGTCAGCACGCGCTTGCCGATGAGGGTGTCCGGCGGTGAATTACTCAGACGGATGGCCACGTCGGCCTCACGCTGCGCCAGGCTGGCATCGCTGTTGGAGACCATGATGTGCAATTCCACCTGGGGGTGTTGCTCACTGAAGCGGGCGAACATGGGCATCAGCACCGAGGAGGCCATGTTGTTGATGGCGGTGACGCGCAGTGGGCCGCTGAGCCGGGTGTCGCGGTTTTGCAGCGCGCCGTCCACGGCCAGCATCTCGGCCTCCATGCGCAGGGCGGCCTGTTTCACATCCTCGCCGGCGGCGGTGAGTTCGTAGCCGGTCTTCTTGCGCTCCACCAGCCGCGTCCCCAGCTTTTCCTCCAGCTTGCGCATGCGCCGGGACACCGTGGAGTGTTGCACGTCCAGCTGTTTGGCGGCGCCGCTGATGGAGCCGCTGCGCGCCACGGCGAGAAAGAGTCGCAGGTCATCCCAGTTCATGGCCATCCTTTCTTGTTGCGAGTCTGTGCATTTTTGCACATTCGGTTTCTGATTTTAGGGAATTGTGGGAAAAAATATACAGCCTAGACTCTCCTCACCCATTCACACAAAGGTGCAAAAGGAGGAGCAGACCATGACCCACAACCCACCCCAATTCGATGCCCAACAATACAAGGCCACCACCCTGCAGCAATGGGACAGCGCAGCAGAGGCGTGGCACCGCTGGTCGCCGCTGTTGTCCCGCTGGCTGGGACCGGCCACCGAGACCATGCTCGACCTGTGCGGCATTGGCGAAGGCAGCCGCGTGCTGGATGTGGCCGCCGGCGCCGGCGAGCAGACCCTGGCCGTGGCCCGCCGCGTCGGCAACCGCGGCCAGGTGCTGGCCACGGATATTTCCCCCCGCATCCTCGAGTATGCAGCCCAGTCCGCCCGCCTGGCCGGCCACGCGCATGTTGATACCCAGGTGCTGGACGGGGAGGAGCTGCACCGGCTCGAGACTGACCCCTTTGACGCGGTGGTCTCCCGCGTGGGGCTGATCTATTTTCCGGACCAGGCCAGGGCCATGGACGGCATGACGCAGCAACTGAAGAGTGGCGGCAGGCTGGCGGCCATGGTGTACGCCAGCGCGGAAAAGAACCCGTTTTTCTCCATTCCGGTGTCCATCATCCGCCGCCGCGCCCGCTTGCCCGCACCCCTGCCGGGCCAACCGGGGCCGTTCAGCCTGGGCAGCGAAGAGGCCCTGGAGCGTCTGTTTGCCCAGGCCGGCCTTGCGGATATCGAGGTGGTGAGTATCGACGCCCCGGTGCGCCTGGACTCCGCGGCCGAATGCCTGCAGTTTGAGCAGGAATCCTTCGGCGCCCTGCATCAACTGATGTCGGGCCTGTCCGATGCCGAGCAGGACGAGACCTGGGAGGAGATCGAACAGGCCCTGGGGCAGTTCGAGAGCGACGGTCGGTTCGCCGGTCCCTGTGAGATGCTGGTGGCCGTGGGCACAAAACAATAGCAATAAATACGCAATCAAACGCAGGGAAGCTGAGATGAGTCCTATCGCAGTGGTGCAACGGTCGCCGGCCTTTCTGGACAAGCAGATAACCATCGCCCTGGCGGTGAGATCGTGGCCGGGTTAATAACTGACATCGGTGGCCGTTCACCACCTTGGAAATGACGGAAGGGGCAGTGACTGAATGCAAGCTGATTCCAGGGCGCACTTATACAATGGCAAGTACTGTGGGAGCGCCTTTCCAGGCGCGATCGCGCCTGGAAAGGCGCTCCCACATGGGGTCATTTTGAGGCGATTAATAACGGTAAGTCATAAAAGGGCACCATCTCGCCCACCCCGCAAACAGCTTTTAACAATTCGCACTGTTATCATTTCCTCGACTACCGTGGATGCTGGCTCAACGCCGGCAGAACGAGACACATTCCCTGGGGAAGGCAGTGCTGAACATTCACAAACACCGGCTGACACGACGCATCGTTGCCTGGGCCTTGTACGACTGGGCCAATTCCGCCTTCGCCACCACGGTGCTGGCGGGATTCTTCCCCATCTTTTTCAAACAGTACTGGAGCGCGGGTATCTCCAGTACGCAAAGCACTTTCCAACTGGGACTGGGCAATGCCCTGGCCAGCCTGTGCATCGTGGTCGCCGCGCCCTTGCTGGGGGCCATTGCCGACCGCGGTGGGCTGCGCCGGCGTTTTCTGTTTTTGTTCGCCGCCACCGGCATGCTGGCCACCGCGGCGCTATACGGCGTGGGGCAGGGACAGTGGCAACTGGCCCTGGCCTTGTTCGTCGCCGCCACCATCGGCTTCATGGGCGCCAATGTGTTTTACGATGCGTTATTGATGGCGGTGGCGGATGAGCAGCAATGGGATTTCGTCTCTGCCCTGGGTTATGCCCTGGGCTATCTGGGGGGAGGCCTGTTGTTTGCCATCAACGTGGCCATGAGCCTGTCGCCGGAGAGTTTCGGCCTGGCGGATGCGGGGGAGGCGGTGCGCCTGTCGTTCGTCACGGTGGCCCTGTGGTGGGCCTTGTTTTCCCTGCCGTTGTTTTTCTGGGTCAAGGAGGTGCCTCCAAAGCAGGCTATTTCCGGTTGGGCCCTGGCGCGGGCCGGCTATCGGCAGGTGCTGGAGACCCTGCGCCATGTGCGCCAGTTGCGCGTGGTGGTGATCTTCCTGCTGGCCTACTGGTTTTACATCGACGGCGTGGACACCGTGGTGCGCATGGCGGTGGACTATGGCCTGTCCATCGGCCTGCAACAGCAGCACCTGATCACCGCCCTGCTGATCACCCAGTTCGTGGGGCTGCCGGCGACCCTGGCCTTCGGCTGGCTGGCGGGCAGGCTGGGCACGGAGGGGCTGGGTGCCCAGCGGGGTATCTTTTTGGCGTTAGGCGTGTACCTGCTGGCGGTGATCGGTGCCTTTTTCATGGATTCCAGCGCGGAGTTTTACGCCCTGGCGGTGGTCATCGGCCTGGTGCAGGGCGGGGTGCAGGCGCTGAGTCGTTCGCTGTACGCGCGGCTCATCCCCGGCGACAAGTCCGCCGAGTTCTTTGGTTTCTACAACATGTTAGGCAAGTTTGCCGCGGTGCTGGGGCCCTTGCTGATCGGTGTGGTGAGCCTGGCCTCGGGCAGTCATCGCTG
>DRKQ01000116.1 GCA_011051685.1 Gammaproteobacteria bacterium
GCGCAAAAACCGGTACCCTGCGCACATGAAAATACTTTCCAGCCAGGAATTGCTCGCCCTGGATCACGCCCACGTCTGGCACCCCTACAGCGCCGCGGCAACAAGTCACCCGGTTTACCCGGTGGCCTCGGCCAGCGGCGTGCGCCTGAAGCTCACCGACGGCCGGGAACTCATCGACGGCATGGCCTCCTGGTGGTGCGCCATCCATGGCTACAACCACCCGGTGATGAATGCGGCGCTGGAACAACAATTACAAGACATGGCCCACGTGATGTTCGGCGGTCTCACCCATGCCCCCGCCGTGGATCTGGCCCGGCAACTGGTAGCCCTCACCCCCGAGCCGCTACAACAGGTGTTCTTTGCCGACTCCGGTTCGGTGGCCGTGGAGGTGGCCATGAAAATGGCCATCCAGTACTGGCAGGCCAGGGGGCAGGGAAACAAGCAGCGCTTCGCCAGCCTGCGCTGCGGCTATCACGGTGACACCTTCGGCGCCATGTCGGTATGCGACCCGGTCACCGGCATGCACACCCTGTTCAGCGACGCACTTACCCGCCAGTTTTTCGTGGAAGCGCCGCAGTGCCGCTTCGGCGAGGCCTGCACGGCGGCGCACATTGCGCCCTTACAGCAACTGCTGGCCAGGGAGCAGGAACACCTCGCCGCGCTGATCCTCGAACCCATCGTGCAGGGCGCCGGCGGCATGCGTTTTTACGCCTCCGATTATCTGCAACAGGCCCGCGCCCTGTGCGATGAATACGGCGTGCTGCTCATTGCAGACGAGATCGCCACGGGCTTCGGGCGCACCGGCAAATTGTTCGCCTGTGAGCACGCGGCCATCGCGCCCGACATCCTGTGTCTGGGCAAGGCGCTCACTGGCGGCTATCTCAGCCTCGCCGCCACGCTGTGTACCCACGACATCGCGGCAACCATCAGCCGGGGTGAGCCCGACGTGTTCATGCACGGCCCCACCTTCATGGCCAACCCCCTGGCCTGTGCCGCCGGACTGGCCAGCCTGCAATTGTTGCTGGACTCACCCTGGCAGGAGAATGTGCAACGCGTTCGGCAGGCCCTGGAAACCGGCCTGGCCCCCTGCCGCGAACTGCCGCAGGTGGCCGATGTGCGGGTGCTGGGCGCCATCGGCGTGGTGGAGCTGAACGAGCCGGTGGACATGCTGGAGATGCAACCCCGCTTCGTCGAGGCCGGGGTGTGGGTGCGCCCCTTCGGCAAACTGGTCTACCTGATGCCGCCATTCATTATCAATGAGCATGACTTGAATACCCTTACCAAAACCGTCACCCAGGTGGTCGACTCACACCAAACAGGCGCGAAAAACAAACTATAATTAGAGTGACCAGGAAAAATAAGAATATTTGAGATCACTGCTGTCCCGCTAACTCCATTTTGTTTTGATGGGGTTGGTGAAATTATTGGGGAGTAGAGAGATTGGTGAAATCTAAGACATGAATATTGCTGCTCTTTATTCCGTCATTCCGGCGAAGGCCGGAATCCAGTGGTGTCGATGAGTTACTGGACTCCGGCCTTCGCCGGGATGACGAATCTGAAGTTAACGGGGCAGCAGTGATTTGGGATATTGGTAATTTGCCACTTTGGTTCTCCGCCTGAAATGGTATACAAGATATAGTCAGCAAATTATGGTTTCAGCATCCCTGCCAAACAGGAAATTGCAGGAATAGGTTCGTCAATAGCATTCAGAGTTGGAACCCGGACTTCGACACAGGCTCTGCCCAACCCAAAACGGTTTCTTCATAACAGGAGTTTAGAGATGCCAGCAGCCGCACTTCATCATGCGTTTCGCATTCTCAGCGTGATTAGCCTCGGCCTGCTGCTGGCAGCCTGTTCCACCAAAGACCTCGAATTCTGGCGCCAGGTCCCCATCCAGATGACGCGCGTAACGCAAACGGAAAGCTACACTCAGACCTTCCGCCTGAACAACGCCTTCATCGACCGCAAAGAACAACCGGCGCGCGACCAGGCCCTGGACGAGAACATGGACAAGATCTTCACCACCATGATCGGCGCAAAAAACTGGCAATACCTGAAAGACCTCTACGGCATCAGCACCATTCGTGACGAGCTGATCGACGGCAAGATCCACATGGACGGCCTGATCACCTTCAATGCCTACATCGATCCCACCGACCTCAAGCATCTGGTCATCGAAGGCTCCGGCCGCTACTTCGCCATCCGCGACAAGACCGACGCGATCCTCATGAGTGGCAATTTCCAGATTCCCCCACAACGCTATCGCATCAAAACCCTCGACAGGGGCTGTATTCCCCTGGATATCAAGCTCTACACCACCCGGATTCCCGGCAAGACCACGTATTTCAAAAAGACCCTGATACATTACGACCTTAACATCGACACCAGCAACGCTGAATACAAGGCCTATGCCTTGATCTACGACAACCCCCATGCCGCCTATCTTGACCTCGACAACAACGGCATCTTTGACCCAGAGACAGAGCACATCGCCAACCTGAACATGACCAACAAATATCATCATGTGAAAATTTTTGACCTTCGCGGCCTCAATCTCATCAAAATGAATTACCACATCGATGAAAAAGCCAGACTGTCATCGAAGCTCGAAGGTAAGAAGGATCAGCAACGCCAGTGTGTAATCTATCCAGACCAGGACCCCGCCAGTGAACCGGCGGCACCTGCCGATGGGAAGAACCTGCCATGAACACAGTGTGCAAACATTGTGGCAAACCCATCCCCGACAACAGCCGCTTCTGCAACCACTGCGGCCAACCACAAGAAGGAAATAAAAGCCTGGAAGAAAAGGCGCGCGAGACCTGCGTACAAATCATCCGTGAGCTGAACGAAGAAGCCTTAGAAGCCAAACACAAGTTACTTGAAGAATTTCAGGACAAAGCTACAAAATGGGTAAAAACCCAGTTCATTGCCGCGACCACGGCCATTTCCGTGGTGCTTGCGGTTCTTGCCTATGCTGGATTCAGTGGCTTCGACGCCTCTGAAAGGTTTAAGCAGGCCATTGAAAAATCCACCCTGGAATTTGAGCAAAACCTCGAGGCCAATAAAAAATATCTCGCAGCAAGCGATAAGAAAATCAAGGCTACAATGAACAACTTCAACAAGCGTGCTGCCAACATTGACCGTATGCTGGAAGAAAAAACCCAACAGATCGAGAATCTCAATACGGAGAACATCAACCGCTATCAACAATCCCTGAACGAAATGATGCATTCACTCAAATCCCTGGCGGACAGGTACGATCTCCAGCAGAAAAAAATCCGGACCCAGCTGGCAGACATCGAAAAACTCAAAAACAGTCAGTTCCAGATTCTGGTGCACTATCGTGACGATTCAATTGACGACTACCAAAGAAACGTCAAACGGCTGACGGACACACTGGACAGGGAAGGTTATGTGGTCAACGAGCGGAATATTGCCAACGTCAGCGTCGACCGGCAGGAAATCCTCTATTACTCAAAGGCCACCCGTATCATCAATAAGGTGAATGAAATACAACAGCTCCTCAAAGACAACCTTGGTCGTACCCTGCCCCTGCGCTTTGAAGGCGCCGGGGATTTCAATCCTCTGCGTATTGCAATCAAGCTCTGCGCCAGAAAATCTCTCAGGAATGGGCGCTGCCAGGAGACCGGCAACAAGGGAAAATAGTACCGACCCTGTGTCCCGGTGCCCCGATGCCTCTTCGTAAATCATAAAAATCCACGATTCTCCCTTGAAACACAGTTTTCCGGCTACAATCTTTAATTCTGCTGACCCGTGGGCAAAGGGATTCCGGGGTCTTGCCTCCCCGGCAATCCTGGCATTTCCACGGTTTTCCAAAACCAGACTCATCCACAAGGAAAGACACGATGAAGATTGCCCAAGTTTCGCCATTAACAGAAAGCGTACCGCCCAAGCAATACGGCGGTATCGAACGCATTGTTTCCTATCTCACCGAAGAGCTGGTGGCCCAGGGCCATGAGGTCACACTGTTCGCCAGTGGTGACTCCGAAACCAGCGCCCGCCTGGTGGCCCCCTGCAAACAGGCCCTGCGCATCAGTCACTGCCCCGAGCCCCTGGCCCACCATCTGCTAATGTTCGAAAAACTCCTGCGCCGGGCGGATGCCTTCGACATCATCCATTTCCATACCGATTACAGGCATTTTCCCCTTGCCCGGCGTCTGCCAACCCCCCATGTCACCACCCATCACGGACGCCTGGACATCCCCGAGCTGGGGCAAATGCATCGCGAATTTCGTGAAGTACCCGTGATTTCCATTTCCGACGCCCAACGCCAGCCCCTGCCCCACGCCCATTGGCTGGGCACCGTACACAACGGCCTACCGACGGACCTCTACCATTTTCAGGCCGAGGCGGAAGATTATCTCGCCTTCCTGGGACGCGTCTCACCGGAAAAGGGTGTAGACCAGGCCATTGCCATTGCGCGCCAGACGGGCCGGACACTGAAGATCGCGGCCAAGGTGGATCCCGTGGATCACGCCTATTTCACCCAGCATATCCAACCTCTGCTTGATCAACCAGGCATTGAATTTCTTGGCGAGGTCAGTGATGTGCAAAAACAGGTGCTGCTGGGCAGGGCGGCCGGTCTGCTGTTCCCCATCGACTGGCCGGAGCCCTTCGGCCTGGTGATGATTGAGGCCATGGCCTGCGGTACGCCGGTGATTGCCTACCGCCGCGGTGCCGTGCCCGAGGTGATCACGGATGGCCTCAACGGCTTCATCGTGGACAACCAGGCCCAGGCCGTGGCGGCGGTAAACCGCCTTCACAATATCAGACGCACCGACTGCCGACACCATTTCGAGGAGCATTTCTCGGCCCGGCACATGGTCGAAGGCTATCTGAGTCTCTACGAACAGCAGATCGCCCAACATCTCGGACAGCGCCGGCACAAAGACCTGCCCGGCCACATCAATCCCGATATTCGTTACACCAAAAACCGCCAGCCGCGCCTGGTCAGCTGAGGAATAGCAGCATGAGCCACGAAGAGGTCATCCACATCGGCGAGCATGCCTACGTCCCGGCCACCTCCTCGCGCCTGGATGATCGCACCCTAGTGCTCAAACACGGCAACAGCTTTGCCGTATTTGATCGCTTTGGCGACATCCACGCCCTGGGCCATGGTGAACAAGGTATTTATCATCAGGACACCCGTTTTCTCTCCCGCCTGGATCTGCGTCTCGCTGACGGGCGGCGCCCCGTATTGCTCAACTCCACCCTCAAACAGGACAACAGCCTGCTCACCGTGGATCTAACCATCCCGGAGATTCATGAGGACGGACGGTGCATGGTGCCCATTGATACGGTACACGTGTTTCGCGCCAAACTGCTCTATCAGGATATCTGTTACGAACATCTGCGCCTGTGCAATTACGGAGAAAAGGCTGTAAGTATTCCCTTCACCCTGAGCTTCGATGCCGACTATGCCGACATATTCGAGGTGCGTGGCAAACAACGCAAGACTCGTGGCCAACTGTTCCCCGTAGGGGTGCAGGATCAAACCATTACTCTGGCCTACACGGGCCTCGATAAAATTACCCGCAAAACCTACATCCAGTTAGAAAACACCAATGCTGTGATCAGGGACGCAACCGCCACCTTCGAGGTTGCACTCGCCCCCGGGGAGGACAAAGACATCTATGTCAGCATCCAGTGTGTGGTAGGAGAAGCCCAACAAGCCCACGGTAACTATCTTGACGCCCTGCAGGCATTGTCAGATGAGCTGGAAATCGCGCGCAGCCGGTATTGCGCCATCCACACTTCCAACGAACAATTCAACGACTGGCTCAACCGCTCACAGGTGGATCTCAACCTGCTCATCAGCAACACCCCCCACGGCCCCTATCCCTATGCCGGAGTCCCCTGGTTTTCCACCCCCTTTGGTCGCGATGGCCTGATCACCGCACTGCATGCCCTGTGGGTAAATCCCGAAATCGCCCGCGGGGTACTGGCCTACCTGGCCGCCAACCAGGCCACCGATCTGGACCCCGAGCACGAAGCAGAGCCCGGCAAAATTCTGCACGAAACCCGCGGCGGTGAAATGTCCACCCTCGGCGAAGTGCCCTTCGCCCAATATTACGGCACCATTGATGCCACACCCCTGTTCGTGGTGCTGGCCGGCGCCTATTATCAGCACACTGGCGACAGGATATTCATCGAAACCATCTGGCCCAACATCGAGGCGGCACTGGCCTGGATCGATGACTACGGCGACAAGGATGGCGATGGCTTCATCGAATACGCCAGCCAGAATGCCAAGGGGCTGTCCCAACAGGGCTGGAAAGATTCTGACGATTCCGTCTTTCATGCCGACGGCAGCCCAGCCCATGGTGCCATCGCCCTGTGTGAAGTTCAGGGCTATGTCTATGACGCCTGGCGCCAGGCAGAAAAACTCTATTTGGCGTTAGGCAAGGAAACCCAGGCCTGGAACATGAAAGAAAAGGCCGAGGCCATGAAAAAGCGTTTCGACAAGGCCTTCTGGTGTGAAGAAATCGGCAGCTATGCCCTGGCCCTGGACGGTGAAAAACAACCCTGCCGGGTACAGTCCTCCAACGCCGGACATACCCTGTTCAGTGGTATCGCCAGCCACCAGCACGCCCGGCGGGTAGTGCAAACACTCATGGACAAGCACAACTACTCCGGCTGGGGCATACGCACCATCGCCACCCAGGAAACCCGCTACAACCCCATGTCCTATCACAACGGCGCGGTGTGGCCCCACGACAATGCCATGATCGCCCTTGGCTTTGCCCGCTACGGCTATCATAAAGAGGCCACACAACTGCTCACCGGCCTGTTCGACGCCAGCCTGTTCCTTCATTTGCGACGCATGCCTGAATTATTTTGTGGTTTCCTCCAACGCAAGGGAGAAGGCCCCACGCTATACCCCCTCGCCTGCGCTCCCCAAGCCTGGGCCAGCACCGTGCCATTTGCCATGATGCAGGCCTGCCTCGGGCTGGAAATCAGCAACACCCCCCGAGCCCAAGTCACTTTCAAAAACCCCCACCTGCCCCCCTGGCTGCACACACTGAACATCGATAACCTGAGGATTGGCGATGCCTCCATCCATGTCGTCATTCAACGATACGACACCGATGTTGGCGTCAATGTCCTGCGCCGTGAGGGTGACGTGCAAGTGACGGTGGTGAAGTAGAAAAAAAACGGCGGGACAAGCCCGCCGTTTTATAAAATAGAACCTTCTTTCCCATCAGGGCCGCACGTAACTGTACCCTTGCTCTTGCAACTCCATAATCCGCGCCACACCGGCCTTTACCGTGCCCACGCCCGCCAACAGCTTGGGTTTTTTACCGGTTTTCTTTTCCACCTTCTTCATGGTGTTGGAGCAGGCGCTAAAGGTGATGTCCTGCAGGGCCAGGCTTTCCACCCGCTTGGCCTGCTTGCTCTTCTTGGTGAGTAGACCAAGTCCCGGACCATAGGCCACAATTTCGATCTTGACATTATCCATGCCGTAGAGTTTTTGCAGGTTGACGGCATTGTTGAGCGCAATTTTCTGGGTGCGTGGATCATCCGTGCTCACCTGGATGACAATCCTGTGTGGCGCATCACTCGCGGCAAAAACCGAACCGGCACTGCCCAACAGCAGCAACGCGCCAAACATGGCCATGACTATTTTCTGAAATCTGTTCATATTTTCTCTCTCCTTTTGGTGTTGTGAAATCCATAACATCTACTGTCGTTATAATGAATTGAACCGGGTTTGCAAGCTTTGTTACACATTCAACCAGACATTTTCTCAACCCGTTCTCAATGCAACAAGCGGCGCGCACCCTGTTTAAAATCTTCCAGGATCCGATAGCCGGTGGGAATCAGCAACAGGCTCAAAAAAGTAGCATACAAAATACCGAACCCCAGAGATACCGCCATGGGGATCAGAAATTGCGCCTGAGTGCTCTTTTCCAGCAACAACGGTGTCAGTCCTGCGAAGGTGGTCAATGAGGTGAGCAGGATGGGCCGGAAGCGTGCGCCACCGGCACTGTGCAGGGCCTCATCCAGGGATATGCCTTCGCGGCGCTGGCGGTTGATCCAGTCCACCAGCACCAGGCTGTCGTTGACCACCACTCCCGCCAGAGCCAGCATGCCCATCAGGCTCATGATACTCAGGTTCATGCCCAGTAACATGTGCCCCAACAGGGCGCCGACGATACTGAAGGGAATCACCATCAACACCAGCAGCGGCTGCAGGTAGGAACGAAAGGGAATGGCTAACAGGGAATAGATGGCAAAGAGGGTGAACAGGGAACCGGCGATGAGGCTGCCAAAGGTCTCGCCCTGTTCGCGCTGTTCACCCTCCAGACTGTAGGACACACCGGGATATTTCTGCAACAGCCCATCGAGATAGCGGCGCAGGTCGCGGCTGATGGCGCGGGCGTCAGTGGTCTTTTTATCGAGATCGGCGGTGACGTTTACCACCCGTTGACGGTCGATGCGGCGGATGTTGGTAAAACCATGCCCCATGTCCACCGCCGCCACGTTACTGAAGGGCACAGCCGCGCCGGCGGCGGTACGGATGCGCATATTATCGAGGCTGGCCAGGTCGCGGCGCTCGGCCTCGGAATAGCGCACCATCACCCGCACGTCATCACGGCCACGCTGGATGCGTTGCGCCTCGGCGCCAAAAAAGGCCTGACGCACCTGACGTCCCAGTTCCGTGGTGGACAGACCCAGCAGCTCCGCCTCCGGACGCAGCGTCAGCTTGATCTCCGGCTTGCCATCCTCGAATGAATCGCGGATATCAAATACACCCGGGTACTGATGCAATTGCTCACGCACCGCGGCGGCGATCTCCGCCAGCATCTCAACATTGCGTCCGGTAAGCTGCACATCAATGGGATCGCCGCCGCGGCCGATCTCGGCACGGTATGTCAACTCCTTGGCGCCGGGGATCTCGCCGATGGCGCGCCGCCAGGTGCGTACGATTTCGCGGGTGGACACCTCCACGGTACGCTCCTCCGGCGGCACCAGGGCCAGACTCACCTGTCCCAGCTCGGCGCGTCCACCCTCCGCGGGCGCCCCGCCGCCACCGGCCCAGCCGGTATTCACCATGATGTTGCTGATCACCGAACGTCCCTCGTTGTCCACAAAACGGGCCTGGAGTTTTTTCGCCTCCTCGGCCATGCGGTGAAGATGTTTGGCGGTAACTTCTTCCGGCGTGCCGGATTGCATGACCAGGGTGGCCCGTGCGGTCTCACTCTCCACCCGCGGAAAAAAGGTAAAGGCATAGCGACCGCTGGCAGCAAAGCTCACCACGATGAAGGACAGGGCAATAAAAATGGCTAACGTTAAATAGCGTTGTTTGAGCGAATTCACCAGCAGTGGCTGGTACACATGTTTGACAAAATATTCCAGCCCATCGGCCACGCGCCGTTGCAGACGCAACAGGGCATTGCCTTGCTGGCCATGACCCACCCGCACATGACGCAGGTGCGCCGGCAGGATCAGCTTGGACTCCACCCAGGAAAACAACAGCACGGGAATCACAATGGCGGGAATCTGTGCGAAGATCTTGCCACGCACCCCTTCCACAAATAACAGCGGTGCAAAAGCCACCACGGTGGTAAGCAGGCCGAAGGTCACTGGCACTGCCACCTCCTGGGCGCCGCGCACCACGGCATCCACCGCCTTTTCCGAACGTTTGAGATGACTGAAAATATTCTCCCCGGTGACGATGGCGTCATCCACCACGATGCCCAGCACCAGGATAAAGGCGAACAGGCTGATGATGTTGATGGTCACTCCCAGCTCCGGCATCAGCCATAACGCACCCATGAAGCTGATGGGAATGCCCACGCACACCCAGAGGGCCACGGAGATGCGCAGGAACAAGGCAAGGATCAGGAAGATCAGCAGCCCGCCCTGCCAGGCGCTGTCCAGCAGGGTCTGCAGGCGCAGCTTGACGATGCGTGAACGGTCACGCCACTGGCTCAGTGAAACATTGGCCGGCAGCAGGGCGCTTTTTCTGGTTATGTAGTCCTTGACGATCTGTCCGATATCCAGGGCACTCTGATTACCGGTGCGAAACACCTTCACCAGCACACCGGGCCTGCCGTCGAATTGCATGGCCAGCGGATCCTCGCCGAAGCCATCCTTGATCTGCGCCACGTCCCCCACAGTGAGACGGGTACCGTCATCTCGGGCGCGAACCACAATGGCGGCGAAATCCTCGCCACGGTAGGCCTGTCCCTGGGTACGCAACAGGATCTCGCTGCCCTCGGTGCGAATGGAACCTGCCGGCAGATCCACCGAGGCGCGCTGGATGGCCTGCATCACGGCATCGAAAGTCAGGCCATAGCGGTTGAGGGCCTGCTCGCTGAGCTCGATGCTGATCTCCGGCTTGCGCACCGCGTCGAGCTCCACCAGGTTCACCTTGGGCAGGCTCGCCAGTTCATCGCGGATTTCCTCGCCGTAACGACGCAGTTCGCGCTCCGGCAAATCACCGGACACCACCACGGAGATCACCTCGCGGCGGAACACCACCACGGAATAACTGGGACGCTCCACCTCGTCGGGAAAGGTGCTGATGGCGTCCACCCGGGTCTTGATGTCTTCCAGTAATTGATGGGGATCGGTGCCCTTGAGCACCTCCACGCGAATGCGCGCCACACCTTCGTTGGCCACCGAGATGATTCTTTCGATACCATCGAGATCGGCGATGGCCTCCTCGACACGCAACACCAGGGCCTGCTCCACCTCGGCCGGTGTTGCCCCGCGGTAGCTGAGGCCGATGGTGACCACATCACTCTCGAAGGAGGGAAACACCTCCAGCGGGATGCGCTTGAGCGCCGCGTGCGCCCCCAGGGCAAGAATGATCAGCATCAACAGATTGGCAGCCACCGGGTTGCGGGCGAACCAGTTGATCATGCCGTGCATGGTTCAGCCTCCTCCCAGCGTGTCCCCCTCTCCCCGCCGGGAAAGAAGGTTGGGGTGAAGAGGGCAGGCTGCGTGCGAACAATACTGGCCCCATCCGATACCCCTGTCTGGCGATCCCCCGACCTGCGCACGGGACAATGAATCACAGCAAATCACATTCTGCATGGGCTAGTGCTCCAGCACGGGCAAGGGTGGATACTCCCTGTTAGGCTTCGGCTCGCCGACAATGTCCACCGCACTGCCATCGCGGGCAAAGGGCATGGGCGTCAGCGAGATGCGTTCGCCAGCCTGCAGGCCGCCGCTGACCACCACCTGCTCACCCCTGCGCAACACAACCTGCACTGGACGGCGCTGAATATGTTTTTGGGCATCGATCACCAGTACCGTGTCTCCCACCTCCACCGCCGGACGGGGCAAGACGAATACATTTTCCAGGGACTCCCCCTGGATCTCCGCCTCCACGAACTGGCCGATGGTCAGCGCGGGCATCGCGCCGTGACGGGCAAAGGGCCGGTCGATCTGCGCCACCACGAACAACTGCTGACTGGCGGTATCGATAGCCCCGTCGCTGCGCACCAGTCGCCCCTGCCAGCGATGTACCGTGCCGCCCACCCGATGAGTGAAACTCACCGGCGCCTGATGCCCCGTCTCGGGCAAACGCAGCAGGGCCCGTTGCCGGTCGGTGAGCGGCAGACGCACCTCGGCGGCATCCAACGCATACAGCGTGGCAGACACCGTACCGGGGGCCACGTACTGGCCCACATCCACCTTCTTCTCCAATACACGGCCGGCATAGGGCGCGCGCACCTCGGTGCGCGCCAGATTGATCTGCGCCTGGCGCAGACGCGCCTCGGCGGCGGCCACCTCAGCCTCGGCGGCCGCCACCTGGGGCTTGTGCAGGGTCAGGTCGGTGGGCGCCTCCTGGCGGCCCAGCTTTTGCCAATCCTCCAGGGCGTGTTGCGCCTGGGCCTTTTCCTGGGCCAGGGCCAGTTGCGCACGGGCCAGATCGGCGCGAGCGATGACCACGGCGTTTTCATAATCCACCGCGGCAATCCGAAACAACACCTCCCCGGACTTGAAGGCGCCGCCGTTGCGAAAGCTGTCGCCCACGGCCACGATGCGCCCCGCCACCTCGGGAATCAGACTGCTTTGAGTACGTGGCGCCACCGTGCCCTGGCTGCGTATCACCACTGGAAAAGTCTGTGGTTCGACAATCAAGGTTTCCACCACCGGCAACATTTGCGCTGGCGGGCGGCGTTCGACCTCGGGGCCGGTGGCCATGAGCAACACACCGATGGCGATGCCGGCGGCGAGCACAACGAATGGTAAAGCAATACGCAGCAAATGATTCATAACCGCAACTTTACCCTTTTCCCTGTTTACTTTCCTCTGCCGTCTCCACCGGCAGACCCGCCTGCTTCCACTCAGGAAAACCGTCTTCCAGGCGACGTGCATTGAGACCCAGTTCGCGCAACTGCACCACGGCATCAAAGGCCAGCACGCAATGGGGGCCGCGACAGTAGGCCACCACTTCGTGCGCCGGGTCGAGGTCCTGTAAATGGGCCTCCAGCTCGGCCAGCGGCACATTTACCGCCCCCGGCACGTGCCCGGCGGCGAACTCCTCGGGCGGACGCACATCCAGTACCGTCACCCTGCCCTGGCGGGTGCGCTCCAGCAACTCCTCACGGGGAATGGGTTCCAGGGCATCCTTTACGGTGAGAAAGGTGTTCACCAGGCGTTCCACCTCGGCCAGGTGACGCTGCGCCACCGCGCGCAGGGCCTCGAACAGGGTCAGTACGTCATCGCCGCTGAGCCGGTAAAACACCTTCAGGCCGAGCTTGCGGGAGACGATCAGCCCCGCCTGGCGCAGCTGTTGCAGATGCTGGGAGGTATTGGCCACGCTGAGCCCGGAAACCCTGGCCAGTTCGTCCACGCTGCGCTCGCCCTGGGCGAGTAATTCCAGTAATTCCAGTCGGTTGCCGTTGCTCAGCGCCTTGCCCACGCGGGCGAACTGGGTAAACAATTCGTGCTTGAAAGCGCCTTTTTGACTTGCATCATTGGAATTTGTGGGCACGGGCATGAAAGTCTCTTTGAGCGACGGTTGTGGTTGATTCAACAGCCCGGGGCAAAATCACCAGCATTCGTTACCACACCGTCACTCCGGCAACCACCGGAGTGACGACAATCGGCTTATACTGGGACTTGACCTTACTCTCCTGGCTGCTATTCTAATATTCAACTGATCTATTGAATAGTTGTATACCTACTAGTATAGCCTGCAATCTGAAGACCACCAACCCGAACATCAGAGAGAGAACTGCACATGAACTTCAACGACGTTATCCTGCAAAACGAAGTACCCATCCGCCTGGGCTTCTTTTTTGGGGTGTTCGGGATAATGGCCCTGTGGGAGGTGCTGGCCCCCCGCCGCGTGTTGACGGTGTCCAAGGCCATGCGCTGGGCCAACAACCTGGGGCTGGTATTCCTCAACAGCTTTATTCTGCGCCTGCTGTTTCCCGCCGCCGCCGTGGGCGTGGCCGCCTTTGCCGCCGAGCAGGGCTGGGGCCTGCTCAATTACTTTCAACTGCCTTTTGTTCTGGCTGTCGTGCTTTCCGTGGTGGCCATGGATTTCGTGATCTATTTGCAACATGTGCTGGTACATGCAGTACCGGCGCTGTGGCGCCTGCACCGGGTGCACCACGCCGATCTCGATTACGACGTCACCACCGGCGCCCGCTTTCACACCATTGAGATCATCCTTTCCATGCTCATCAAATTTGCCACCATCCTGGTGCTGGGCCCGCCAGTGGTGGCGGTGGTGATCTTCGAGGTGGTGCTCAATGCCATGGCCATGTTCAACCACGCCAATGTGCGCCTGCCGCTGGGGCTGGACCGGGTTGTACGTCTACTGCTGGTGACGCCAGACATGCACCGCGTGCATCACTCGGTGGAAGACAACGAGGCCAACAGCAATTTCGGTTTTAACCTCTCTATCTGGGACCGCTTGTTCGGCACCTACATCGACCAGCCCCGAGAGGGGCACACGGGCATGACCATCGGTATTCACGGTTATCGTGATCCCAAACAAGTGGATCAACTGCCGGGCATGTTGACGCTGCCGTTCGTCGGCAAGATCACCGGTTATGCCATCAACCGGCGGGAGTGGAGCAAGCCCCGGAACAAATCATAAGTCTCGTTATTCTGGAATCAATGCGGCATGATGCTTGTCAGACCAAACAGGATAGTAACCGCCGGCAAGGCATGAACACTGATGGTTTTTCGTGATCAATGGCCGGATAAGGAATGAGGAGATAAAAGATGATGGATAACGGCGGAAATCTGACGAGTGGCATGGGCTGGGGCATGGGCTTCGGTGGCCTGATCATGGTCCTGTTCTGGGGGCTGATTATCTTTGCCATTGTGGCCATTGTCCGATGGCTGAGTGGCGGCGGTGGCGATAACGATGCCGGCCGATCCAAACAAAAAACCCCACTGGATATTCTCCAGGAGCGCTATGCCCGCGGTGAAATCGACGAGCAGGAATTCCAGGAAAAACGACGTAATCTCGAACAATAAAGGAACCTCTGGTCAATTCCGGACGAAGTGGATTGCGACCTGAAATGTTCAGATTTGCAAAAGTAGGCGCGTCTAAGCGACACGGAAGCCGGGCATTTCAGGCGCAAGATTACGAGTTCATGAATTGATCCAAGGTTCCTAAATTCTTTCAGAGAGACCTTTAGTATGCAACAACGCAGACTTTATGGAGTACTCGGCGCATTTCTGCTGCTGGCTGTAATCAGCGGCATTGTCATCGCAATGGGAGGAATGGGCAGAATGATGGGAGGGGGATCGCTGGAAAATTTACCCCCAGGTCTGCCACCTGAGTTATTGCCCGAAGCCGAATCCAAAGGTGCAAAACTACTACAACGATACTGTACTCAATGCCACGCTCTACCAGGGCCGGGCCGACACACGACCAAGGAGTGGCCAGCAGTGCTTGAACGCATGACCACGCGCATGGAACACATGAGCGGTGGCATGATGGGTATGATGGGTCGGATCGATGCCCCATCCTCAACGGAACGACACACCCTGCTTGCCTATCTACAGCGCCATGCCCAGCAGGCCATTGATCCAGCAAAATATCCGGAGCTGCAAAACACCGCCGCCGGGCGCGCTTTCAGCACCACCTGTTCCCGCTGCCATGCCCTGCCCGAACCCCGCCAGCATACCGCCATCGAATGGATCGGCGTGGAAGGACGCATGCAACGAAATATGGATATTATGGGACGCAGCATCCCCAGCGAGGCCACATTACAGAAGATTCTCGAATTCCTGCAAAAACACGCGACACCTGAAGCACATTAAACATCAACATGGAAGGCCTCTATCATGCCCTGTTCTCTAAGCAAGATTCTTCACGCTGGTAAAAATCACCTCTGTGCACTTTCGTTTCAATTCACTGCACCGATTGTCACTGTACTGATTATCACCGCACTGATTGGCAGCCATAGTTTCGCTGCGGAAGACACAAACATTCTCCCAGCCCCAAAAAAAATATCCAATCACGTCTATGCCTGGATCGGCCCCCTGCCCGGCCCCAGCAAAGAGAACAAGGGCTATCGCATGAACCTGGTGTTCGTGGTGGGCGCCAATGCCGTTGCTGTGCTGGATACCGGCTACACCGAGGCCATGGCCCGGGAGATGCTGGCGCACATTGGTAAGATCACCGACACGCCGGTGAAATACGCTGTCAACACCAACTCCCAGCCGCACCGCTTCATGGGCAACCCGGTCTTTCGACGCGCCGGAGCGGAAATCATTGCGCACCGTGACAGCGCCGCGCGCATGGCGGGTAGCGGCGGCAATTTTGCCGGCGCCATCGAGCGCATCCTCGAACTCGAGGAAGGCAGCGTGAAAATCCCGCAGCCACCGGATCGCATCATCAGCGACAAAACCCAACTGGATTTAGGTGGTGTGAGCATCAACCTGAAAAATATCGGCCCTGCCCACACACCGGCACAACTCATCGCCCATATTCCCGAAGACAACATCGTCTACGCCGGTGACAGCCTGTACGGGGAAAGGCTGCTGACGGTGCAACCGGTCAGCAATATTCAGTCCTGGCTGGACGCATTCGAGAAACTCAAAGCATATGGCAACGCTACCTTCATTCCCGGCCACGGACACCCCGGCCCGTTGAAGGACTTCGACTTCTCCACCCGCCAGTATCTCGAGCTGCTCTTCACGCACATGAATAAAATGGTGGATGAAGGCGTGGACGTGCAGGACGCTATCGACAGGCTGGACCAATCGCGTTTTTCCAAACTGGCCAACTTCAAGGAACTCGCCGGGCGCAATGCCAGCTGGGCCTACCTGGAACGGGAGGCTGCTGCATTTGAATAACGTCCGCTGTTTATTTTGTTAGCCGCTCCGTCTGTTGCAGCAACACCTGCAACAGACGGTGTACCTGCTTGGCGTTCCATTCCCGCGCACCCAACACGCGACCGAGAAAACGCCCGTCACGACCAATGAGATAGCTTGTCGGCAGGGCCACCACTTCATATCGCTTGCGCACCTCGCCCTCAGAATCCAGGGCAATGGGAAAGCTGTAACTCCCAGGTGAGCCACTGTGAGGGTTTCCGTGAGCAACAAACTCTCTCACCGGATCGATGCTGCCACGATCCGCTGCGACAGCGATCACCACGAAACCCTGCTCACGATAGGCCTGCCACAGAGCCTCCAGGGCTGGCATTTCTTCCCGACAGGAGGCACAAAACGTTGCCCAAAAATTCAGCAGCACTACCTTGCCCTGATAGTCGGAAAGGCGCACGTCTTGGCCAGCCCCCCCTTGTGACAACGCCGGCAGGATGAAATCGGGTGCCGGCAGACGCCTCCGGGGAAGAGTAATGTGTAGGACCTCAAGTGCCTCCTGCAACACATTCTCCTGAGTACCGGCCTGCGGCTTGGCCTGATTCTCCGCCACGGTACCAGCCAGGGACGAGAGACCATGACAGGACAAGGCAAGGAACGCCAATCCGCGCATCACTGGATGGGAAAACACATGCCGTGACTTTTTCATGCCATCGTTTACGCCAAGTCGATCAGCGTGCATGTGCTTGTAAATAACCGAGAATGACCCGACGCTGGTCTTCATCGGGGGCGGCCATTCCTCGCTCGACCATATGTTGTTCCATCACCGGATAAAGTCTTGCCCAACCCTCTGCGGTCAACCGGCCGGGATGAGGCAATGCATGACAGCTCATGCAATAACGGGCATAGGCACGGGCCGGGGCACTCTTTGCATCTGGAAGGGAGGACGGACCAAAGGATCCCGCCCCCGCACAAGCGGCCATGGGAATCACTGCCACCACTGTTAACAAACCACGACGCAATACGCTGTCGCAGATTACTCGCCTTGGATTCATCTTGCCGCACCCGCCTCAGAAACCCAACTTATTGTCGTCTTTCATCTTGTCCGCCTTGCCGAAGCGACGGCTCTTTTCGGTAACGATCTCCACGTACCAGGTAAGCATCACCCGGAAGTCTTCTTCCAGCTGGGGGCCGTTGAGATTGCGATACAGCGGCAGGCCCACATTGAAATCAACAATCTGCAACGGCGCCGGCCGCCATTGAACACCCAGGGTGGTAAACAATTGGCTGCCGCCATAATTGTCGGTATCCCACAATGGGGTCATGGCCGGTGACAAGGGGTCGCCCTGCACGGCATGGCCGGAGGCGCCGCTGGTATATTCATCCATCGCGCCACGAATCCTGCCCTGATTCCGGGCATTGAGCTGGACCTGCACCAGCCAGTCGGGAGAGAACTGGTACATGGCGTAGCCATCCAGACGCAGCTCATTGCCCAAGCGGTAATCGCGGTCATTATCGTATAAGCGGGCGGTGTACCTGACGTTCACCCCCCACCACCAGGGGGAGAACGAGGCCTGGTAGAGAATGCCGATGGTGGGGTCAACGGTGCCGGAACCCAGCTGCATGCTGTAGGGCAGCAATTCCTGTTGGCGCATGGCCACGGGGTGGTCGTCATTGGTCTCATCGATGGAACCGGTGGGCAGACTGAGGCCAAACAACAGCGAATACTGCTTGCGGGGGATCAGCGGGTCATCGGTATACAGACGATACTTGCCCATGAGCATGGTGTCGGCAAGGCCGCTGGACTTCATGGTGAAACCCTCCTGCCCGGTCAGGATCTGCATCATGCTGCTGAAGCTCATGTCCATGCTGTTTTGCTTGAACATCAGCATCACGCCGCCAAAGAGGTCATCACTGAAGCTGTAACCGGTGGTGATATTCAGCATATTCATGTCCATGGACGTGGGTACCGCCATGAACTTACCCATGGCCGGCATGCCCAGCAGGTTGTCGCCATCGACGGTATTGGTGCCATCACGCAGGCCTTCCATGTGCATGGTCATGGGGCTGAACTTGACGCGATACTCATAGGTTTCCGGTACCCCACCGCCGGGGATATTCATGGGCATATTGCCACCACACTTGCCACAGCATAGGCCAACATAGGCCTGGGCAAGACTGGCACCTAGCGCAAGGCCCAGACCAGCAGCAGTGCGCAAACCAAGATGACGATGAGGGGAGCAAACAGGGACGTTGGTAGCCATAACACCTCTTCATATTATTGTTTTGGAAATACGAAGAAGAGGCTAACAACCGTTTCTTGGCGCCGGAATGTGACACAGTGTCGCGCGGCATTTTGTCGCACCCCTCTGTTTCACTCGATCACCGGCCTGACAAGCCTCCCGGATTAACCGATAATGTGTGATCTACACAGTCATGCCGTAGCAATGTCCGACACGAGCACCATCCACCATCACACCAGCCAGGACAATCTCCACCGCCTGGCGATCTTGCGAGGTCTGGGCATCGCTATACAGGCCCTGCTCATCGCTATTGCCCAATGGTGGCTGGGCCTGGCCCTGCCAATACTTCCGCTGGCCTTTATTCTCACCATCCACGGCTTGTGGGCTGTTTTCACCGCCTGGCGTGCACAGCAGAGACGGGATGTCAGCAACAATGAATTTACGCTGCAACTGACCACCGATATCTTGGCCTTCAGTGGCGTGTTGTACTTTGTTGGCGGCGCCACCAATCCCTTCGCCTGGTTTTATCTGCTGCCACTGACCATCGCCGCCACCCTGCTGAACCGAGCACAGACCTGGGGGCTCGCCGCCCTCACCGTCATCTGTTATTCACTATTGATGCGTTACCATCTGCCCTTCAGCCTCGACAACACAGGTCATAACGGTAATTTCAGTCAACACGTCTTTGGCATGTGGTTCGGCTTTGTGATGAGCGCCGGACTGGTGGCCTACTTTGTCACTGGTATGGCCGAAGGCCTGCGGGCACGGGATCACCGCCTGGCAGAGGCACGCGAACAGGCCCTGCGTGACGAACAAGTGGTGGCCCTCGGTACACTCGCCGCCGGCGCTGCCCACGAACTGGGCACGCCACTGAATACCATGGCCATCATCAACGATGAGTTGAAAGAGGATTTTCCACCGCAAAAAGATCACAAACTTAATCAACAGCTTTCCATGATCAGTGAACAGATCGACCGCTGCAAAGCAGCCCTGTCTGTCATCTCCGCCTCCGCCGGAGAACTGCGAGCCGACGCCGGTGAGGCCCTACCCGTGGAACCTTATCTGCAAAACCTGCTCAGCCGCTGGCATGCAGAGCGACCTGAAACACAGTTGCAAAAAACCATCCATGGCAGTCAGCCCATACCATTCTTGATTGCCGATCTGGCGCTGGACCAGGCCATCATCAACATTCTCAATAATGCTGCCGACGTATCGCCGGAATGGGTCGCCTTTCACGCCAGCTGGACGCCACAACAACTCAACATCGAAATTCGCGACCACGGTCCGGGGCTGAGCCAGTATGCCGAACCCCGAATCGGCAAGATTCCCTGCAGCGACAAGGATCATGGCCTGGGGCTTGGGCTATACCTGGCCCATTCCGTGATCGAGCGGATGGGTGGCAATGTACAACTCTTTAATGATCGCCAGGGCAGTTGTGCGCTTATTCAACTGCCGCTACTGGAAAACCCTGCATGAACAGCAACCCTAAAAAGAGCCTGTTACTGGTAGACGACGACCTCACCTTCTGCAAGGTGCTGGCATCGGCACTGGAAAAACGCGGCCTGGATGTGTACACGGCGACGAACATTGCCGCAGGCCTGGAGCTGGCGGCTGATCATCAGCCGGACTATGCGGTGATCGACCTGCGCATCGGCCCCGAATCCGGCCTGGAGTTGGTGGAAAAACTCCATGCACAACACCCCTCTCTACGCATGCTCATGCTCACCGGCTACGCCAGTATTGCCACCGCGGTGGAGGCCATCAAGCTGGGCGCCGTACATTACCTCACCAAACCCGCCTCGGTGGTCGACATCCTTCACGGCCTACAGGCCGAACAAGGAAATGCCGAGGTGATTCCCGCAGAAAAACCCATCTCCATCAAACGCCTGGAATGGGAACACCTGCAAAAGGTTCTGCTGGAACACAATGGCAATATCTCCGCTGCAGCCCGCGCCCTGAACATGCACCGCCGCACCCTGCAACGCAAACTGTCCAAGCGGCCGGTGAAGGACTGAGCATTCAGCTCCCACCGGATAAAATTGCAAATATTCATTCACCACCAGCAACTTAACCCCCACTCCTCATGCTTTTTCCACAGACCTCCTCCCAAGTTTTGTGATCCAATTCAAGGCAGTTACATTAAAGCCACAACGGCGGCAGACGTTACAGAGCTTGACGCTTTCTATTGTAAAAAGAACAGTCACAACCATGCCAAAACGTCTTGTTTCCACCCTGCTCATCTTCAGTCTGATATTCGCGCCGCTTCCCGTATTTGCTAATCACAACTCGGGGCACGGCAAATCAATCAGCAGCAAGAAAAAGATCACCGTACAGTACAAGAAGCAGGAAAAAAGACTCCAGCAGGCCTTTAAACAATACAAAAAGAAAGTCACCAAGGTATGGGGACGGGAGGCGGTACTGCCCGATGCACAACGCGACGTCACCTATCGCAACAATTTCAAGGAACGCAGCATCGTGGATTATGCCGAGGGTGTGGTGAAGGTGGAACTGGCGCTAAAACCCACTCAGGCCAAAAACCCTCACATCACCCAACGCAAGCTCATCTCGGCGGTAAAAAAGACCATCAAACAAAGTCCGGACAACCGCTCCATCATAGAGATCGCCAAGCGCCCCACACCGCCACGCAGTAAACAACCCGCCGTGCTGGCCGGTCTGGTAGCGAATATCGACAACACCCCGCTAGACACCCGGGATCTGGCGAAATTCGCCAAGACCATGGCCCACAAGATGCAAACCCACAGCCTCATGGGCAAAGATGGAAAAAAACGTATCGTGGTCAGCACCCAGTTCAGCCTGGTGCCGGAGCACATCCGTATTCGCGCACAAAAATTCAGCGAAAGCGTACACAGCTACGCCCACGAACACAAAATCCCGGCGCCGTTGATCTTCGCTATCATCGAGACAGAGAGTTCTTTCAACCCGCGGGCCAAGTCTCCTATCCCGGCCTTTGGCCTCATGCAATTGGTGCCGCGTACTGGCGCTCGCGAGGCCTATCGTTTTCTCTATGCCAGGGACAAGGTGGTAAAGGAAAAATACCTGTACAACCCGGACAACAATATCAAGTTAGGAACCGCTTATTTACACCTCTTGTATTTCAAACGCTTCAAAAAAATAAAGGATCCGGAAGCACGAATTCTCGCCACCATCGCCGCCTATAATGCCGGCCCCGACAGTGTGATCAGGGCCTTCACCGGACGCTTCAGCAAACGCAATTACCCCAGCCGTTATTCCTGGCGACGCCACGCCTATAAGAAGATCAACAAACTCAGCCCCGACAAGCTCTACAAGCACCTGCGCACCTTCCTGCCGGCAAGGGAGACCCGTGACTACCTGAAGAAGGTACGCAAACGCATGGAAAAATATGCAACCTGAGCCTGCATTTACATGCAAATACCGATCACTCTCGCACCACGCACCTGAAGCGACAAAAAACTGTTCTTAAAGGTTTTCCCGTACCTGCCGACAGCATTCTCTAAGCCGCGGATACTGTCCCCAATAAAACCACAACCAGGGAATATTTCACTTGAAGTACCATAGGATGCCCAACAAACTGTACAGGCATCAAAACTCCAACCCAACAAAGGGAAATCTACCATGGATAGCTTGCGTTTGGTTCTGGGAGCGGCGGTCGCCGCCACACTGGCACTCGCCTCCTATATCACTGTCGTCTATGTAATTGACAAAAAGGACGGCAATGAAACCCTGAGCACATCGGCCGCACAAACTGATGCGCGGGAAATCCTCAGTTATGTCCCCAGTGACACAATCTATTTCTTTGGCGGACTGAAACCTGCTCCATTGCAAAACATGCAGGATTTTTTCACCCCTGATTTAAGCCTGGTTCAGGCCAAAAATCTCAAACGGGATCTCGAAAAGCAAGGCTCCAGTGAAGCACCTCCCGCCACGAAGATGTTGATCGGCCTGTTTATAGAATACATGACCGCCCTGCAGAGCCTGCAAACGGCACCCGAATTACTCGGTACCGGTGAAGAAATCGATTCCATCCTGTATTCCATTGGCACCACACCAGTCTTGCGCATAAAATTGGCAGACACGGGTGCCTTCAATGCCTTTGTGGACAAAGCGGAAACCACTGCACGGACTCAGGCGGTACCGGAACCCTATGGTGGCCACACCATAAGGACGTACGGTTTTGGCGTATCAGAAAATGACCAGGAAGACACCCGGCTTGCCATCAGTGTTGATAATAATTATGCATTGATCACCTTGCTCACCCCCTTGGATACCCCTGCTGCCCGCGACCTGATACTCGGCACAATGAAACCGGCAAAGCCTCTGTCACAGACAACGATACTCAGCGACCTTCAATCCAAATATGACTTTCATCCCGCCTATCTTGGCTACGTCGACCACCGGGAGATCATGAAGGGACTGACCACACCAGATGCCAATGACTTCGGACGCATGCTGGGCATACTGCTGAAAGACATCAAAAAACTCAACACCCAGGCCCCGGCGGCGGAGCGAAGCGAATCTGCCACAGTCCAGGACGGTGATGAAACGACAACCTCTATTGCAGAAAGCAAAGCCGGGGCACAAAACCCCCTGACTTCTATTCAAACACAAGCCTGCCGCAGGGAACTCCTGGCCCTTACCCAAATGTGGCCACGCACGGTCTTCGGCTATACGAAACTCAACCTGGAACAGCCCAGCAAAGAAATGGCTGCACGCATGTTGGTGGAAAACACCGATGCAGCCTTCATGGCAGAATTACAAAAGCTCCGCGGATTCATCCCGGCCCACCTGCAAAAAACCGCAAATAAGCCTGTGCTGGGATTTGCTGTCGGATTCAATGTTGATGCCCTCACCCCCATTGTCAGCAAGTTGATCACAAACTTCACCCAGAAAGAATATCAATGTCCGGCCCTGGCGGCGTTAAAACAAAATATGCTCGTCTCCAACCCCATGCTTGCCCTGGGGATGGTGGCCGGCATGGCATCCGGAGTGCAGGGTATATCGGCAACGATACTGGATATCGATGGCAGTATGAACCTGCAACAGGAAAACCCCTCGCCGGATATTCGCAGCATTGATGCGATCATCACCATATCGGCAAAAAACCCCCAACAATTGTTGATGATGGCCGCCAATTTCCAGCAAGGCATGCCTCCCATTCAGTTACCGGACGATGGCTCGCCCATTGACCTGCCTGTTCCCCTGCCAGCGCCTAATCTCGGCAGTGTCAAACTGGCGTTGAAGGGAAATCACCTGGTGGCCTATATCGGCAACAAGGCCGAACAACTTGCCAAGGCCATGGCAAATGATCCTCTCAGTCCCACCGGTATCTTCGCTTTCAATATGGACTTTGGGAAATACATGAAATTCGTCAGCAATATCGCCCTCGCCGCCGATGCCGATGCCGATGCCGATGCCGATGCCGATGCCGAAAAGGACCAGTTCTCCGAGGACAACAAGGCCATGTTAAAAAATCTGGCCGAAATGGATATGCAGATTGTCGAATCCTTTGACATTACCCCCCAGGGCGTCGCCTTCGACGCGGAAATGGCGCTGCACTGATTGTGCCTGCGCAGGGGGCTGTGCACTGCATATGTCACAAACTAGCTCTGCTTCAGTTTGGCAAAGGCATGGGCCATGGCGCTGCTTGTGGGTGCAGGCTTGGCAGATTGCCTTGCCGCACTTGACCGCCTTCCCCGGGGTGTGTCGCGCTTGATGTCTCGCGGCGTGTCTTGCGATGCATCCCGTGCATTGTCGCTTAAGCGCATGCTCAGACCGATGCGTTTGCGCGCTAAATCCACCACCATCACCTTGACCTTCACCACCTGCCCGGCCTTCACCACCTCGCGCGGATCCTTGACGAAGGTGTCCGCCAGAGCAGAGATGTGTACTAGGCCGTCCTGATGTACGCCGATATCCACGAAGGCACCGAAGTTGGTGACATTGGTCACCACACCCTCCAGTACCATGTCCGGTTCCAGGTCGGCGATCTTTTCCACGCCATCTTTAAAACTGGCGGTATTGAATTCCGGTCGAGGATCACGTCCCGGTTTTTCCAGCTCACCGAAAATGTCGCGCACCGTGGGTTCACCAAAGCTGTCATCGACAAAGTCGTTCGCCGCCAACTCTTTCAGGAAAGCCTTGTCGCCGATGATGTCGGTAATCTTGCGCCCGCTTTGCTGGATGATCTTCTCCACCAGCGGATAGGCCTCGGGATGCACCGCCGAGGCATCCAGGGGATTGTCACCGGCACGGATGCGCAGAAAACCCGCCGCCTGTTCGAAGGCCTTTGGCCCAAGGCGGTTAACTTCAAGTAGTTGTTGCCGATTGGCAAACGCACCGTTGCTCTCGCGATGCGCGACGATGTTTGCCGCCAGGGTCTCCGACAACCCGGCCACGCGCGCCAGCAACGGTGCCGAGGCGGTGTTTATCTCCACACCCACCGCGTTCACACAATCTTCCACCACCGCATCGAGCTTTTTCGCAAGTCGTGATTGATTCACGTCGTGCTGGTACTGACCCACACCGATCGCTTTCGGGTCGATCTTTACCAGCTCCGCCAGCGGGTCCTGCAGGCGTCGGGCGATGGACACCGCGCCGCGATAACTCACATCCAGCGCCGGGAATTCCCGCGCCGCCAGCTCCGAGGCGGAATACACCGAGGCGCCGGCCTCGCTGACCATCAAACTATTGAAGCGCAGGTGTTTATATTTTTTGGCAAGCTCGGCCACCAGCTTGTCCGTTTCCCGAGAGGCAGTACCGTTGCCAATACTGATCAGGTCGACATTGTGCTTCTCTGCCATTTTAGCCAGCGTCGCCAGCGAAGCATCCCACTGGTTTTTCGGCGCGTGCGGGAAGATGGTCTCGTACGCCAGCAGCTTGCCCGTGGCGTCCACCACCACTGCCTTGACGCCGGTGCGCAGGCCGGGATCCAGGCCCATGGTGGTGCGCTGTCCGGCGGGGGCGGCCAGCAACAGGTCGCGCAGGTTGTCGCCGAACACGCGAATCGCCTCCTCCTCGGCGGCCTCGCGCAGGCGCAGGTTGAGCTCGGATTCGATCTGCATGGACAACTTGATGCGCCAGGCCCAGCGCGCGCACTCCCCCAGCCACGTATCTGCCGCCTGGCCTTCATCCTTCAACCCAAAATGAGCGGCGACCATGGATTCGCAAATGCCGCGATCCAACGGTGATTCCAGATCATCCTGCCCCGGCACCACGATCTTCAACCGCAGCACGCCCTCGGCGCGGCCACGATACAGCGCCAGCGCACGATGCGACGGGACTTTCTGCAGTGCCTCGGAAAACTCAAAATAATCGGCAAACTTGCTGCCCTTCTGCTCCTCGCCCTTCACCACCTCGGCGGTCATCAGGCCCTTGTCCCACACGTAGTCACGCAGCTTGCCCACCAGGTCCGCCTCCTCCGCGGCGCGCTCCATGAAGATCTGCCGTGCGCCTTCCAGCACCGCAGCGGCATCGGTGAAGCCGGCGTCTTCATTCATCTTTTCGCTACGGAAAGCTTCAGCCGCGGCCTGCGGATCGAGCCCGTGATCGGCCACAATCGCATCCAGCAGCGGCTCGATCCCCGCCTCGCGGGCGATCTGCGCCTTGGTGCGGCGTTTCTGTTTGTAGGGCGCGTACAGATCCTCGAGGCGGGTCTTGGTCTCCGCACCATTGATCGCGGCGGTCAGCGCCTCGGTCAACTTGCCCTGCTCGTCGATACTCTTCAGCACCGCCGCGCGGCGCTCCTCCAGCTCGCGCAGATAGGTCAGGCGGTCTTCCAGCGTGCGCAACTGGGTGTCATCCAGCCCGCCGGTGGCCTCCTTGCGATAACGGGAAATAAACGGCACCGTCGCCCCCTCGTCCAGCAAACCAATGGCAGATTCAACCTGGGCCAGGCGAACGCCCAGCTCGTCAGCAATACGTGACTCGATATTCATAAACACCCTGTGATTGTGTGAAACAGAAAACCCAACTAACTCATGAATGAGCAACAAAGGAGCCGCAGTGTACCAAACCGGCTATTTCGGGACAGCCTTGAAATTCGTTGCCAGACATGGTGAGCATGAACCTGCCGAAGGTTCTGTCGATGTACAGAGATACAATGCTTTTTAAATCTTTAGTTCACTGCTGTCTCGTTTACTTCAGGATCGTCATTAAATGACTGAAAACATCAGCTCTGCCGGTGAGAATAACGAGGGCATTGCCGAGTCTGCATTATTCGTGAATTCAATTTGTAAGTGCAACTCTATCTGACGGTAAGAGGGCAAGCTGCGGTAGCATTGTGGCTTGTCTCACCGCCAAGTAAGAGGAGCACACATGAGAATCTACACGCAGCTTACCCAAGAGGAACGATACCAAATTTACATCCTGAAGAAAGAGAAATATAGCCAGACACGGATGCAGAACTTCTGGGGCGCGATAAATCCACCATCAGTCCGGGGTTGCGGCGCAATCGGGGCCAGAAAGGCTATCGGCCCAAACAGGCTCACAAGCGGGCGCTTGAGCGGCGTCTCGGCAAGGCTCAACCTCGTATTGGAGAGCGGATCTGGGAAAATCCGGGTCAGAGAACAATTGTTTCTAATATTAGAGAATATTGCTCCGACCCAATTATATTCATTTTTACAAATCATCTCGCATTTATTATGACAAGGCTTTATGCATGGTTTCCGGATTCACCGGATACACCAGCGCCGCATGCAAAGGAAAATGTTCCGTGAGCCTGGCAATATATTGCTGTTCTGCCTTGTCGACCAGCGCGACGACTCGCGCCTCCGGTGAATATTTTTGCAGCGAGGACAGCATCACATCCAGATTGGAAATGGTGCACCCCGCATAATCCGAGCCGTAGCGATACATGAATTCGCAAACGATAAAATCAAACGGTTGCTTTTTGATTGCGGCGAGGGCCCTGCGCATGGAGGTTGCAGTGGTTTCAGCAATACCCAGGCTTGAATAGGTTGCTGATAAATCGGGATGGATGGGAGACTCCTTGATGGAGAGCAGGCTTGGCGCAGATGTGCTCAAGGCTTATTCACTCCCGTTCGGTTGTGTGAGGTTTCATATTTATTATTCGATACCACTGCGGTCCCGTCAACATTCGCATTATTGGGCATAATAGTTTGTTTTTTCATGAGCCGCAGCAAGATGTGAACATTTAAGACATGAATAGTCAGCGACCTCTGCCGTCATCCCGGCGGAGGCCGGGATCCAGCAAGTCGCTAAAAACACTGGATTCCGGCCTTCGCCGGAATGACGAGTCTGTAGTTAGTGGGACAGCAATGGAGCTGCCTCCTTAAATCAAATCTTTACTGGTCGGTAAAAAAATAATCCCATTGCGTCCCTGTCTGCGTTTCCAGCAAGGACAAAAACGGATCAGTGGGTATCGCTTCCTGCGGGTAGATGCTGTTGACATCAATGAACAGTCGAGCGAAGCCCGCTGTGTGCCGCCAACCCAATTGGGTCAATGAAACCGGTTCCGCGCACTTGTCACAGTTAAAGTTGACCGCGGAGGCATCCTTCGACCAGAGTGATACGGCCTGCGCCCAATTGCCGATGCTTTTGCGGCATTGTGGGCAACGGGCAAACACGTTCTGTGAAGCGCTGCGAAAGCGCACCTCGGGGTAGATTTTGCTGAAGTGAATGTGGCAATAATCCAGGGAGCCGTCCGTTGGCGGCGTGGATTCCACCGCAGGTGAGCAACCCATGAAGGTGATGTATTGTAAAAACCGTTCGCCGACTAAAAAGCGATTGGGTTGTTCTATTTCCAACGGATTTCCCAGCCGTTCACCCAAGCTTTCACCGATCTGATCACCAAGGAATGCCACCTCCCGCAAACGGGCGATCAGCCCATCCCAGGATGGTAGTGCAAAATTTTCATCCTGTGGATGCAGTACCAATTTATGTATTTTCTGACGCGTCATTGTAATAATCGGGGTACCCCAGGTTTGGGTTGCAAGTCTAATCGAAGATTCAAGGCGACGCACTAAGCTCGCTGCGCTATTTCGTTATCCATTTATAAGCGATACAATTCGCCAACGCATTCAAACCATTTTTTGGGTGAACCAAATGACCGAAGCAAGCGATTATTCCGGGACCAACCCATCAAACCTGGATTCCATCGACAACCAATGGGGCAGCCAGCCTGAAGATAATTTTGGCTATGTCAGCGAAGAGGAACGGCGCAAACACCGCGGCCTCGAGGATTGGGAACTGGTAGAAAGCATGTCCGATAAACAACCGGGGGTGTTTCCCTGGTTTCGCGCGGTGATTGGCTCTGTGATCATTGGTATTCTATTATTTCTGTTGTTTGCCTACGGTCTTGATTTTTTTATGCATCATTTTGGTCGAGAATTATTGGGCCATAAGTGATGCTATCGCCTTCGTTAATCCCGGATACATATTATGAAACGCATTTACAGCATCATTATACTCTCTCTTTTAGCACTGGCAGCCTGCGCCACACCGAGCAGCGAATTCAACAAGGCGAAAGAAATCAACACAATCGAGAGCTATAAAGCTTTCCTTGACCGATTTCCCAATGGCCCTTATACAAAAATGGCCAAAGAAAAAATTGCGCAGCTGAACGAAAAAGACAGACGTATGCGCCAAATCCACGAGAACTGGGATAAACTCAACAAAGGCATGTCGGTAGATGAAGTAGACAACCTCGTTGGGCCTCTCAACAGGGGAGCCGTGGTAAGCATAAGAATGCTTGCCGACAAGGCGAAGGCATCGGCGAATACAGGCAACCCATCAACAACTGGTAATGAGTTTCCGTATCGCGGCCGTTATTTTACGCTCATCTTTGACTCCACGGGTAAATTGAGTAGCTGGTCATTAAAGTAGATTCGTCAAAATGGCGCGTGCGATATGTTTTGATCTATTTAACACCCTGGTGAGTGTGGGCCAGGTTCCTGCCTCTGTCGGTGGCACTACGGCCGACGTACTCGGCGTGGATAAACACGCGTGGAACCAGGCCTGTTTTAGTGATGATCATGAAATCTGTCGCCCCACCAGGCACTTCGAGGTGATTCGCGTACTCGCGCATAAGCTGGATCCCGATATCCCGCTGACGCGCATCCAATCCGCCACCCGCCAGCGCCAGGCGCGTTTTGATTACGCCCTGACAGACCATGTTTCACCTGATGTGCTCAACGCCCTGCGCAAACTGCGCAATCAGGGATATCGGCTTGCGTTGATCTCTAATGCCTCCACCGCGGAGGTGCGGGCTTGGGCGGAATCCCCATTGCAAGCCCTGTTTGATGTTGCGGTGTTCAGCTGTGATGTGGGTATGAAAAAGCCGGACCCGGCCATTTATCATTACACCGCTGAGCGTTTAGGCGTCGA
>DRKQ01000117.1 GCA_011051685.1 Gammaproteobacteria bacterium
GCGGCTGATTGGCTGAATATCTACCCGGCAATTGATGTTGTCGGGTTAACAATCGTTTCAAATTAGTTGTAACAGGGCGATTCGCGCCTGGAAAGGCGCTCCCACCGTGTTTGGCATTGTAATTATACTTGTATAAGCATGACGTGGTCAGAACGTTATGGGATAACTTGCATTCACTTACTGCCATTTCAGGCGTTCCCAAGCTGGCGAATACCCGGTAAACCTGCTTTGAGTCCCTTAAGAATAGTGCAACTGCCGGCCCAGTGTGAGGGTATACAAGAGGATTACCGGCACCTGCATGAGCATCACCACTGAACGATAAATCAGTGGCTCCGAACCCCGGCGATCAATCAGCCGATCAATGCGTTTTTCCAGTTGCAGTGAAAGCCACTTGGCAAGCGCGTGGGTGATAAAGGCGATGAACAGCAGGCTCAGCAGTGTGCCGTGATCGGGCCAGTAGTGGATGTCTGTGATGGAGTGGCTGTCCGCCAACCAGTGAAACACCATGCCAGACGCGGCGATCGCCTGCAGCGGCAGAACCACCGCCGGCCAACGACTGAAAAGCGGAACCAGCGGCAACAGCAGGGAGAGCAAAAAAACCACATTTACCAGGCTGGTCAGGCGTAATTGCCCGCCCGCCAGCAAGGTGCCGATGGCGGGCGCCGATTCCACGCCGAACAACACCGGATAGGCCACCAGGATAAAACACACCAGGGCCAGGGCCCGTGCGCCGGGCAGAATGGTATGGGCCACGAGCCAGTGTGAGGGCGGCACGTCGGCCACGACCAGCAACACCTTGTAGGCCACTACTTCCACCAGCACCGACACGAGGCCGAACACAGCCAGGGCAAACAACAACTGCGGGTGGAAAAGGGATTCGAAGAGAGTCATGGGTCTTGTATGTTGTCAGTGGCCTTGGTGGATATTATGCGCGTCCCGGTTACCGTTTCGGCTACAATACGCCCAAGCTTTAAAGTGCCTGAATACATGCCTGAACCGACCTCTCCTTTTGAACTCCACCTGGCCGTTGAACATGCCGGTGTCACCGCTGTGGATATGCTGGCACAGGCCACGGGGCTGTCCAGGCAGCACATCAAGCAGGTGATGCAAAAGGGCGCGGTGTGGTTGGAGGAAAAGGGTGCCGGCAAACCCCGTCGCTTTCGGCGGGCAAAAAAAGCCCTGGCCGTGGGTGACAAGCTGCATCTTTATTACGATGCGGAGGTGCTTGCGGAAACCCCGGCGCAGCCACAGCTCATCGTCGATGAGGGTGCGTACAGCATCTGGTACAAGCCCTGCGGCCTGCGCTCACAGGGTTCGAAGTGGGGTGATCACTGCACGCTGCAGCGCTGGGTGGAACAGAACCTTACGCCACAACGCCCGGCCTTCGTGGTACATCGCCTGGATCGCGCCGCCACGGGATTGATAATTATCGCCCACCAAAAAAAGGTCGCCACCGCCCTTGCCGGCTTGTTCGCAAAACGCGAGGTGGAAAAACGCTATCGCGTCATTGTCCACGGGCGGTTTGCCGCGGGCGCCTGGCCGCAGAAGATCGACTCGACCATCGATGGCCGGCCGGCATGCAGCTTCGCGCGGCTGCTGGAATACGATGCAGTTCGTGACCGATCCCTGCTGGAGGTGCGCATCGACACCGGGCGCAAGCACCAGATACGCAAACACCTGGCGGGCATCGGTTTCCCCGTGGTGGGGGATCGCTTGTACGGCCGGCAAGGGGATACAGAGGATTTGCAGTTGACCGCCTGTTATCTAGCGTTCATGTGTCCAGTCACCCAACAGAAAAAAATCTGGCAGTTCCCCGAACCATTATCAAAAAAGTAGGGTGGGCACGTAATTTGTGCCCACGCGTCAACGATATCTCTCTACAAGATTGCGTGGGCACAAAAGACGTGCCCACCCTACGGGGTTTTCGGGGCGTCGCGAATGACGGATTATTTGTTGACGGTAATGGAGGCCTTTTCCACCAACAACGGGTACATGTATCCCATGCCAAAGTCGGTGCCCAGCACCACGGTACCGGTAACGGTGACGTTGTTGCCTACGCTGGCGGTCTGGTTGCTGGTGACAGTGAGGTCGTTGGTGCCCTGGCCACCGGTACCATCCTGAATGTGCAGAAAGTTGCGCCGCATGATGCCGTTGTTCACCTTCACCACCTTACCGGTCACGGTAACCTGTTTGCCCTTGAGTTGTTGCATTTGCTGATTGACCTGTTCCACGGTCATCTCGGCGGCGAACAGGGATGCGCTGAAAAGCAAGCCCAGGGTCAAAGTGATCAGTTGTTTTTTCATGCTTGCTTCCTCTTGTTGTGGTGACTCGTGTCAGTGTGAATGATCGTTGGACTACATGTTGCGGATGCGCGCCAGCTGGTCCTCAAAGTTCTTCAGCGCGGTTTGCAGTTCGGCAATCTTGGTCCGTTCCTTTTCCACCACCGCTTGTGGGGCGCGTTCGACAAAATTGGGGTTGGAGAGCTTGGCTTCGATGCGTTTCACATCCTGTTGTTTCTTGTCGATCTCTTTGCCCAGGCGGGCGATCTCCGCCTCCTTGTCGATGAGCCCGGCCATGGGGATGAGTACCTGCATCTCACCCACCAGGGCGGTGGCGGATTCCGGCACTGGCTCGCCTACCTCGAGCACCTTGATGGACTCGGTGCGTGCCAGGAAATCGATGTAATGCTGGTTACGTGACAGCCGGGCCTTGTCCTCGTCGCTGGCATTGACCAGCAGCACCGGCAGCGGCTTGCCGGGTTTGATATCCATGCCGGAACGAATCTGGCGCACGCCGACGATGAATGCCTTGACCCATTCCATTTCGTCGATGGCCGCCTGGTTCACTTCCTCCATTGCCGGGCTGGGATAGGGCTGGCGCATGATGCTGAACACGGTGTCGGTGCTCTTCTCCACGCCGGCCAGCGGCGCAACGCGCTGCCAGATCTCCTCGGTGATGAAGGGCATCAGCGGGTGGGTCAGGCGCAGCAGGCTCTCCAGCACGCGCACCAGGGTCTGCCGGGTGCCGCGCAACTGCTCCGCGCTGCTTTCGTTACTCGTGAGCACCGGCTTGGAGAGTTCCAGGTACCAGGCGCAGTATTCGTTCCAGGTGAAGTCGTAAATGGCCTGGGCGGCATGGTCGAGGCGGTAGCCTTCCAGGGCTTCGATGACCTGTTGTTCGGTCTGTTGCAGGCGGGCGCTGATCCATTGGTCTGCGGCGGACAGTTCGACGTTACCACCGTCGACTCCGCAGTCCTCGCCTTCCGTGTTCATCAGCACGTAATTCGCCGCATTCCACAGCTTGTTGCAGAAGTTGCGATAGCCTTCCACGCGGCCCAGGTCGAAGTTGATGTCGCGGCCGGTGGAGGCCAGGCTGGCGAAGGTGAAACGCAGGGCGTCGGTGCCGAAGGAGGGGATGCCGTTGGGGAAGTCCTTGCGCGTCTGCTTCTCGATCTTTTTCGCCATCTGCGGCTGCATCATGCCCGAGGTGCGTTTCTCCACCAGGGCCTCCAGGTCGATACCGTCGATGAGATCGATGGGGTCCAGCACGTTGCCCTTGGACTTGGACATCTTTTGCCCGTGGGAGTCACGCACCAGGCCGTGTATGTACACGTCGCGGAAGGGCACGTCGCCCATGAACTTCAGCCCCATCATGATCATCCGCGCCACCCAGAAGAAGATGATGTCGAAGCCGGTGACCAGCACGTTGGTGGGGTAGAAGGTCTTTACCGTTTCCAGGTCGTCGGGCCAGCCCAGGGTGGAGAAGGGCCACAGCGCGGAGCTGAACCAGGTGTCCAGCACGTCCTCGTCCTGGCGCAGGGTCACGTTGTCGCCCAGGCCGTGCTTCTCGCGCACCTCGGCCTCGGAGCGGCCCACGTAGACGTCGCCCTGCGCGTCGTACCAGGCGGGGATGCGATGGCCCCACCAGATCTGCCGCGAGATGCACCAGTCCTCGATGTTGCGCATCCACTCGAAATAGGTGTTCTTCCAGTTGTCGGGCACGAAGCGGATGTCGCCGTCTTCCACCGCCCTGATGGCGGGCTCCGCCAGCGGGCCCACCTTCACGTACCACTGGTCGGTGAGGAAGGGCTCGATCACCGCGCCGGAGCGGTCGCCGCGCGGCACCATCAGCTTGTGGTCCTCGGTTTTTTCCAGCAGGTCGTTTTCGCCCAGCAGTTCGATCACCAGCTTGCGGGCCGCGAAGCGGTCCAGGCCGTGGAAGTCTTCCGGGATCAGCTCGCCGAACTCGTCATCGTCAGCGATGATTGCGGCATCCACGGTGAAGATGTTGATCAGCCCGCCGTTGGGCAGGGCGGCGATGGCGGTCTCGTCGCGATGGCGCTGCCAGACCTGGTAGTCGTTGAAGTCGTGGGCCGGGGTGATCTTGACGCAGCCGGTGCCGAACTCCGGGTCCACGTAGTCGTCGGCGATGATGGGGATGAGCCGCTCGGTGAAGGGCAGCTTTACCTTCTGGCCCAGCAGGTGGCTGTAGCGCTCGTCGTCAGGGTGTACCGCCACTGCGGCGTCGCCGAGCATGGTCTCCGGGCGGGTGGTGGCGACGATGAGGTGGCCGCTGCCGTCGGCCAGCGGGTAGCGCATGTGCCACAGGTAGCCGTTCTCCTCCTCGGAGAGCACCTCGAGGTCGGACACCGCGGTGTGCAGCACGGGATCCCAGTTCACCAGGCGTTTGCCGCGATAGATCAGGCCTTCCTCGTGCAGGCGCACGAACACTTCCTTGACCGCGTTGGACAGACCCTCGTCCATGGTGAAGCGCTCCCGCGACCAGTCCAGGGACGAGCCCATGCGCCGCAGCTGGCGGGTGATATTGCCGCCGGATTCTTCCTTCCATTGCCAGATACGCTGGATGAAGGCCTCGCGCCCCAGATCGTGGCGGCTCTTGCCCTCGGCCTCCAGCTGGCGTTCCACCACCATCTGCGTGGCGATGCCGGCGTGATCGGTGCCCGGCTGCCACAGGGTGTTGTCGCCCTTCATGCGGTGATAGCGGATCAGGCTGTCCATCACCGTGTTGTTGAAGCCATGGCCCATGTGCAGGCTGCCGGTGACATTGGGCGGCGGGATCATGATGCAATAGGGCTGGCCCTCGCCAGAGGGCGCGAACAGGCCCGCCTGTTCCCAGGTGGTGTACCATTTCTGTTCGATGGCGTGGGGGTTGTAGGTCTTTTCCATGTTATTCATTGTCTCAA
>DRKQ01000118.1 GCA_011051685.1 Gammaproteobacteria bacterium
ACCCTGTTCCGTTTTGCCGCCCAGGTGATCAACAAGAACCCGGAGTCCCCCGCGCCGGTGGCCGGCATCGACGGCCTGGAACAATTCGACAAGGTGGTGGACATCGACCAGAGCCCCATCGGCCGCACGCCGCGCTCCAACCCGGCAACCTACGCCGGCCTGTTCACGCCCATTCGTGAATTGTTTGCCGGCACCCAGGAAGCGCGGGCCCGCGGTTACACGCCGGGACGTTTCAGTTTCAATGTGAAAGGCGGGCGTTGCGAGGCCTGCCGCGGCGATGGCGTAATCAAGGTGGAGATGCACTTCCTGCCCGACATCTACGTGCCCTGCGACGTGTGCAAGGGCAAGCGTTACAACCGCGAGACCCTGGAGATCAAATACAAGGGACTGAGCATCTACGAGGTGCTGGAACAGACCGTGGAAGACGCCCGTGCATTTTTTGATGCCATTCCGCCGGTGGCGCGCAAACTGCAAACCCTGATGGATGTGGGTCTCAGCTACATCAAGTTAGGCCAGGCGGCCACTACCCTGTCCGGCGGCGAGGCACAACGGGTGAAGCTGGCACGGGAACTCTCCAAGCGCGACACAGGCAACACCCTGTACATCCTCGATGAGCCTACCACGGGTTTGCATTTCCACGATATCGAGCAACTGCTGGGTGTGCTGCATCGCCTGCGCGACCACGGCAACACCATCGTGGTCATCGAACACAACCTCGATGTCATAAAAACCGCTGATTGGGTCATCGACCTGGGGCCGGAAGGCGGTGAAGGCGGTGGCACCATCGTGGCCTGCGGTACCCCTGAGCATATTGCCACCCAGGAACTCTCACACACGGGTTATTTTCTCAGGACCGTTTTGGGCAGCGACACTCTCAAACCCACGGGAACGCGTTAAGGATTTTCCCTGATAGCTGATCACTACCCTGTTTGAGTGAGTGAAAAAACTCCAGAAATCACTACTATTAGACTCTCAATTATGTTGAAGTTAACAACATAGCCGTCGATATTGCTTCGACACCCCGCTCACGATCAACGCTACGACAAATGCTACGGTCAACGCTAACAGGTAGTCAGGCAACATGAGTTCGATCCAAGACCCGACGGGCAGCGACGACTCGCTCAAGCGCATGGAGGCAACCGCGATGCAAGACGCGACCAACAAGGTACGCACTCTCTCTCCCGTTGACCCCACTCATCCCAACGAGCCCCAGTGGTACGAAGAAGACAGCATCAATCTCGTCGATCTGTGGCTGGAATTAATCAAGCACCGGCGCATCATATTTGCCGCCGTGACCCTGGCCCTGCTCGGTGGCTTACTGGTGGCCTTTCTGCTGCCACAAAAATACACCTACACCACCAGCATCGAGATAGGCTACAGTGCGGAAGACAGCGATGGCGGCATCACTCGCACCCCCATCGATAACCCCGAGACCGTGCTTGCCAAACTCAAGGAAAGCTATATTCCACTCACTTTGCAAACCTATGCCCGGCAACACCCAAATGATGCTGGGATGTACTCCCTTGAAGCCCGGGTCGCCAAAGGCAGCAAGCTCATCACATTGGAAGGCAAAGGCCCTGAGACCCTATCCACTACCTACATTCAGTTACTCCAGGGCGTGCTGGACAATCTGCTGGCGGATCATCAACGCATCACCGGACTCAGCCGCGCTAATCTGCAGACCCAGATCGACAAGGCCAGGCTGGCCCTGGCAGAACTGGAAGACCCGCGCACCTTGCAGGTGAAAATCGATGCCCTTAACACCAAGCTCAACGAGGCCGAAGTCAACTTTGAAAAGTTGAGCGACCCCCGGGTGCTGGAAGGACCATTACTGGCCTTGCGGGCGAAGCTGCAAAAAGCGGAGCAGACCCTGGAACAGTTGCGCGACCCCCGATTCTTCGCCGCCACCAGGCAGGTGATCGAGACCAAGATCGCCCGCAGCAAAAAACACCTGAGTGACATGCAGGATCAGGCCAAACTGATCAAGGCGCGATACCAGCGCGTGGATGAAACCGATGCCCTGCTGAAAAAGCAGATCACGGAGCTGCAGGAACAGATCGCAAGCAGCCTGCAACGTCGCCAGCAGGCGCTCGATGGGCTGCAAGGCGAAGCCTCGGCCATGACCATGCTCATGGTGGACAACGAGATCCAGCAAAACCGCCTGCGTCTCGCCAATCTGGAGGAACGTCTTTACATCAGCCAGCCTGATCAGCGCCAGAAGCTGGAAGACCAGCTGGCGGCCAACCTGCGTGAACAGGGTGTGCAGCGCCAATTGCTCGGCCAGTTCGAAAGCGACCTGCAACGAGTCATCCTGGAAAACCAGCAACAACAAGCATTGCAAACCACAACCATCAAGAAACTCAAGGGGGATCTGCAACGCCTCAAGTTGACTAACCAGCGGGCCCAGCAACTGGACAAACCACGCGTAGCGCAAATCAAGGCTAAAATTGCAAAGCTGCGAGCCGATCACGAGCGTGCGCTGTCAGCCCAGCGGCAAAACATCCAGTTACTTCAAGCACGCCTGAATGGTCTTGCCGAAACCCATGCCCTCACACCCCCCATGCAATCCATGCGGCCAACCGGCCCTGGCAAGGCTGTGATCATTGTTCTGTCGCTGCTATTGGGTTTAATGCTGGGTGTGTTCGCCGCCTTCTTTGCCAGTTTTCTTGACAAGGTGCGCCAGCAGACAAAGCCATCGAACGCCGGATAAATCACCCGAAAAAAGCCGCGTCGTCGAAACCCGGTGCGGCTTTCTCCATCCGCAAACAAACCATTCTCGCTTCAGACTCCACCTTGCAAAACGGGATGGACCGCATATGTCACTAAACTTCAGATGCGTCATCCCTGGAAAATGGTTATTGTGTTGAAATCCGTCCCTTACTGTGACAATTGAATTGTCAAAGGCACTGCTCCACTCACCGGTGAGGTAGAATTCCCACTTTGGGTTTCTCCAACATGCCGACCACATCATCTACAAGCCCTTCTCTCAAGCGTGCTCTGTCACTGCCACTACTGACCTTCTATGGACTAGGCACCATTGTCGGCGCGGGCATCTATGTGCTCGTCGGGGCTGTGGCAGAAAAAGCAGGCATGTTCACACCGGTTTCTTTTGTGTTGGCAGCAACCATTGCCGGATTTACCGCTTTCAGCTATGCCGAACTGTCCTCCCGTCTGCCACGCAGTGCCGGCGAAGCCTTATACATACAGGCGGCTTTCCAACGCCCCTGGCTGGCGAGTCTTACCGGTTGGTCAGTGGTGTTTATCGGTATCACCTCAGCGGCAACCATCGCCAATGGTTACGTGGGTTACCTGCAGGTTTTTATCTCCCTGCCAGACTGGCTGGCCATAGTCATCCTGGTCGGCGCCCTGGGTGTGGTGGCGGCCTGGGGCATCCGTGAATCCGTGGGATTGGCAGCCTTGATCACACTCATCGAAATCGGCGGTCTGGTCTACGTGGTGCTGATGAACACTGACGCCTTGTTGAGTCTTCCCCAACGCTGGACAGAGCTTGTCCCTCCCGTCAACGGATTAATCTGGAGTGGCATACTGCTGGGCGCGTTTCTGGCCTTTTATGCCTTCATCGGCTTCGAGGACATGGTCAACGTGGCCGAAGAAGTGAAGGATGCCCCCCGCACCCTGCCTCGCGCCATCGTCCTCGCACTGCTCATCGCCAGCGGGCTTTACCTGCTCATCGCCGTGGTGGCAGTACTGGCTCTGCCTGTGGACACCCTGGCCGCCAGTGACGCACCGCTGGCAACCCTGCTGGCCGCCAGTGGTCAACACCACCGATTGCTGATCAGCGGCATCAGTCTCATTGCGGTCATCAACGGCGCTTTGATCCAGATCATCATGGCCGCACGGGTACTTTATGGCATGGGCAGCTCGCAACTGGCGCCGGTCTTTTTAGCTCGCATCCACCCCCGCACCCGCACCCCACTGCTCGCCACCGTGCTGGTGAGTCTGGCAGTACTGATATTGGCCCTGTGGTTGCCATTGGTGGCCCTGGCCCAGCTCACCAGCCTGATCACCTTGGCTATTTTTACCGGCGTTAACCTTGCGCTGATCCGACTCAAACAGCGGATTGATGCCCCCCAAGGCAGTATTCAAATCCCCATCTGGGCGCCCTGGACAGCCGCCCTTTTGTGCCTGTTAATACTGATCTTTCAGATCACGGGCATATCCGCCTGATATCACAGCCCACAATCCGCCTGGCTTGAGACAACCACACAATACGTGACAGATTCTGCCCGCAACAATAATAACCGATAAAACAATGAGTTACGCCACTCCCCGCGAGCCTTATCCTTATCTAGTATAAGAGAAATTTTGACACTCCCTCCTGAAACCCGGAAAATGGTCACTACGCAACCAAAATAACAAGAGCGTCTGCGAAAACCTGTTTTCGGGTTCAGCCCCGGCAACAACAGCCGGGATATGTATCATGCTCCAGGCTTTCATCAGCCGTTTGGACAGGGGGAGGGCCCTGACAGGCGGAAGCAGCCTGGGGCCGTTGTAGATGGAGAGAATCATGGGCAGTACACAGGAACGGTACACCTCCCACGTGGATTTTGATGAAATGCTGGCCTTGGCCAAATCAGACCCCGCCAGCTTCGAAGCCAGGAGAGAAGAATACATCGAGTCATTTTTTACCACCATCCCGGTCGAAAAACAGGCCCGGCTGCGAGGCCTGCAATGGCAGATCGATCAAACCCGCCAACTGGCCCGCAACCCCATGGCCTCCTGCATTGCCATTTCCAATATGATGTGGGATTCGCTGGCGCTATTGGGAGAGCAACAACGGGAATTGGTGAAACTGGCCAGCGGCCAGACCTCCACGTTCGTCAACGTAAAGGTGGCCTCCAGCCAGGCCACGGTAGTCCCCTTCCCGGGGCGCTGAGGCCAGAGTTCCCACTCCTGCTGTTGATTTTCGCAGTACGCATAAAAAACCCGCACTCCGTGTCCAACGGTGGTGCGGGTATTGGTTAACCCTGCCTTGCATAGGTAGGGTAGTACTGGGAGGACTTATGATTCGCTCATCACGTCCTTCAGAGTCACCAGCAAAATAAATCCACCTACCAAGCCAATAATGGTCAAGCCTGTTGCAAATGACATAATGCTCTCCTTCTTGTTGCGGTTACAAATGAATCAGATTTGCTGCTGAGCAACCTACAAGATCACTCAACAACTCTTTGATTTACTTACGCTTATACTATAGCCGTCAGCAAAAACCCTGTAAACAAAAAGGCCATAAGGATTCTCTATGGCTCTTCCATTACAGCCAAAATCCAGGTAACGGAAACAGGCTGATTTTCAATAAAAAAGGCCCCGCTTTTGCGGAGCCCTGATCAAAATTACTAATTCACTTGGTTAATAAAAGGTTATTTTTACGGCCCGAGCCAGCGCGGTTTATGCCGCGCTGGCCTCCGCACCTTCTTTCTTGGTGAACACCAGCTCGTCACCCTGCTTGTCCACCAGGATCACATCACCCGGCTGGAAATGCCCGGCAAGGATCTCCTGGGCCAGCCGGTTCTCGATACCATGCTGGATGGCCCGTTTCAGCGGCCGTGCACCGTAGACCGGGTCGAAGCCCGCCTCACCCAGCATATCCAGCGCCGCTTCCGTGAGTTCCAGATCCATGTCGCGATCCTGCAGACGCTCCTTCAGGTATTTCACCTGGATGCTGGTGATGGCACGAATCTGTTCGCGACCCAGCGGGTGGAAGACCACCGTCTCGTCGATACGGTTGATGAACTCGGGGCGGAAGTGTTCGCCCACCACTTCGAGCACCGCGGTCTTCATGGCCTCGTAGTCGTCCACCTTGGCCATTTCCTGGATCAGCTGGCTGCCCAGGTTGGAGGTCATCACGATCACCGTGTTGCGGAAGTCCACCGTGCGCCCGTGACCATCGGTGAGCCGGCCGTCATCCAGCACCTGTAGCAGGATGTTGAACACGTCCGGATGGGCCTTCTCCACTTCGTCCAACAGCACCACCGAATAGGGTTTGCGCCGCACCGCCTCGGTGAGATAACCCCCTTCTTCGTAGCCCACGTAGCCCGGGGGTGCGCCGATGAGCCGCGCCACGGAGTGTTTCTCCATGAACTCGGACATGTCGATGCGCACCATGGCCTCCTGGGTGTCGAACAGGAACTCCGCCAGGCTCTTGGTGAGCTCGGTCTTGCCCACGCCGGTGGGGCCGAGGAACAGGAAGGAGCCATTGGGCCGGTTGGGGTCCGACAGCCCGGCGCGGGAACGACGGATGGCGTCGGCCACGGCCTTCACCGCCTCGTCCTGCCCCACCACGTGTACACGCAGCGCGTCTTCCATCTTCAGCAGCTTGTCGCGCTCGCCCTCGAGCATTTTGTTCACCGGGATGCCGGTCCACTTGGACACCACCTCGGCAATCTCTTCCTCGCCCACCTTGTTGCGCAGCAGGGTCATGTCCATCATCTCGGCCTGGGAGGCCATGTCCAGCTGCTTCTCCAGCTTGGGAATCTGTCCGTACTGGATCTCCGACATGCGCGCCAGATCACCGGCGCGCCGCGCTGTTTCCAGTTCCAGCCGGGCGCGATCCAGCTCTTCCTTGATGTGCTGAGTGCCCTGCAGGGCGGCCTTCTCGGCCTTCCAGATTTCTTCCAGGTCGGCGTATTCCTTTTCCAGCTTGTCGATTTCTTCCTGCAGGCTGGACAGGCGTTTCTTCGAGGCCTCATCGGATTCCTTTTTCAACGCCTCACGTTCGATCTTCAACTGGATCAGACGGCGCTCCAGACGATCCATGGCCTCGGGCTTGGAATCGATCTCCATGCGAATACGTGAGGCCGCCTCATCGATGAGATCGATGGCCTTGTCCGGCAGTTGCCGGTCGGTGATGTAACGGTGCGAGAGCGTCGCCGCGGCAACAATGGCCGGGTCGGTGATATCCACGCCGTGATGCACCTCGTATTTCTCTTTCAGGCCGCGCAGGATGGCGATGGTGTCCTCCACGCTGGGCTCGTCCACCAGCACCTTCTGGAAGCGACGCTCCAGCGCGGCGTCCTTTTCGATGTATTGGCGATATTCGTCCAGGGTAGTGGCGCCCACGCAATGCAGTTCACCGCGGGCCAGGGCCGGCTTGAGCATGTTGCCGGCGTCCATGGCGCCCTCACCTTTGCCCGCACCCACCATGGTGTGCAGCTCGTCGATAAACAGGATGATCTGCCCCTCCTGCTTGGCCAGGTCGTTGAGCACGGCCTTGAGGCGTTCCTCGAATTCACCGCGGAACTTGGCCCCGGCGATGAGTGCACCCATGTCCAACGACAACAGGCGCTTGCCCTTGATGCCGTCCGGCACCTCGCCGTCAACGATGCGCTGGGCCAGGCCTTCGACGATGGCGGTCTTGCCCACACCGGGTTCGCCGATGAGCACGGGATTGTTCTTGGTGCGCCGTTGCAATACCTGCACCGTGCGGCGGATCTCGTCGTCGCGGCCGATCACCGGGTCCAGCTTGCCCTGCTCGGCGCGCTCGGTGAGGTCCAGGGTGTATTTTTCCAGGGCCTGGCGGCTTTCCTCGGCATTGGGATCGTCCACGCTCTCGCCGCCACGCATGTTCTCGATGGCCTCTTCCAGGGCGCCCTTGGAGGCGCCGGCCTTGTGTAGCAGGTCACTGAGCGTGCCCTTGGTCTCGATGGCCGCCAAGGCGAACAGCTCGCTGGAGATGTAGGCGTCCTTGCGCTTTTGTGCCAGCTTGTCGGTGACATTGAGCAGCCTGCCCAGGTCGTTGGAGATGTGCACATCCCCCGCCGCGCCTTCCACGGTGGGCAGCTTTTCCAGCGCCTCGCCCAGCAGGTTGCGCAGCTGGTTGACATTGACGCCGGCATTGTTGAGCAGATGGCGTACGGTGCTGCCGTCCTGATCCAGCACCGCCAGCATCAAATGCACCGGTTCGATGAACTGGTGATCCCGGCCCACGGCCAGGCTCTGCGCATCCGCCAAGGCCTGTTGAAATTTACTGGTGAGTTTGTCCATTCGCATGGTGTGTTGCCTCCCTTTGGGATCCTGAAGATTTTCGTTATCCCATACATGGGGGCAGGGTTTGGCGATTCAAGGAATTGGCGACAAAGTCCGTAGTTCATGGCTAGTTCACAAAAAAGTAGAGCACAGCAAAAGGGCGCCCCTCGAAAACGGGGGCGCCCTGCTGTCGGCGACAATTTTTGGGTGTGACGCCGGATCAGCCCGCGAAACGTTCAGATATCGCGTCCATCCCACATCCGGGTGCTGATGCGCCGATCACCATTCTGTCGACGATCCGGGGTATTTTCGAAACGCACCATTTCCCTGCGATCCACTGTTACCCGGCGGGGTGCCTTGCG
>DRKQ01000119.1 GCA_011051685.1 Gammaproteobacteria bacterium
AGGCCAGCTATGCGGCGCTGGTTGCCTTGATCGAGGCAGCGCAACAGCGTATCGATCTGTGCTTCTTTATCTTTCATCCCGATCGTGTCGGGCAGGATATCTTGCAACACCTGATCCGGCGTGCCGAAGAAGGCGTGCGGGTGCACCTGCTGCTCGACGGCGTGGGTTCGCTGCAGACCCGCGAACGATTCCTCAAACCCCTGCTCGAGGCGGGCGGACATATCGCCTTTTTCAACCCGGTGTTGCATCGGCCCCTGCGCGGCCACACCAATCTGCGTAACCACCGCAAGCTGGCCATCGCCGACGACAGCCGTGTCCTGGCCGGTGGTGCCAACATCGCCAGCGAATACATGGGGCCGGAAAGCGAACCCGAGCGCTGGCGTGATCTGACCTTCATCATCGAAGGCCCGGTGGTGGCGCGCTTCGTCGAACTGTTCCGCGCCGACTGGCGATACGCCAGCGGGCAGGAACCGGGACGGCGTTCCGCGCACACCATGGCGCCCGCTTGCCGCTCCGGCCAGGCGCGCCTGCAGGTAGTGCCGTCGGGGCCGGATATGCCGGGGGATGCGCTCTACGATGTCTTGCTGACGGCGATCTTTGGCGCCCGTCAGCGCCTGTGGCTGGTCACGCCCTATTTCATTCCCGATGACGCCCTGTGCCGCGCCATTATTCTGGCCGTGCACCGCGGCGTCGACGTGCGCATCCTGTTGCCGAAACAATCCAATCATCGTTTGGCCGACATCGCCGGGCGCAGCTATCTGCGAGAAATCCAGCAGGAAGGCGGACGGGTTCTGCTTTACGGGCAGGGTATGGTGCATGCCAAGGCCGTGGTGGCCGACGAAGAACTGGCGATTCTGGGCTCGGCCAATACGGACATGCGCAGCCTGCTGCTCAACTATGAAGTCGGTGTGCTGGTTACCAGCCAGACAGAAGTTAAACAGGTCAGTCGCTGGCTGGAAAAATTGATGCAAGGGTGTGAGGAGGGTGTGGAAGACGTGAGTGCGATCGGAGATATGGGGGAAGGCCTGGCGAGATTGCTGGCGCCTCAGTTGTAAGGTAAAAAAATAACATCCAAAGGAACTTTTTCGATTTTCACGAAAGTAACCTAAGTAGCAGATTGGCGGGAAAAAAGGGGAATAGAATCGCCCGCACCGGGAGAGAGGTTCTTCCTTTTATAAACATCAAGGAGATCATCATGTCTGTTGCTACTGTTCCATTTAAAATGAAACCATTGTGTGGCGCCGTGATAGCGCTTGCATTGCTTGTCACTTTTCCGGCCCAGGCTGCTGAGGACAAGGCCCGGATTACGGCTGAAACAGATATCCAGCCCGTAGTCACGCTGACGGATCAGGAATCACAGGCCATCTCGTTGGCCGCCGGCCGCATCCTGTTACACACCGATAATGCGCGGATGGCGATTGCCGCGAAAGACAAAAAAACGGCCATGGAAGAAATCAAACAGGGCTTGACCCTGGTCAAGCTTGTCGAGCGATCCTTACCCAAATACAAAGTCACCACCAAGATCACAACCGGTGATATGACTTATCGTGATGAGGATGAGGTGAGCAAGCGTTTCGTAACGGTGTTTAATGAGCAATTCATCGACGATGTGATAGCGCCGGTTGTGCAAGCGAAAGCGAAATCGAGAACCCTCAAGGGCCGCCACGGCCATAAATCGGCCAAGTCACACTTTTTTGAGGACTACTCAGTCTGGCGCCAGGCTGCCATGAAGCTGAATATCGTCATGGCTGACAATGCATTGAACCTGGCAAAAGATGAATTGGAAAAAGGCAATTTAGACAATGCCGACCTGGCGCTGGCCCTGTTGCAGGCAGAAGGTGTCGTTTTTGAATTCGATGAGGTCGAACTGCCTCTGATAGAAGCCGCCGATGACTTAAAGCTGGCGCAACTGGAGCTCAGTGAGGGGAAAACAGATCAGGCCCAGGCGACGCTTAAGCGAGCCTCCGATAACCTGAAGAAGTACGAACGCATTACTGGTGAAACGCGGGCCAAGGATGTGCGTGAGTTGCAAAAGGAAATCGATAAGCTGAGCAAATCCCTGGCAAAAGGCGATCATTCGGAAAACGCTCTGGACAAGGCCGGGAAAAAAATCGCTTCCTATTGGGAGCGTGTTGTAAAGTGGTTCAAGTAATCCGCTGGGTTGATTGATACAGCCGATCCCATCTGCTGCGGTGCCAGAAATTCGGTACCGTGGTGGACGGGGGAGGCTTGTTTGAGGCAACGTTATTTGACGAGGAGGGCAGGAGTGCTCAGGTAGTGTGCCTGGATGATCGGTTTATCTGGGCTTCTGCATCAGTGCTTGGGAGAGTAAAGAGATGATCGAAAAACTGCAACCCGAAAAAGAAAATGTCATTGCCTTCCGTTTAACGGGTAAACTGCATGATGAAGATTACAAGGCGTTTGTCCCGGAAGTCGAGGCGCTGATCGCGCGTGAAGGGAAAATCCGCCTGCTACTGCAATTGGAAAATTTCCAGGGCTGGGACCTACACGCAGCCTGGGACGACATCACCTTTGGCATCAAGCATTTTCGTGACCTTGAGAGAATCGCCGTGGTAGGTGATCTGGGTTGGGAAAAATGGATGCTAAAGTTGAGCAAGCCCTTTAGCGAGGCGAAAACACGATTCTTCCCGGCCGATGAAATGATCGCCGCATGGGACTGGTTGCTTGGCGAGGAATCGCAGTCCGCATAACATCCCAATTGGAGACAACGCCATGCAGATGAACCACTACCTTCCCCGCGCTCTGCCTGATCCGGTCAAGGGCTTGGCGACGCTGGCGCTGGATCTGCGTTGGAGCTGGAACCACGGCGCGGATGCCCTATGGCATCAGGTGGATCCTAAACTATGGGAGGCGACGGCCAATCCCTGGCTGATCCTGGAAACGGTTTCCAATCGGCGTCTGCGGGAACTGGCCACGGAC
>DRKQ01000120.1 GCA_011051685.1 Gammaproteobacteria bacterium
AGCAGAACGCGCCCAAGCGCTTCATCCGCATCAAGAAGACGGTGATCGTCGAAGACGGTGACAAGTGGGCCCGTTTCGATCCCTTCGAAGGCTTCAAGGTGTCCTTCAACATCGATTTCGAACACCCGGTGTTCAAGAACAGCGAGCAGACCACCACGGTGGATTTTTCCAGCACCTCCTTCGTCAAAGAGGTCAGCCGCGCGCGCACCTTTGGTTTCATGCGCGACATCGAGCAGCTGCGTGAAAACAACCTGGCGCTGGGCGGCAGCCACGACAACGCCATCGTTATGGATGACTATCGGGTCCTGAACGAAGACGGCCTGCGCTACCATGACGAGTTCGTCAAACACAAGGTGCTGGACGCCATCGGCGATCTGTACCTGCTGGGTTGCAGCCTGATTGGCGCCTTCAGCGGCTGCAAGTCCGGTCATGCGCTGAACAACAGCCTGCTGCGCGCCCTGTTGGCCGACGAGACGGCCTGGGAGTCGGCGATCTTCGACGATTCGCGCAACGCCCCCATTTCCTATACCCACCCCATGATGGCCAATTGATCGGCGGCCGGTGGCTGCCGGCCCCGCTTGAGACTTCCCCTCCGAATTGTTACCTTTGGCGGCTCGCTGGGAGCGTTTTGGCCTGTTTTGGCTAAAGTTCTTGGGCCAGGCTTCGATAGATTACGGTAACCCGCCGTCTTTATCGGTACCCATTTTCAGGCCTTTGTCGAGCCATTGAGCGCCAGGCGCCGCAGGGCCTCGGCAAGTCCGGGATCCTGCATTCCCTCCGCTGCGCTCTTCAGTATCTCTGCCCCCGAGGGGGACAGTGAGGCGCGGCGGGGTGGCGCGGCAGGCTCTGCCGGCTCGCTGGCGGGTTGCACCTTGAAGCGTACCTTGCGCAAGGACTCCAGCCCCGGCTGGCTTTGCAGGATATGCAGCACCGTCGGCGCCAGATAGCGGAGCTGGGTGAGCCAGGCGGGCGAATCTGCGGCAACGATGGCGGTATCGGCGCGGATGTTGCAAAGGCTGACGTGCGGGCCAAGGGGATCACCCAGTGCGCCGCGCAGCATGCGGTTCACGGTTCGCAGCTGGTGGGCGTGAGCAAAAAGCGGCTGCAGACCGTTGTCGGCGGCCGCCAGGATGCTGGCCAGGCTCTTGCCGGATGATCTTTTGCGGACGGACATGATGCGAATGTCTTTGGCTGGAAACGGGAAATCATTGTAGTTCACTGTGGTAATGGCTGAAAGCGATACCTTGAAGTGGTGAAAACGGGAGCGGACGGCACGGTATGAATATCATCTTGGTTGGCAAGCGTGGAGAGCGGATGCGCACGGTAACGGTGACGCGCACGGCCGCGACCCTGGTATCACTACTGGCATTTGTCATCGCCCCTTCTCTGCTGGTGTTTGGCGGCTACTGGATGGCGCAGCAGGTTGCCCCCAGCCAGGATGAGCTGCTGATGAGTGCCTGGCAGCAGGAAATGCAGAGCCAGCGCGAAGAGATTGCCGACGTTCAGCGCCTGGCGCGCGAAAACATGGATGCCCTGGCCCTGCGCCTCGGCGAGCTGCAGGCCAAGGTGATTCGTCTGGATGCCCTGGGTGAGCGTCTTACCGAGGTGGCCGACCTCGACAAGGGCGAGTTTGATTTCTCCACCAAGCCGGCCGTCGGCGGGCCGGCAATGGCTTCCGCCCCCGAGGCGATGCCCCTGCCGGATTTCGTCCAGTCGCTCGATAAGCTTTCCCGCCAGCTGGATGACCGCGCCGAACAGCTGGGTCTGCTGGAAACCATGCTCATGAGCCGTAACCTACAGGAGGCGGTATTCCCCACCGGGCGCCCCATCAAGCGCGGCTGGATCTCATCCTATTACGGCATGCGCACCGACCCCTTTACGGGCCGTCGCGAGCGCCACAAGGGCATGGATTTTGCCGGCAAGGCCGGCAGTGAAGTGATTGCCGTGGGCGCCGGCGTGGTGACCTGGGCCGGCAGCCGCTATGGCTATGGCAACCTGGTGGAGATCAACCACGGCAACGGTTATGTGACCCGTTACGGGCACAATGAAAAGATCCTGGTGCAGGTGGGCGATGCGGTGAAAAAGGGCCAGACCCTCGCCCTGATGGGTTCCACCGGCCGCTCCACCGGCCCACATGTACACTTTGAGGTACATTACAAGGGCGAGACGGTCGATCCGAAGAAATATATCCTCGCCGCCCGTTGACCGCCGCCATCGATAATCATTCTCTAAACCTCTGATCCCCGCTATAATCCCCAGCCTTTATTCGGCATGCCTGTGCTTGCCCGCCATCCACTCCTGAATCGATGTGTAAAAAGACATGGTAAGTAAACTGCTGTCCAAGGTGTTCGGTAGCCGCAATGATCGCCTGCTGAAAGGCATGAACAAGGTCGTGGCCCAGATCAATGCCTTTGAGCCACAGATACAGGAATTGTCGGATGAGGAACTGCGTGCCAAGACGGACGAATTCCGCCAGCGCCTGGCTGATGGGGCCAAGATCGATGACCTGCTGGTCGAGGCCTTTGCGGTGGTGCGTGAGGCCGGCAGGCGCGCTCTGGACATGCGCCACTTCGATGTGCAGCTGATCGGCGGTATGGTGCTCAACGACGGCAAGATTGCCGAGATGCGCACCGGCGAGGGCAAGACCCTGGTGGGCACCCTGGCGGTGTATCTCAATGCCCTGAGCGGCAAGGGCGTACATCTGGTGACGGTGAACGACTATCTGGCCAAGCGCGACGCCGAGTGGATGGGCAAGCTGTACAATTTCCTCGGCCTCAGCGTTGGCGTGGTGCTGTCCGGGCAGAGCCCCGACGAGAAGCGCGCCGCCTATGCCGCCGATATCACCTACGGCACCAACAACGAATTCGGTTTCGACTACCTGCGCGACAACATGGCCTTCAGCCTCGAGGAGAAGGTTCAGCGCGAGCTGCACTACGCCATCGTCGATGAAGTCGACTCCATCCTCATCGACGAGGCGCGCACACCGCTGATCATCTCCGGCCCCGCCGACGACAGCTCCGAGCTGTATGAAAAGATCAACAAGGTCGTGCCGAAGCTGGTCAAGCAAGAAGGCGAGGAGCCCGAAGACGGCCAGCTCGGTGACTACTATCTGGAAGAAAAGTCCAAGCAGGTCTATCTCACTGAGCAGGGTCACCAGCACGTGGAGGAGATGCTGGCCGAGATCGGTCTGCTGCCCGAGGGCGAGAGCCTCTACGACGCAGCCAATATCCGCCTCATCCATCACGTCAACGCCGCGCTGCGCGCCCATGCGCTGTACCAGCGTAACGTGGACTACATCGTCAAGGGCGGTGAGGTAATCATCGTCGACGAATTCACCGGCCGCACCATGCCGGGCCGGCGCTGGTCCGACGGCCTGCATCAGGCGGTGGAGGCCAAGGAAGGGGTGCCGGTGCAGAACGAGAACCAGACCCTGGCCTCGATCACCTTCCAGAACTACTTTC
>DRKQ01000121.1 GCA_011051685.1 Gammaproteobacteria bacterium
CTTATTGCACCTCGCGAATTGTTTATCGGAATTGACAAATAGTGACCACTTTGCTAGTTTTTTGTCCATCGTTGATATTGACGAGGGGGTATAAAAAAACCACGTCGGTAACAACGATAGGCACCGGCCAATAACGGTTTTATTGGCCTACTCAGTGCTAGCATCATGTACTGTCGATACCTCCGTATCGTTGTACCTGCAGCTAGTCATCAATGTTTGGTTACTTAAACTCAGGAGGTCACTATGGGTGGCGGAATGGGTGGCGGTGGCGGCATGGGTGGCGGCGGCATGGGCGGCGGAATGGGTGGAATGGGCGGCGGCATGGGTGGCGGCATGGGTATGGGTGGCGGTATGGGTGGTATGGGCGGTGGTATGGGTGGAGGCATGGGTGGCGGCATGTAAGCCAACCCCAAGCTGAAACCGGTCTAGCCCTATAGACCATACTGTTACACAAACCTGTGTAGCTAACATCCGACAACGGATGTTGTTGCGTAAGCAACACCTGTGCAGCCTGCTGATCTGCTCCCGCAGTCATTGCAGCTTCACCAATGTGGCTAAACCCCACGTTAAAAATAGAAAGGAACACTATGCGAATAGTGTTCCTTTCTTGTTTCTGAAAGCTTGTTTCTGAAGAGCTTGTTTCGGGAGACCTTTCATTCTTTGTAGCACCAGGTATTAATCTGTCTGAGCTGTATTATTTCCAAGGTGCAATGAATTCACCCCTGTTCCAACCGCGAAACGTTGAAGAATGCGATGGATTTTTCCTGTATTTCAGGAATACCAGGTAAAAACCCCACTCTAACAGCCTGGAACACCTGTGAAACAAGTATTCCTACCCGTTATTTTATGTATCTTTATCTCGCACTGATCCCCCCCTGGTTTGCAGGAAAACCGGCCAAAATAGACAACATGTGTTTCTTCTGCTAGCTTTCATTCGTTGTCTTTGTTGTCGTCATTTGTTTTACCCGTTCAGACGCCCAACTCGGACAACAGGGGGTGCCCACTCACGTGGGCTACAAGGTATTGGTGAATGCATTGTATGAATTCATTAGCCGATGCACTTTTGCAGTAAACCATTCTGATTAAAGGAGAGTTATCATGGGACAAGGTCAAGGCATGGGACAAGGTCAAGGCATGGGCCAGGGTATGGGTCAAGGTATGGGCCAGGGCCAAGGAGGCATGGGCGGCGGAATGTAAGACGCCCCCGCTGCCACTGTTCCTCCTGCATGTGAAGGTATGGGCATAAGGATGAGCACCAAGGCAGCGGACTTACCCTGATGACGGTTAATCCCGCTTTTATCAGGGAGTAGCACAAGAAGCAGTACAGACAGAAAGGAACTCCGTGCAGGACAGGAGTTCCTTTCTTTTTTTCAGATCAGGTATTTTCTGATGACTCCAGCGATGCCCTGCAAAGGATAACTTGATCCCTTCTTTGGCATCGCCCGCCACTGCGCATCATTCAGGCAGTGCGCCAATCCAAATCATTTCTCGATGGCAATCTGACGGGATCGATAATATTCGGAGACCGGCAGGGTCACTGTCAGCACCCCACGCCGATACCTGGCCTTGGCATGGCTTTCATCCACGCCCTTGGGCAAGGGGATTGCCCTTTCAAAGCGCCCATAGGCACATTCGGTAATGTGGTAGCGGCCCTTCTTGTCATCCCGCTGCCATTGTTTTTCGCCGCGCACCACCAGGTAATCATCGACCACCTGAATGTCGAAATCATCTGCCTCCATGCCCGGTACCTCAAGACGCACAATGATGTCGTCGCCGGAATCCTTTACCTCTGCACTCAATACGCTCCAACTCGGGGAGGCCGCCGGCCACTCTGCAGCGTCCCCCGTCTGCTCTCGCTGCTGTTTGCCCGGGGTAAACCGGGTAACGGCATTCTTGGCCCGTGACCAGAGATTGCTCCAACCTTCTTCAAGATTCTCCAGCACCTGCGAGGCGCCTTGGCGTAACTGACTCAGTGTTGACATGATTCACCTCCTGTTTATTTGATAACCAAAAAGAGTGCCCCATTTCCACGTTGGATATTCAAGAGTATTCCACCCTTACCAGCCTTGGCGGCCTTGCGTACATCCTCCACAGATTTCACTGGTGTGCGATTGACCGAAACGATGATGTCACCCTTGCGCAACCCCGCGCGTGCCGCCGGACTGCCGGGTTCAACCTCGATCACCTCCACGCCTTCCACCTTACCGGCCAAGGGATGCCCCGGTTCGATGGCGCCCAGCACCGCGCCGGACAGGCGTTTGGTCAGTCCCGCCGCTTCTGCCTTGGTGCGCTTGGGTTCGGCAATGCGGGTATGCACGATGCGCGTCTTGCCATTGCGAATGACCTCCAGGCGCACCTTGGTGCCCACCCGCATCAGGCCCACGGCATTACGCAGATCCGCAGACCCCTTCACGGGCTTGCCATTGATGGCGATCACCACGTCGCCCACCTTCAGTCCGGCCTTTGCCGCCGCCGAGCCCTTCACCACCTGGGCGATCACTGCGCCATGGCGCTGCTTGATGCCAAAGGCCTTGGCCAGATCCGGCGTCACATCCTGCACCATCACACCCAATTGCCCGCGGCGCACCTCGCCATATTCGATGAGCTGCGCCATGATGGCCCTGGCCATGTTGCTGGGAATGGCGAAACCAATACCCACGTTGCCGCCGGAGGGGCCTAGAATGGCGGTGTTGATGCCCACCAGCTTGCCATTGAGATCCACCAACGCACCACCGGAATTACCGGGGTTGATGGAGGCATCGGTCTGGATGAAATTCTCATAACCCTCGATGCCCAGCCCGGAACGCCCGAGGGCGCTGATAATGCCCGAGGTCACCGTCTGGGTCAGACCAAAAGGATTACCGATAGCCACCACAAAATCCCCCACCTGCAGGGTGCTGGAATCGGCCATGTCGAGCTGGGTGAGATCATCGGCGTCGATACGCACCACCGCCAGATCCGCCGCCGGATCCTTGCCCACCACCTTGGCCTCGAACTGACGCTTGTCCTTCAGGGTCACGGTAATCTCATCGGCATTGGCGATGACGTGGTTGTTGGTCAGTATGTAGCCCTTTTTCGCATCCACGATCACCCCGGAGCCCAGGGCCTGACGCTCCTGTTGCTGGGGCAGATTAGGCAAATTGGGCAAATCAAAGAAGCGCCGGAAAAAAGGATCATTAAATAAGGGATTCTGACGAATACGCACGCGCGATTTGGTGGAAATATTCACCACCGCCGGCGTCACCCGCTGCAGCATGGGCGCCAGGGTGGGGCGCTCACCGCCATCATCCATCCATGGCAAACCCGCAAGGGACATGGGCGCCCAGAAGATCAGCAACAATGCAGCAAGGGCGACGGGATACAGTGTCTGCCGCACGCCAGTGCGAACAACCGCCGGGAGGCCGGCAAAAAACAAACCCCCGTCCCACACACCACCATTCCTGTTATCCATGACGAGACTCCTGTTCGAGTTATTGTTTGTATCTGCTTGAATGACTGCCCTTAACGTTTGGGCATGAAACATCATTTCCAACCCCACCAGCGATACAAAATTCTGGCTCGACAGGCCTGAATAAGAACCCGAATACAGACGCCACCCGGAAGCGGCCATCCGTCCGAATCCCCTTCCTCCATTCTCAGAGAATATCTGCGGCTCTTCTGCCAAGCCCACCGCGCTTGCTCAACCGGCATGTCATCTCTTGACAAAACAATATGACCGTCCTATTTTTTTCAGCGTACTTTAAGACGTTCGTCCTATTTTTTAATCGCAAGGAGCACTATCCAATGAGCACAGACCTGTTTTCCCCCATCACCGTTGGCGAACTCACATTCCCCAACCGCATCGTCATGGCGCCCATGACCCGTAACCGCGCCGCCGAAGGCAACGTCCCCACCCCGCTACACGTGGAGTATTACCGGCAGCGCGCCACAGCCGGGCTGATCATCACCGAGGCCACCCAGGTGTCGCCCCAGGGTATCGGCTACCCGGCCACCCCGGGGATTCATTCCGAGGAGCAGGTGGCGGCCTGGCGCCAGGTCACCGACGCCGTGCACACCGCGGGCGGGCGCATCTTCTGCCAGCTGTGGTACTGCGGACGCATCTCCCACCCCAGCCTGCTTGAGGGTGAAACCCCGGTCGCCCCCTCGGCCATCAAACCCGAGGGGGAGGCGATGACCTATGAGGGGCCGCAACCCTTCGTCATCCCACGCGCCCTGGAAGAAGCAGAAATCAGGGACATCGTGGGACAATATCAACACGCCGCCGCCTGCGCCCGACAGGCCGGTTTCGACGGTGTGGAAATCCATGCCGCCAACGGCTACCTCATCGACCAGTTCCTGCGCGACGGCAGTAACCGGCGTACGGACCAGTACGGCGGCTCGCTGGAAAACCGCAGCCGCTTCCTGCGCCAGGTCATCGACGCCGTCTCCCGGGAATTGCAGCCCAGCCAGATCGGCGTGCGCCTGTCGCCGGAAAACACTTTCAATTCCATGAGCGACTCGGACCCCGCAACCACCTTTGCCTATGTGGCCGAACAACTCAGCCCCCTTGGCCTCGCCTACCTGCACGTGCTCGAGGGGGACATGGCCAGTGACACCCGCGCGCTGGATTATCGTCACATCAGGGATATTTTCGGCGGCATCTACATGGCCAACAACGGCTATACCCGCGAGCGCGCCATGACGGCCATCACCAACGGCGACGCCGACCTGGTGGCCTTTGGCAGGCTCTACATCGCCAACCCGGACCTGGTGAAACGCTTTGCCGAAAACGCCCCACTCAACGCGTCGGATCCGGAAACCTTCTACGGCGGCGATGCCCATGGCTATACGGACTATCCCTTTTTACAGGAGGCAACTGCAGACGCATGAGCACACACAGTAACCATTTCAGGCGCCATCGCTTATAAACACACATGGGTACGAAAGGAGAACAATGCCGGCAGCGCATCATCGCTGCCGCGGACACACTATTTTATGAGCAGGGGTTCAATCACACCTCGTTCAGCGACATCGCCGATGCCGCCGGTATTGCGCGCGGCAACTTTTATTATCACTTCAAAACCAAGGACGAAATCCTCCAGGGCGTCATCGAAAAACGCCTGGAGGATTTCCGCGCGATGCTGGCTTATTGGGATGAAACCATCAGCGATCCCCGCAAGCGGCTGCGGCGCTACATTCAGATACTGACCCGGCAACAGCAAGACATCGAACACTACGGCTGCCCCATCGGCACACTGTGCAACGAACTGGCCAAACTGCAACACGCCCAGCTCAACGATGCCAACCAGATGTTCGAGATCTTCCGCCAATGGCTGGAAGCCCAGTTCCGCCAGCTGGGCCGGGGCAGGCAGGCCCGCCATCTCGCCCTGCATCTGCTGGCCTGGGCGCAGGGGGTGGCGACCATCACCAACGCCTACAGCGATCCGGCCTTTTTACGTCGTGAAGCCAAGCAAATCACGGCCTGGCTGGATGGGCTTTAGCGCTGCAAAAGCGTTTCGAAACGGGGAGTGTGGCTAAGCTGGTATGCCCATCCTTGGCTGTCGGCAGCAGGAACGCGGCCGCCAAGCCTGCAGAGACGTTTCACGGCGTCCCAAGTGTGGGTATACCGCCTTAGCGACCCGCCTTTGACGCCTTATCGCCTTCATCACCCTGCCCCGCCGTCTGCCACTCCACCGCCTCGCGATAGGCCGGGTGAGCCTCGAACAGTTCGTCGTGGCTCCCTACGCTCAGCGAACCATCGGTCTCGAAATAGATCACCCGGTGGGCATTGCGAATGGATGAAAAACGATGGGCGATCAACAGCGTGGTGCGCTGCGCCCGCAGGGCATCAAGGGCCTGCACGATCACCTGCTCGGACTGGCTGTCCAGCGCCGACGAGGCCTCGTCCAGGATCAGCATGGGCGCATCACGCAAAAAGGCCTGGGCGATGGCCAGGCGCTGTTTCTGCCCGCCAGACAGTTCCACGCCTCCCGCCCCCAGCTCGGTGTCCAGCCCCCCGGGCAGGGCGCTAATGAATTCCCAGGCATGGCTGCGCTGGCAGGCAGTGACGAGTTGCTCCTCGCTGGCCTCGGGCCTGGCCAGCAACAGGTTGGCGCGAAGGGTGTCGTTGAGCACAAAGGGCTCCTGCCAGACCACCGCCATGTTGCGGCGCAGCGAGGCGAGACTCACCTCGCGCAGGTCCTGGCCGTCGATGCAAATACGCCCCTCCTGGGGATCATAAAAACGCAACAACAGGGCCGCCAGAGTGGACTTGCCGGAACCGCTGGGGCCCACCAGGGCCACCGTCTCGCCACCGTGGATCGTGACCTGCGCGTGGCGTAACACCATCGCCCCACCGGGATAGGCGAAAGACACGTCCTCGATAGCGATCTGCCCCTCGCTCACCCGCAGCTCAGGAGCATTGTCCGCATCCACCACCTGCGGCTGCGCGTCCAGCACCTCCAGTACCCGCAGCGCCGCGGGGGCATTGCCCATGTACTGAAAGGCGATATCCACCAGGCCGCGCACCGGCATGGCCAGGTAACCCAGATACAACAAAAAGCTCACCAGCAAACCCACGGGCATGGCGCCATTGCGCACATCATCCACCCCGAGCACCACCACCAGCAGGCCCACCAGGTAAATCAGCACGGTAAAGCTGGTCATGAAGGCCACTTCCAGCCCCCGCTCACGCACCGCCCAGCGACAGGCCCTGGCAAACACCTGTTGGTGCATGGCCGTCACCTGCGGCTCGGCGGTATTGGCGCTGACGCCGCGCAGATTGGCCAGCGCCTGCTCCTCGAAGGACAGCAACTTCCCGTTAGCCTCCAGAAACCCCTCCGTGGCCCGGCGCTTGCGCTCGGAGAAAAAACGCTGATGCAAAACAAACAGGGGCACCGCCGCCAGGGCGATCAGCGCCAGGCGCACATCGATCCAGAACAACATGAAGGTATACAGAGAGAGCGTGAGCAAATGGGATACCAGCATCAAGCGCGCTTCCACCACGATATGGCTGATACGATCCACGTCGTTGCTCAGACGCGCCAGCAAATCACCCCGCGCCACCCGTCCCGCCACGGGAAAAGACAAGTTCAGCAAGCGCGATACAATGGCGTTACGGGCACGACCAATAAAGCGCAACATCAGCCAGCCGGTCAGCCAGCCGCCCCCCATCTGCATGGCCTGATTGAGCAGCAGCACCCCGGCAAAAACGACCAGGACGGTGGTGAGACCGTCATAGTCACCCGCCTGGATCAGGCTCAACGGCTGCCCCATGAGCCAGATCATCGCCGTATTGGTGGCCACTGCCACAATGATGGAAGCAACATCCAACGCAAAGTAGCGGGTATCGGGACGCAGGTACTGACGGAACCTGGCATAGTACCGGCGTAACTGGACCCAACTGGGTTTAGTGGATTGCTCTGTCATCACGGGAGATTAACACAAGGCCAGGCAGCGCCCCCAAGCCATGCCTTTGTAATGGGCCATAAAAAACCCCCCGCCGGCACGCTGGCCGGCGGGGGGCTTATGGCAACACCAGGGTTGCTGTTCAGGCTGAATGACCCGGACTTACATCATACCTCCCATGCCACCCATTCCGCCCATGCCACCCATGTCGGGCATGGCGCCGGCAGCACCTTCCTCGGCAGGCTTGTCCGCCACCATGGCCTCGGTGGTGATCATCAGACCGGCCACGGAACCAGCGTTCTGCAACGCGGTGCGTGTGACCTTGGTGGGATCGAGAATACCCATTTCCACCATGTCGCCGAACTCGCCCGTGGCGGCATTGAAGCCATAGTTGCCCTTGCCTTCGGCAACGGCGTTGAGCACCACGGAGGGCTCGCCACCGGCGTTGGAGACGATCTGCCGCAGGGGCTCTTCCATGGCGCGTTTGGCCAGGCTGATGCCCATGTCCTGATCGTGGTTGTCACCCTTGACCTCGCCGATGGTGGCCAGGGCACGCACCAGGGCCACACCGCCGCCGGGCACCACGCCTTCTTCCACCGCGGCGCGGGTGGCGTGCAGGGCGTCTTCCACGCGGGCCTTCTTCTCTTTCATTTCCACTTCGGTGGCGGCGCCCACCTTGATCACTGCCACACCGCCGGCCAGCTTGGCGACGCGTTCCTGCAGCTTCTCCTTGTCGTAATCGGAGGTGGCCTCCTCGATCTGCGTGCGGATCATGTTGACCCGCGCCTCGATGTCCTTGGGATTACCGGCACCATCGACGATGGTGGTGTTTTCCTTGGTGATGCTCACCTTCTTCGCGGTGCCCAGGTCGTCGATGCTGGCCTTGTCCAGGGACAGGCCCACTTCCTCGGAGATCACCGTGCCGCCGGTGAGGATGGCCAGGTCTTCCAGCATGGCCTTGCGGCGATCGCCAAAGCCCGGCGCCTTCACGGCGGCCACCTTGACGATGCCACGCATGTTGTTCACCACCAGTGTGGCCAGGGCCTCGCCCTCCACGTCCTCGGCGATGATCAGCAGCGGCTTGCCGGCCTTGGCCACACCCTCGAGGATGGGCAGCAGGTCACGGATGTTGGAGATCTTCTTGTCGAAGATCAGGATCAGCGGACTGTCCATCTCCACGCTCATGCTTTCCTGGCTGTTGATGAAATAGGGGGAGAGATAACCGCGGTCGAACTGCATGCCTTCCACCACGTCCAGCTCGTTCTCCAGGCCGGAGCCCTCTTCCACGGTGATCACGCCTTCCTTGCCCACCTTACCCATGGCCTCGGCGATGATGCCGCCGATGGCTTCGTCAGAGTTGGCGGAGATGGTGCCCACCTGGGCGATGGCTTTGTCGTCCTCACAGGGGATCGACATGGATTTCAGGGCTTCGACGGTCGCGCTCACGGCCTTGTCGATGCCACGCTTGAGGTCCATGGGATTCATCCCGGCGGCCACCGCCTTCATGCCTTCGGTAAGAATGGATTGGGCCAGCACGGTGGCGGTGGTGGTGCCGTCACCGGCGGTGTCGGAGGTCTGCGAAGAGACTTCCTTGACCATCTGCGCACCCATGTTCTCGAACTTGTCTTCCAGTTCGATCTCCTTGGCCACGGAGACGCCGTCCTTGGTGATGGTAGGGGCGCCGAAGGACTTGTCCAGCACCACGTTACGGCCCTTGGGACCCAGTGTCACCTTCACGGCATTGGCCAGAATATTCACCCCAGCCACCATACGATGGCGGGCGTCGTCACTGAATTTCACTTCTTTTGCGGACATGTGTGTAATCCTCTTGTCTGTTGTCTCTGATGTTTAAAATTGGAAAACCGGGCAGGCCTTAGCCTTCGATGACGCCGGTGATATCGTCTTCACGCATCACCAGCAGATCTTCGCCGTCCACCTTCACTTCGGTGCCGCCGTACTTGCTGAACAGCACCTTGTCGCCGACCTTTACATCCAGGGGACGCACCTCGCCGTTCTCCAGAATCTTGCCATTGCCCACGGCAACCACCTCGCCTTGGGAAGGCTTTTCCGCCGCCGAGTCCGGAATCACGATACCGCCGGCACTGGTACGCTCTTCCTCCATACGGCGAACGATGACTCGATCATGCAAAGGACGAATATTCATTTACTATCTCCTTGATTCAACATATGTTTTTTTGAATTTTGGGCCGGTACATGCCGGGCCGGAACAACGCACGATTAGCACTCGTGTCTAGTGAGCGCTAATCATAGGGCCGGAAAATGGAAATTCAAGTCTAAAAACAATATTTAATTCGGAAATCTTGCGTTGGCTCAGTCAGGTTGAAGAAGACAAACCCGCACCCGGTATTTTTCCACCACCCTGTCAACCGCTCCCCGCGGTGCGCGTTAATACCAGTGAACACACCAATTCACTCACAACCTGGAGAACACACCATGATAACCCGCAAGCTCTTTTCCGCCGGCCTCTGCGCCACCCTGTTGACCCTGCCCCTGCTGGCCAGCGCCGACGGAGCCATCGAGAACCGCTTCGACCAGCGCGGCGACCGCATCGAAAACCGCCTGGACAATCGCGGTGATCGCATCGAACAACGCCTGGACACGCGCGGAGATCGCATCGATGCCCGCCTGGACCGCCGCGGTGAACGTATCAACGAGCGCCTGGACCGACGGGCCGAGCGCCTGGAGGCACGGGGCTTCGAGGGCCGCGCTGAACGCCTGGACCGCAAGGGTGATCGCATCGAGGCGCGCCTGGACCGACGGGGCGATCGCATCAACGCCCGCCTGGACCGCCGGGGCGAGCGCATCGATCGCCGCCTGGATCGCCGCGGTGATCGCATCGACCGGCGCATGGACCGCCGGGGCGAACGCCTGCAGCGACGCTGGGATCGGCACCACTGATCGACGCCTGCACGTCCCACACAGACCCCGCCGCGTGCGGGGTTTGTTGTACCAGGAACAAGGATTCGCTCACAATGGGCCATGCGTGGATTTGTCCCCCCAGACCCGGAAACCAATGTCTCGGCCGAAAGCTATGCCGTGGTGTACATGCCCGGGCGCAGGCGCAAGCGGTTTCCCGCCAGCTGCGTGACACTTATGCCCTCGGCGGCCGAGGCACGGGAGCAACGTGACGAGACCAACAAGCGTTATGCGGCCAGGGTGCTGGGCCCGTCGAAGTCCTCCGAGGGACAGATGATTTTTTACCTGGTGGAATGGCTGTAGCCGCTGTCGCCACCGCTGGCGGACACCGCAGCGGGCACGCCAGATCCGCTGCGCTTATTATTGATGGCCGCTGATCCTGGCGTGCAGGGGCTTGGTCTCCTCGAATTGCTTGAGCTGTTCCTCGCTGGCCGGGGTTTGATACTCGGCCTTCCATTGCTCGATGCTCATGCCATAGATGATCTGCTGCGCCTGGGCGTAGTCCATATCCACGCCCCGCTCCCTGGCGGCAGCCAGATACCACTTGGACAGGCAGTTGCGGCAAAAGCCGGCCAGGTTCATCAGGTCGATGTTCTGCACATCTTTGCGGTTTTGCAGGTGTTCCACCAGGCCACGAAAGGCGGCGGCTTCGATCTCGGTGCGGGTCTTGTCGTCCATCAGGTTTTCCTATTCACAATTGCAATTAGATAGTACGGCTATGGGAGAAGAGCATTTGTCTCAAAAAATTGCTACAGGGTTATTTCCCCGGGTGGGAGCGCCTTTCCAGGCGCGATTCGCGCCTGGAAAGGCGCTCCCACAGAATTTGGCAGTGTATTAAGTGTGCTATGCGATCAGCTTGTGTTCAGTCTCCCGCACCGCCCCGGCCAGCAGCCCGGCCAGGGGGATGGCATTGGTCTCGTGGGGGATGCTGTCGGTGCTCCAGATGTCGCCCACCCCCACCTCCCGCAGCCGGTCCATGGCTCCGGGGGCGAACAGGGCGTGGGTGGTGAGCACGTCCACCCGCGCCGCGCCGCGTGCGATGCACTGCTGTGCGGCGATGGCGATGGTCTCGCCGCTGCTGATGACGTCGTCGACGATGATCACATGCTTTCCTGACCAGTCCCGCTCGGGCAGGGCAATCTCGATCTGCCGGTCCCCCAGGCGGGTCTTGCTGGCCACGTCATAGTCCAGGCCATCGCGCTCGGCGATGCGGCTCACCCACTGGCGGGATTCGCTGTCCGGCCCCAGCAGCAGGACGGCGGGCCGCTCGTGCTGCCGTTCATGCAGCTGTTTATACAACTGTTTATGCAGCCGTTCATGCAAAAAGTCGCCCATGGGCGCGGTGGCGCTGAGGGCCACGGCCTGTTGGGCGGGCACGGCATCGGCCAGCTGGTGGACGCGGTGCAGGTGCGGGTCCACGGTGATCACGGCGTCGAACAGCCCGGCGAGAAAACCACCGATGATGGGCTGGCTCACCGCCTCGCCGGGGTGAAAGGCCTTGTCCTGGCGCATGTAACACAGATAGGGGGCCACCAGTGTCAGACGTTGGGCGCCCAGCCGGCGCGCGGTGGTGGCGGTGAGCAACAGCTCGATGAGCTTGTCGTTGGGCCGGTCCAGGCTGCGGCAGACCACCACCTGCTCCGGCAGTTCGGCGGGCAGGGTGAGCTTGCTCTCGCCGTCCGGGAAGCGGTGCACGTCCACCGGGGCATAGTCACAGTCCAGCGCCCGGGCCAGTCCCCGGCCCTGGGCCTCGTAGTCCACAAAGCCCAGTACCCGCATCAGAATTCCACCAGGGTCCTGGCGATATCGCCCTGCGCGCCGATGGTGTAGCCGCTGTGCTGCTCGCACAGGGCCAGGGCGAACTTGTAATCGGCGGGAAACTCGGCATGCAGGCGGTACAGGGGCTCGCCCTTTTCCACGGGATCGCCCAATTTCTTGAACAAGTCCACCCCGGCGCCCTTGTCCATGGGGGCGCCGGCAAAGCGGGCGATGCGCGCCATGTGCAGGTTGTCGATGGCGCTCACCACTCCGTCTGCCGGGGCGGGGATGTCCCGGGTCAGCTTGCCCAGGGGATAGTCCCGGGTCTGCTCGCCCTGGGCGGCGATGATGGCCTGCATCTTGGCCAGGGCGCGGCCGGAATCGAGGATGTCACGGGCGATGGAATAACCGTGACCACCGCGCACATCCGGGTCGAATTCCAGCACCCGGCCGGCCAGGCGCAGGGCCTTCTGGCGCAGGTCGTTGGGGGCCTCGGGATCGTTCTGCAACACCTGCATCACGTCGCGGGCCTCCAGCACCGGGCCGATGCCCCGGCCGATGGGCTGGCGGCCGTCGGTGATCACTACTTCCAGTTGCAGGCCGAGGCGGTCGCCCACGTATTCGAACAGTTTGCGCAGGTGCTGGGCCTCGCGCATGCGGCGGATCTTCGCCGTGGGGCCGATAGGGATGTCGATGAGCAGGTGGGTGGAACCGGCGGCCAGTTTTTTCGACAGGATGGAGGCCACCATCTGTCCCTGGGAGTCGATGCCCAGGGGGCGCTCCACGGAGATCATGATGTCGTCTGCCGGGGAGAGCCGCGCCGTGCCGCCCCACAACATGCAGCCACGCTGCTTGCGCACGATGTCGTGCATGGCCGCGATGTCCAGCTCCACCTTGGCCAGCACCTCCATGGTGTCGGCAGTGCCGGCGGGGGAGGTGATGGCGCGGCTGGAGGTCTTGGGGATCAGCATGCCGTGGGCGGCGACAATGGGCACCACCAGCATGGAGGTGCGATTCCCGGGAATGCCGCCGATGCAATGCTTGTCCGCCACCAGGGGTTCGTCCCAGTCCAGGCGCTCGCCGGCGTCCAGCATGGCCCGGGTGAGATAGAGCATCTCGTCGCGGTCCATGTCGTTTTGACCCGAGGCCACGAGGAAGGCGGCGATCTCCATCTTGGAATAGCGGCTTTCGGTGATGTCCTGGATGATGGCGTGAAACGCCGCCTGGTCGAGACGTTCACCGGCGATCTTGCGCCGCACCGCATCCATGGACACCGGCGGCTCGGCATGATCCACGCTGACCGTCTCGCCCTCGGCCAGGCCCAGCTGGTCGAAGGCCTCCTCCGACAGCCCCAGGGCGTCGAGGGGGACGATATCGGCGTCGTCCACCACGTTGAGCACGGCGAGGATGCGCCGGCCATCGGCACACACCTCCACCTTGGACAGGGCCTGAAAGCCCTCGGCGCGATACACCTCGCAGTCCCGGTGCAGGTAGGCCACGTTCTCGCGGTAGGTGTCGATCCCCAGCCGGGTGAGTTTCAGTCTGGCCTCAGTCGTCTTCACGGCGGTACTCACCTTCGAGCGTGCGCGGCCCGTGGGAACCCGAAGATGGACCGCCCGGCCCGCCAAAGCCTCCCGGCGGCATCATGAAGCGGCCCATCATCCAGCGGATCAGGGCGCGGCGCAGGGAGGGGATCAGGCACAGGAAGCCGATGGCATCGGTGAAGAAACCCGGGGTGAGCAACAGCGCCCCAGCCACCAGCAATACCGCGCCTTCCATCATCTCCATGGCGGGGATACCCCCCTGTTCCAGGGTGCGGCGTACCCGGTTCATGGTGGCGAAGCCCTGCAGGCGCAGCAGCCAGGCCCCCAACACGGCGGTAAAGACCACCATGAATACCGTGGGCAGGGCACCGATCACCGCACCCACTTTGATGAGCAGGTAGATCTCCACCAGAGGGATGAGCAAAAACAGGATTAACAGGATGGAAAAGGGATTCATTATTGTGTCTCGCGCGGCGCTGGCGATAAGGAAACGGGAGCCGACAGCCGCACTATACCAGTTTCCTCCGATATGCGGCCGGTTTGCGGCTTCACAAGCACGACGCAACAAAATGCTCCCAGTGGCATCTGTTTATACGGACCAAATGCTTGACGACCCAATGCTGGACGAGAGGGTAGATCGACTCGCGCCCCCAGCCATGTAAAGATATGCGCCCCGCGACACGATATAACAAAGACAGGAACTCAGGAAATGGCCCCTTTGCTGATTCTGTGCACCTGCCCGGATCGGGACACGGCACAGACCATCGCCGATCAACTAGTGGATCACGCCCTGGCGGCCTGTGTGAACATCCTGCCGGGGCTGACCTCGGTCTACCAATGGCAGGGCAAACGGGAATCGGCCCAGGAACACCTGCTGCTGATCAAGACCACGGACGAGGCCTACGGAACCCTGGAGCAGGCCATTACCGCCCTGCATCCCTATGAACTTCCCGAGGTGGTGGCTGTCCCCATTGTACGGGGCTTGGACGGCTACCTGGGCTGGATAGAACAACAAACTGCCACCTCCACGGACAGCAAGACATAACAAAACATAAAGAGACTCACCATGACCATTGCGCACCGCCTGTTACTGCTGCTGACTCTCCTCTTTCCGGGCCTGAATTCCACCGCCCAGGCCGCGGTGGGCGGCTTCGAGGACGAAGAACCCCTGATGCCCGACGAGGCCTTCAAACTCAGCACCCGGGTAATCGACGCCAACACCCTGCGCGCGGAATGGGCCATCGCCGACAAATACTACCTGTATCGAGACAAGTTCAAATTCGTCAGCGACACCGAGGGCATCACCCCCGGCACCCCCAGTTTCCCCAAGGGCAAAATCAAGGAAGATGAGTTTTTCGGCAAGGTGGAAACCTACCGCCACAAGGTGGCCGTGGACATCCCCCTCGAGCGCAGCCCCGGCACCGGCAACAGCCTGACCCTGAAAATCACCTCCCAGGGGTGCGCGGACATGGGTATCTGCTACCCGCCGCAGACCAAGACCGTCACCCTGGCACTGCCGCCTCTGGCCAGCGCAGAACCCGCCGTCAGCAGCACGACCAGTGACGCCGGCAAATCCGCCGGCTTCAATCCCCTCGGCGCCCTGAAAGACTTGGGCAACAAACTCGGCCTGGTGGACTCCAGTGACGACTTCCTGCACCCCGACCAGGCCTTCACCTTTTCCGTGGAAGCGGTCGATGGCAATCGGCTGCGCGCCCACTGGGACATCGCCGACAACATCTACCTCTATCAGGATAAATTCAAATTTGAGCTGAAGGACGCCAAGGGCGTCACCCTGGGCACACCCATCCTGCCCAAGGGCAAAAAGAAGGTGGATGAATCCTTCGGCGAAATGATCGTCTATTACCACAACGTTGACATCGATATTCCCCTAACACGCACCAACCTCGATCCCACCGAGATCGTCCTGGTGGCCAAATACCAGGGCTGCGCCGACGCCGGGTTCTGTTATCCGCCCATTACCAAGGAAATGCCCGTTTCACTGCCCGCGGGCGCAGCCACTGCGGCAGCCGCCTCATCCAGTGATGCCGGCGCAGCGGATGCCCCCGTCTCCGAGCAGGATCGCATCGCCGATTCCCTGGCCTCGGGCAACACCCTGCTGACCATCATCACCTTCTTCGGTTTCGGCCTGCTGCTGGCCTTCACCCCCTGCGTATTCCCCATGATTCCCATCCTCTCCGGCATCATCGTTGGCCAGGGAGAGAGCATCACCGCACGGCGCGCCTTCATCATGTCCCTGGTCTATGTGCTGGCCATGGCTCTTACCTACACCGCCGCGGGCATCGCCGCCGGCGCCTTTGGCCAGAATCTGCAGGCCGCCTTCCAGAATCCCTGGATCCTGGCCAGCTTCGCCGGTGTCTTTGTGGCCTTGTCGTTTTCCATGTTTGGTTTCTACGACCTGCAAATGCCCTCCTTCCTGCAGAGCCGCCTCACCGAGGTCAGCAACAAACAAAAAGGCGGCACCCTTACCGGCGTCGCCATCATGGGTCTGCTATCCGCCCTCATCGTCGGTCCCTGCGTGGCTGCTCCCCTGGCAGGCGCGCTGATCTATATCGGCCAGACCGGCGACATGGTGCTCGGCGGCCTGGCCCTGTTCGCCCTCAGCCTGGGCATGGGCGCGCCCCTGTTGGCCATCGGCGCTTCGGCGGGCAAACTGCTGCCCAAGGCCGGCCCCTGGATGGACACCATCAAGGCGGTATTCGGCGTACTCATGCTGGCGGTAGCGGTGTGGATGCTGGAACGCATCATCCCCGTGGCCGTGGCCATGCTGCTCTGGGGTAGCCTGATGATCGTCTCCGCTATCTACATGGGCGCCCTGGACCCCGTGGGTGAAAACGCCTCCGGTTGGCGCAAGCTGTGGAAAGGACTCGGTGTGGTGCTGCTCATCTACGGCGCTCTGCAACTGGCGGGTACGGCCACCGGAGGCAAGGACACCCTGCAACCCCTGCACGGACTGGCCATGATGGGTGGCGGCGGTGCAGGCGCAGCTGCTGGTGGAGCAACAAATATTGCTCACGGCAACGAGATGGTCTTCAAACGCATCAAGGGTCTGGCGGAGCTTGACCGAGAGGTGGCCGCCGCCTCCGCCGCCGGCAAGTCGGTAATGGTGGATTTCTACGCCGACTGGTGCGTGTCCTGCAAGGAAATGGAGAAGTACACCTTCAGCGACCCCGGCGTGCAACAGGCCCTTGCCAATACGGTGCTACTGCAGGCCGATGTCACGGTACAGGACGAAGACGACAAGGCCCTGCAAAAGAAATTCAATATTATCGGCCCCCCCGCCATTCTCTTCTTTGGCACAGACGGCAAGGAACGCAAGGCCTATCGTGTGGTAGGCTTTGTCAAACCCGGCCCCTTCCGTGAACACATCGAAAAGGCCCTTCGTTAACCCGGCGAGCATAACAATCATTAGATGAGCGGCCACACGCCTCCGAAAAAGAAACTGCTGAAATACAGCGCCTACCTGCTCACCTTCGTGGTGGGCATGTGGGGCGGGCGGCTGCTCATCGACCAGATCAGCGGTAACGCCCAAGGACGTGAAGCGGCGCAGGCCATGGTCAAACGGCCGGCGCCGGAATTCAGTCTGCCGGATATCCACGGTAAATTACGCAATTCCCACGAATGGGATGGCAAGGTGGTGGTGCTCAACTTCTGGGCCACCTGGTGTCCACCCTGCCAGAAAGAAACCCCCATGTTCGTGGAACTGCAGGAGAAATACAGTGCCACCGGCCTGCAGTTTGTAGGGGTCGCCATCGACACCGCCGAAAAAGTGCAAGACTTCATGGACACCTACGGCATCAACTACCCCATGCTTATCGGTGAAGAACCAGCCATCGAGATCGCCAAGGCATATGGCGACCGCTTCGGCGCCCTGCCCTATACCGTGGTCATCGACCGCCAGGGACAGATCCAGTTTGTGCAACGCGGTGAAATGAAACGTGACCCCCTGGAACAGGTACTGGCCCAACTGCTTTAGCCTGTGCCAATGATAGGGCAAAAATCACGTCACTTTGCACCGAATTAACAGCCAACGTCGGCGAACCCCGCCAAATATCCATATTTCTGGACTTCCCACAGGGATTGCGCCATAATCGTCGCAACTCTGCGACAAGAAAGACGTTATCAGCACAATTCAGCGCAGTTTCCTACAGGTTGGCAGCAGATTAACAACAATTTACCCAGATGAGCCCGGGGGCACCCACAGCCATGGCGAAGATACTCGTACTCAACGGTCCCAACCTCAATCTGCTGGGCAGCCGCGAACCCGACCACTACGGCAAGACCACCCTGGACGAGATCAACCGGGGACTGGCAGCGCAAGCCAAGACCGCCGGCCACCACCTGGAACACCTGCAGAGCAATGCCGAACACGCACTGGTTGAGCGCGTGCATCAGGCGGCGAACGACAAGGTGGCCTTCATCATCATCAACCCCGCGGCCTTCACCCACACCAGCGTGGCGCTGCGTGACGCCCTGGCCGGAGTCAACATTCCCTTTATCGAGGTGCACCTGTCGAACATCTTCGCCCGCGAGGCATTCCGCCAGCAATCCTATTTTTCCGATCTCGCGGTGGGTGTGGTCAGCGGGCTGGGCGCTCAGGGTTACTCCTTGGCGCTGGAGGCGGCCGTTGCCAGGCTGGGCTGAAAGCGAATCAAAAACATCTATTAACGGTTAACGAAATAGGCATCCACAATGGACATACGCAAAGTCAAAAAACTCATTGAGCTGCTGGAAGAATCCAATATCGCCGAGCTGGAAATCCACGAAGGCGAGGAGTCCGTGCGCATCAGCCGGCATGGCACCGGCGCCGTGGTGGCGGCCCCCACCCAGGTAATGGCGCCCCCACCCGCCCCCGCCGCCGCGCCGGCTGCAGCGGCGGAAACCCCTGCCGGCGGCGAAGAGGAAATCAGCGGCCACAAGGTCACCTCGCCCATGGTCGGTACCTTTTACCGCGCGCCGTCACCGGGCGCCTCGCCCTTCGTGGAAGTGGGACAGAGCGTCAAGGTAGGCGACACCCTATGCATCATCGAGGCCATGAAACTGCTCAACCAGATCGAGGCGGATAAGGCCGGCGTGATCAAGGCCATTCTGGTGGAGAACGGTGAGCCGGTGGAATACGGCCAGGCCCTGTTCGTCATCGAATGATGATTGCTATTTGGCGTTATGCCGTTCGACGCCGGCCTGCCCGCCGGCGAAACCAACCCTGACACAGACATAAAGACATGCTTGATAAAATCCTTATTGCCAACCGCGGGGAAATCGCCCTGCGCATCCTGCGCACCTGCAAGGAGATGGGCATCCAGACCGTTGCCGTGCACTCCGAGGCCGACAGCGACCTGAAACACGTGCGCCTCGCCGACGAGACCGTGTGCATCGGCCCCGCCCCCTCCACCGACAGCTACCTGAACATCCCCGCACTGATCAGTGCCGCAGAGGTTACCGACGCGGTGGCCATCCACCCAGGCTATGGTTTCCTCGCCGAGAATGCAGACTTTGCCGAACGCATCGAACAAAGTGGCTTCACCTTCATCGGCCCCAAACCCGAAACCATTCGCCTGATGGGCGACAAGGTCTCCGCCATCGAGGCCATGCGTGCCTCCGGCGTGCCCTGCGTGCCCGGCTCCGACGGCCCATTGGGCGACGACCCCGAGACCAACATGCGCATCGCCAAAGAGATCGGCTACCCCATCATCATCAAGGCCGCCGCCGGCGGTGGTGGCCGTGGCATGCGCGTGGTGCATTCAGAGGCGGCCCTGCTCAACGCCATTTCACTGACCACCGCCGAGGCCCAGGCGGCCTTCGGCAGCGGCGTGGTGTACATGGAAAAATATCTGGAAAACCCGCGCCACGTGGAGATCCAGGTGCTCTCCGACACCCACGGCAACGCCATTCATCTGGGTGAGCGCGACTGCTCCATGCAGCGCCGCCATCAAAAGGTCTGTGAAGAAGCACCGGCCCCCGGTATCAGCGAGGAACTGCGCAACAAGATTGGCAGCCGCTGCGCCGAGGCCTGCCGCAAGATCGGCTATCGCGGTGCCGGCACCTTTGAATTCCTCTACGAAAACGGCGAATTCTATTTCATCGAGATGAATACCCGCATCCAGGTGGAGCACCCAGTCACCGAAATGATCACCGGCGTGGACCTGATCAAGGAGCAGATCCGCATCGCCGCCGGCCTGCCCCTGAGCTACCAGCAGAGCGACATCCAGATCCGTGGCCATGCCTTCGAGTGCCGGCTCAACGCCGAGGATCCCGAGAATTTCATGCCCTCACCAGGCACCATCACCCAGTTCCATGCACCCGGTGGCCTGGGGGTGCGCGTCGACTCGCACATCTATAACGGTTACAAGGTACCGCCCTATTACGACTCCATGATCGGCAAGCTCATCGTCCACGGCGACACCCGCGACATCGCCATGGCGCGCATGCGCACCGCCCTGGGCGAATGTGTCATCGAGGGCATCAAGACCAACATCCCCCTGCAGCAGGACATCTTCAACGATGCCGCGTTTGCCGCGGGTGGCACGAATATTCATTACCTTGAGAAGAAGCTGGGACTTTAAATAACAGGACTAAGGGCAGAGGACTAAGGACTGAGTTCCCCCTCTAAACTTAGTCCTTAGTCCTTAGTCCTTAGTCCTTAGTCCTTAGTCCTTAGTCCTCTGCCCTTAGTCCTTTTTCTGAAATGCCCTGGCTCCAGCTAATCCTCGAAACCACCCCCGACCTGGCCGAGCCACTGGCGGAGCAGTTGAGCGAGGCCGGCGCCAGCGCCGTGACCTTCCTCGACAGTGCCGACCAGCCGCTGTACGAGCCGCCGCCGGGAGAGACCCCGCTGTGGTCGCGCACCCGGGTGATCGGTTTGTTTGCTGCTACAACCGACATGGACACGGTGCTGGCGCAGATCGCCGCCGGCATAACACCCAATAGCCTTCCCGACCACCGCATCTCGCCGCTGGAAGACAAGGACTGGGAACGCGAGTGGATGGACAATTTCAAACCCATGGCCTTTGGTGAGCGGCTGTGGATCGTGCCCAGCTGGAGTGAGGCGCCGCACCCCGAGGCCGTCAATATCCTGTTAGACCCGGGCCTGGCATTTGGCACCGGCACCCACCCCACCACGGCGCTGTGCCTGCAATGGCTGGACGAGCACGGTGCCCACTACGAAGAAGTGATCGACTACGGCTGTGGCTCCGGCATCCTCGCCGTGGCCGCCGCAAAACTGGGGGCGCAACACGTGTGGGCGGTAGACAACGACCCGCAGGCACTCATCGCCACCAAAGACAACGCCAAAAAAAATGCCGTGTGCGGGCAGATCAGTTCCGTTCTGCCCAACACCCTGCCGGCCATGCAAACCCCCCTATTGCTGGCCAACATCCTCGCCCAGCCGCTGATGGATCTCGCCGAGCACTTTGCCCGGCATGTCAGCCCCGGCGGGCACATCGTGCTCTCCGGCATTCTCGCGGAACAGGCCGAACAGGTGGCTAACTGTTACTCGCCCTGGTTTTCTATGGCGCCACCCGTATTCAAAGATGAATGGGTGAGACTGGATGGACAACGCCTCACCGAGTAAGCCCCGCCCTTATCCAACGACTGGATAATCTTTCTTTACCAACTGTAATAATGCCAGGCCCCACTCGTCGTTGTAACCACAACGAACACCCAACCACCATCACTCTACGGCAGGTACTCGTGGCGACCGTCAGCTCCCCCCGGCAAAAGTTGATCAATATATTCAGCCGATATGGCTTCTTCACTTCGGCGGATACTGCACTCCAAGAAAAAATACTCACAAACAGCAGGCTTGTTGCGCTGAATGCCTTCCATTATTTTTTTGAACAAGGGTCCCGGCCCGAACAGCTGGCACTCATCGGTTCGGGCAGCATCCGTGTATTCGTCATCAATCACTGTGGACGCGAGGTGACTCTGTATCATGTTAGGGCCGGAGAGGCCTGCCCGCTCAACATGTTGTCAATCTTAACAGGGCAGACCACCCCTGCCGCGGCAATGGCAGAATGCGGCGTGCTGGCGGCCGTGATGAACGCCAATTATTATAGGAAATTGATTTCCCTTCACCACCCTGCACAACAGTTCGTATTTGATACCTTTGCCAGCCAACTCAACCATGTTTTCTCTCTATTCTCAGACCTCAAGTTCAAAAAGCTGGAGACCCGTCTGGCGGAATATCTTGAACAATCTTTTCCCCCTTGCACACCACCGTCCGCGGAAGAGCCACTGTCGATCACCGTTACACACCAACACCTGGCGGCTGAACTGGGTTCTGCGCGCGAGGTCATCAGCCGTCTGTTGGGCAAGTTTGAACGCGCAGGCATTGTTGAATTGAGACGCGGTAAAATACGCATCACCGATAAACAAGCCCTGCGGGATATCGCCGTAAAATAACCCGCTTTGGAATCTATACTATTAACCGGAATCGTCTCAAAATAATCGCAACAGGGTTATTCCCCCGCGCAGGAGCGCCTTTCCAGGCACGAATCGCGTCTGGAAAGGCGCTCCTACTGTATTTAATATTGTTAAGTGCGCTATAGAATAATTTGCATTCACTCATTTCCGCTTCAGGCATTCCCAAGATGGCTAATGTCCATCGATTTCTGCTGGATCAACTTTAGACCTTTAATAACCACCACTTCCTGCAACCACCTGATACTTTCGTGACTTAGTCACGCTCACCCATCGCTAAATTACTAAACAAGACAAAGATTCCCCGCTTAATAAAATAATTGTGTGACATAGTCACACTCTATTTGTTGTTATGTGTTTTTTCATGCAAATAAGTCACAAAGGGAAACATTCGTGTAACAAAAAATTATCCGATGAATCAGCCTATCCTCCAGCCACTGTTAAAATATCAGGAGTGATAGACAATGAACACAAGTTACCGAACAGGGAAAAACCGTTCAGCATATCAACTGTTTAAATACCTGGTTTTATTCCTCGCCATGACAGGGTTTATGACACCGGTGATGGCCGCCGACTGGGCGGCCGTTTTTGACATGAATTACGGCAGAGCCGATACCAACGCTGTCCGCCTCAATGATGGGCGTATATTGTTTGGTGCGGAACTCTATGATCCGGCAAGCGGCCAATGGTCCACCACGCAGGGCGCTATTTCCAGTTATCTAGGCACAGCAACACTACTCAAGGACGGCCGTGTACTGGTAGCCGGGCACTACGATGCCTTTTTCAGTGGAGCGCTGCCCTACGCACAACTGTTCGATCCCGCCAGCAATACCTGGGCACGCACCAGCAACAGCATCTACGGTCACGGCGGACATCTGGCAGTGCGCTTGGAAGATGGCCGGGTACTGGTGGCGGGTAACCGTGACGGCGGGACGGCGGCCGAAATCTTTGATCCGGTCAAACAAACCTGGAGCAAAGCCGGCAATATGAAAACTGGTCACGTGGATGGTTTTATGGTTCTGCTACCCAATGGCAGGGTAATGGTAGGCGGTGGCGCCGCCAGCCCTTTTTTCAACAATGATGTCGCGGGGATAGAGATTTTCGATCCCAAGCGCGGCAAATGGAAGGCGCAAGCCAACCCGCCCGGCCTGTGGCGTTACCCGGCAGCGACCCGTCTCCAGGATGGCCGCATCCTGGTAATCTCAGGAAATCAAAGCTTTCTCTACAACAGTGACACAAAAAGCTGGAACAATGCCGCCGCTCTCTCTGTCACGCACTGGGGTGGTTTCTCGCTCACCCTGCTGGCGGATGGCCATGTACTGGCGGCAGGCGGCACAGACCTGAACAATTACGTGGGCAATGCCGCCGAGGTCTACAATCCGCTAACGGACAGCTGGACCCGCATCAGCGACATGCCCGAAAACCGCGAAGATCACGGTGCGGTGTTACTCGACAGCGGACACGTCTTACTGGCCGGTGGCAGTCACAGCCAGCCCACCTGTTGTGCCCTGACATCCGCGATTCTCTACACCCCGCCCGGCACTCCAGCGCCTCCGGTTTCACTGCCGCTGCCTACTGCACAGGTGCTGAGCGTGCATGTCAGCGATCTGGACAGCATCAGCGAAGATCGCACCACGGTGTGGGTGCCGAAGGTGGTAATTTCGGTAAACAATCAGGAAGATCAGGCAGAGGCCGGCGCCGTGGTCACCGGCAACTGGAATATCGGCATAAGGACGCCGGTGAGCTGCACCACCAATAGCACAGGGACCTGCACTATCAGTAACACGGCACAGGATCTCGTCGCCGGCGCACCGGCCGCCGTGTTCACCGTGACGGACGTGGCACGCACCGGCAAGGTCTACGACGCCGCGGCCAATAGTGATCCCGACGGGGATAGTGATGGCACCACCATTAGCATCAACCCACCAGCGCTGCCACTCCCGCCAAGCACCACAGGCACCACCGCCTCCATCAGCGACCTGGACGGCAGCAGCATCGCCACCAGTACGTTTTACTGGCAGGCCAGCGTTACCGCCCACGTGATGGATGATAATGGCAACCCGGTCAATGACGCCACGGTGTTCGGACATTGGAAGGGCACCAGCACCCTCTATGGTTCCTGCATCACTGATGTCAGCGGCGCCTGTACCATCATCAACAGCAACATCTCCATCGACTTTTATTCACCCAAGTCGGTGCAGTACACCGTGAAGTCCATCATTCACCCGACGCTCAGCTATGACGCCAGCGCCAACAGCGATCCAGACGGCGACAGCGACGGCACCACCATCGGTATCGTTCAGCCCTGAAACATGGGAAAAATCGGCGCAGCGGAGATCCTTCGCCGCTGCGCTTTTTCCATACCCCGCGCTGTGCAATGTCACCAAAGCACCTACCTCACTGCCGCCCTGCCGGCGCAGAAACGACACCTGAGCTGCCGCAACTGCCCTGCCAGAGTGCTATTTCAACACTACTGTTGGAGGATATGGGAGACAGTAAACACCGACGTCATTAAAACAGGATTATCACCGGCCACTGTCGTCACACACTCGTGCATTGAGCGTTGACGCAGTTGTTGAAATCATTGGGAAATAGAGAGATTGGTGAACCGATACATGGCTATTGCTGCGCTTTATTTCGTCATTATTCCTTCATTACAACCCCAGCCTGCAACGGGATGATGAATCCGAAGTTTATGGGACAGCCGAGATCACCAATCTTTTTCGTTTCTACATTTTCTTTACCCTGAATTGTTCCGACAACTCAGCCAGACTTTGAGCAAAACCGTTTAATTGTTCACATGCCTGCTCACTATTATTCGTACCTTCGGCCGTATCTTCCGCCAACTCACGAATCATCAAAATACTTCGATCCACTTCCGCAGCCACGGCAGACTGCTCCTCTACCGCCGCAGCGATTTGCACGGTCATATCCTTGATGGTATCAACATTGCCAATGATGGCTTCCAGACTCGCCGTGGTATCACTGGCCTTTTGCACGCTGCGGCCCGCCTTGCCCTGACTCTCTTCCATCACGCTCGCAGCACGACTGGCAGCAGACTGCAGGCGCTCAATCATTGCCTGAATCTCGGTGGTCGATTCCTGGGTGCGCGATGCCAGAGTCCGCACCTCATCTGCCACCACGGCAAAACCCCGCCCCTGATCGCCGGCACGGGCCGCCTCAATCGCCGCATTAAGGGCCAGCAGGTTTGTCTGCTCGGCGATACCCCGAATAACATCCACCACCGAACTGATACTTTCGCTGTCTTTTTCCAGTTCCTGAATCACCTCCGCGGTGGTAGCGATCTCTTCCGCCAGGGATTTGATGGAGTCCGTGGCTTCATCCACCACACGCTTGCCTACTTCGGTTTCATTACTGGCCGTTTGTGTGGCATCGGCAGCAAGCTGAGCATTTTGCGCAACCTCCTGAATACTGGCGGACATTTCATTCACCGCGGTTGCAACCTGCTCCGTCTCCGAACGCTGGCGATTGACGTTATCCGAATTCTGCTTGACCGTTTCCGACAAGCCCTCCGCCTGCCTCTTTAGTTGCTTAGACACATCGGCAATGCGTCCCACGATACCGCCCGCATCGGATTCCAGCATTTTCATTGCCAAAAGAATCTGTCCCACATCATCATTGCGCCCCGTGTATACCCACCGCGCCACTTTGTCATCACAAATACTTCTGGCCTTTTCCACTACCCGATCCAGAGGTCGTACAAAGATGAAATTCATCACCCCCACGGCGACAAGCCCCACGAAAAAGCTGATAAGCCCATGGCTCCAACTCAGGTCCCCCATCAAAACCGGAGCGGCCAAGCTCAGCACCAAGACCAGCATCATGGCCAGAGAAAGTTTGAGATTCAGACTTAAATGGGGGATTTTCCACTGCCAGGGCAGCTTGTCTTTATTGAGCTGCTGATAGAGCGCCTCAGCCCGCTCCACGTCCTTCCGTGCTGGCTTGGTACGTATCGACTGATACTCTTCCTGTACACCATTGCGGATGATCGGCGTAACATAGGCATCAACCCAATAATGATCACCATCTTTGCAACGGTTTTTGACAATCCCCATCCAGGACTTGCCACTCTTGATCGTTTTCCATAGTGATTCGAAAGCCGCAGGGGGCATGTCCGGATGACGCACCACATTGTGATTTTTGTGCAATAACTCTTCTACCGAAAAACCACTGATCTCATTGAAATCATCATTGGTATATGAAATAGCGCCTTTCAGATTGGTGGTGGAAAGAATATTGGCTGTATCTGCATAGTTCTTTTCCACGCCTGTAACAGGAAAATTCTTTTTCATTTCTGCTCCCTTGATGATAGTCATCCGGTCTCTGAGCCTTTCCATGCTCAGAAATCAGCATTTGGGCTTAGCCACAGTATCGACAGCTATTACCACAGCTTTAGACTTGGTTTCAGCGATTCCCTGCCAGAGCGCGGCATTCTCCCTAAAAACAAACCGTTAGCGACGATATTGATTTAATTTTTCCACTCATCGGCCGATCAATCCGTAGACTCACACACGCCAGAAACCGATCCGCCAATGAACCCACTCAAGTATCGCCTGCCTGAGACACAGCAAACCGATACCAATGTACTGCAACCCCGCCCCAGCGCCCTGGCGGCATGGCTCGCGGGACAATCTACGCTGGACAACAAAGACAACGCCTCCGTGGTGTTCAGCATCCTGCAGGCCTACAACCGCTGTGTCATGCCTGCCGCGGTGCGCCTCAAGGCCATGCTGACACTGCAACCGGCCATCGATGAGATCGTCAAGAAATTGCGCAGCAGCTACCAGAATGAAGCCCTGCCCCTGCGCAAGGGCGCCCGCGCCCAGGCCAACATGGCGGCGCGCTTTCTCGATGAAACCGCCTGCGCCTACAAAAGGGTGGTGGCCGACTCCGTACTCGACACCGAAAGCAACGAGATGAGCATCAACCTGTTCATCGCCGCCCTGCGCCTGACCATCGACCACCTGGGCAAACAATTGCTGGAATGTTACGTCCAGTTCCGGCCACCCCCGCCCGGCCTATGGGGCGAGATCCACCGCACTTACCAGTTGGCCGAACGAAACGGCCTGCACACCCGGGTGCTGGCGGAAAACGAAAACACGGCCAACCCCTTCGCCACGGTGCAACACGGCTACCTGCGCCTGGCCCTGCTGGGGCTGGCCACACCCAATCACCTGATGCCGGGGCAGGCGCTGCAAATCTACAACTACCTGGAAACCTGGACCGCCGGCTGCCGCCTGCTCAGCAAGAAAGTCACCGTGGCTGAGGCCGGCGACATCGTCGTCGACCTGTCCGGGGAACGTCCGCCGGCAGTGTCCACCGGTTATGCCCGTTTTCGTCCTGTGGACGGCCGCTTTCTCGATATCAGTGCACTACAGGAAAAGCTCGACGAGATCAGCGCCAGCATCGATGAGCAACAACAGGCCCGTCACGGCGTGCCCCTGACCATCGCCGAACGCCTGCGCCGCGACCTGCTCAACCGCCTGCGCCGGGCCTGGCAGGGCCGCGCCGGGCGCAGCGCAGAACGTGCCCCGGATATGGCCAGCCGGGTGCAACTCAGTCTCGGTCTGGAGGCCTGTCATCATTTCATCAGCGAAGAAGAAGCATTCAATCCCGAGCAATGGGAGATCCGCTATCACCGGCCCCAGGAGACCAGCAACGGACTGGAACTCGCCCCGCTGCCCAACGAGGACGAGCTCAGTCTCAACATTCCCATGGACACCACCCACACCGGCCTGGACAAGACGCGGGTATCGCACTTTGGCGAAACGGTGGACGTATGGGACGCGGTGCACCAAACCGAAATCCATGTGCGCAGCAAACGCGAAGCGGCCATGGCCCATTTTCGTCAGGAACCCTGGCTGTGCATCAACCAGAGCGCCGGCGGTCTGGCCCTGCGTCGCCTGCCCGAGGCCCGGTCACGCACCCGGGTGGGCACGGTAACCGCCTTTCGCCACAATGACAGCGAGCAATGGCAGGTGGGCGCTCTGGTGTGGTTGCACGACGAGCCCACAGGCGATTTCGACATCGGCATTCAGACCCTGGCCCACAGCGCCGTCCCCGTGGCGGTACGGGCCATCGGCGGCGCCGGCACCGGCGGGGAATATTTTCGCAGCCTGCTCATCCAGCCCCTGATGCTGGACGACGGCGACCTGGCCCTGCTCACCCCCGCCAACATCTACGACATCGGCACCCAATTGGTACTCAACCGGCAAACTGCGCTAGAGTATGTGCGCCTGACGCGGATGATCGACACCAGCAGCGCCTTTTCCCTGTTTGCCTTCAAGCATATCGAGACGCCGCCGGCGGAGCAGGCAAAGATCGACGCCCTCGCACAGGCCAACAAACCCTGAATATCACTGACAAACCATTCCTGACTCACGCTGCCGAACACACCATCGATGTACACCCAGTGCCCCCAATGCAGCGCCATCTTCCAGCTCTCCGCCAGCCAGCTCAAGGCGGCCAATGGCGAGGTGCGCTGCGGACAATGTCTCTCGGTATTCAACGCCCTCGACCACCTCAGCGAGGATGTGCCCCACGGTCAGGAGATCGATACCACCGCACAACTGGCCGAGGAGGCGCAAACCTATCAACAATGGACTGCGGACAGCGCACACACGCCCGTCTCTCCCGCGGAGGAAAACGGGACAGAACCTTCCCCAGGCGGGGACAACGAGGACGTATTCCGCGAGGTGATGGCCGAGGTGAGCAACCACCCCATCCCCGAGGAGGCCATCGAGGAATTCGAGGAATTTCTCGATAGCGACACGCCGCCGATGGACCCCGGGCCGGACACCACCGTCTCCGAGGTCAGCGACGAATCCCCGGCCGACAGCCAATCTCCGGCCTTTGTTGAGCAGAAGGTCGAAGAGAGCGCCGAAGGAAAGCTTGCACAAACGCCCGAGCCGGCAAACGAACCCGGCAGTGAGTCCACCCCCGTGGCAATACAAGACCTCCCTCCCGACGGTTCTCCCGCAGTGTTCACCATCGACGAGAGTGATATTCCTGGCGAAGACACCCCGCTGGGTGACGTGGAAGAGGCTACCCCGGAGCTGGACACCCACATCCCCGTGGATGACGACGAGTTTGCCGAGCTCAACGCCTTTCTCAACGAGGACGAAGATGCCCGTGCCGAGGCCGTACTCAGCCTGGCGGCGAAGGCCGAGGGCCAGCCCATTATCATCGAGGAAACCGATCTCCCCTCCGTAGACGCACCCGGCGATGACCAGGCGCCCCCTCCCGCATCCCCTCCACCAGCACAGGACAGGGAGGAGGCCAGTCCGCCCCCTGACACCATCGGGGCAGCGCAGGGTAGCGAACCCGGAGCATCCCCATCCACCCCTTCCGTGCCCAGCGTCATTCTCGACGAACTGCACGCCGCCAAGGCCGAACGCCTGCGCCCCAGCAACACCCCCTGGGTGATCGGCAGTCTGTTGCTGATGCTGACCCTGGTAGTACAGGTGACTTACCACTCCCGCGACGACCTGGCCCGGGATCCCGCTCTGCGGCCCTGGCTCATCAAGATGTGCAACCTGCTCCATTGCACGCTCAGCCAACCCTACGACATCAAACAGATCGAGATCATCGGCCGTGACGTACGCAGCCACCCCAGCGCCCACAATGCCCTCATTGTCAGCACCACGTTGATCAACAACGCCGATTTCGTGCAACCCTTCCCGCTGCTCACCATGGTGTTCTCCGACATCAATGGCAAAAAGATCGCCCAGCGACGCTTCACCCCCC
>DRKQ01000122.1 GCA_011051685.1 Gammaproteobacteria bacterium
ATCGGTTCCGCCATCGGTACCTATGTGGCGGGCTTCCGCATCTTCGGTAAACTGAGCGGTTAAAATCTCTTTTATTTCAATATGGTACGAAGGTAGGCAACAACATCAGCAATTTCCTGGGTGGAAAGCTGCTCTCCCCATACAGGCATTACTTCTGAACGACCCATTGCCTTTCCACCATAGGTAATAATCATAGTTTTATAATCATCATTTTTGTCGCTTTTTGTTAGGTCAGCAGGTGGAGGATTATACAATCGAGCCGCCCTTCCTTTTCCATCAGCTTTGATCCCGTGACAGAGTATACAATTTGTCTTGAAGACGACTTCTCCACGGCGGACGCTGTCTGTAACTATTCCCAGATAGGCAACAACATCGTTGATTTGTTCATTGGAAAGCTCATCATTCCATGGCGGCATAAACTCGGATTTTCCAACTGCCTTGCCGCCGCCACGTATGATTTTGATATAATAATCAGCGGCTGATGGTTTAATGCGCAGGCGTTCGGCGCCATAAAGCTTCGCGGCTCGTGATACACCGTCAGCCCTTTCCCCATGGCACATGCCACAATAATTCTTGAAAACAATGCCTCCTCTGACGACGGGCTTGGAAAGCTCTCTTTGTACAGAGTTTCGGCTATCGGCATAGAGAGCCGCTGTATCCCAGAAAAAATAACCGGCTAAGACCAAAAGAGCAATCTTCTTTATGGTGATTTTTCTGGTTATCATTCAATAGTAACCTCCATGTACATTTCTGGATGAATAGCGCACTCAACTTCAACCGTTCCGGCTTTGTCAAAGACGACGGTTTTTGATTGCCCCTTAGGAAAAGATCCCAGATCAAACGTCTTTAGATCAGATAGTGAAAAGATGTTGTGGAAAAATGGGTCCTCATTTTTGAAGCGTATAGTGTCACCTTTTTTTATGGTGATTGACTCAATCTTCTTGCCATCCTTCTTAAAGGTTTTGTTGTTTTGGGCTACAATAAATTCATCGGCATAGACAGTGCTTGAGAAAACTGCAGCCCAACAAATAAATAAAGAAAGGATATAAACGTAGCGATTCATTTCTTGGTCCTCTTTAAGTTATTCAAATATTATTCTGTCGGCAGTACTGGGTACGTGATTGGATTCGGTGCCCCTGTTAGGGATTTCAGAAATTCCACAAGATCAGATTTTTCCCTTGCTGTGAGGTTGAGTTTGGTGATGTTTGGTGAGAGGTTCTCTTTTGTTACGCCGCCACGATCGTAATGATCAACAACTTCCTCGAGAGTTTTGTAGGCGCCATTGTGCATATAAGGCGCAGTAAGTGCTACATCACGAAGTGTCGGTGTCTTAAATGCGCCGATAAGTATTTTTACTTTCCGGATTGCGTACCTTCCTGCGTCAGAAGCATCTTTCAGTCCTATGTTGTGAAAGCCGTTATCAGTGAAATTAAATCCATTGTGACACTTGACACAATTTCCTTTTCCTTCGAAAACCTTGAATCCGCGTAGAGCTGCGTCATTCATTGCGTGTTTCTCACCCTTTATCCAAAGGTCAAAAGGAGAATCAGTCGAAACAATGGTTCTTTCGAAGCTCGCTATAGCCTTTGCGATTGTCTTTTTGGTGATGCCCTCTCCGGGGTACGCTTTTTCAAAAGCGTCGCGGTATCCTTTGAGTGCGCTAAGTTCATCAATAAGGCTTTGTAGTTTTCCTTCAGATTTACCGATGCTCTGCGCCATTTCGCCAGCTGATTCAATGGGTCCCAGAGCCTGTTTTTCGAGACTTCTTGCGCGCCCATCCCAAAATTGAAGCGGCTGGTATGCGGTATTTAAAATAGTTGGTGTGGATCTGCCAAGAACTTTTTGTCCATGGCCAATAGCCGTAGGCAACCCATCTGACCAACCAAGGGCAGGGTTATGACATGTGGCGCAACTTATCCAATTAGATCCTGAGAGACGTGGGTCAAAGAACAACATCTTGCCTAGCTCAATGCGACTTTCCGTAATAAGGTTGTTGCTTGGTTGGGGGATTTCTGCGGGGCGTAAGTACTTATTGATATCTGTTGCCGCTACAGATGCATTGGTGATCATTAATGTGCTCATAAAAAATAGGCAGGTGTATGTTACATCTCTTGCGATGGTTGTCAGTTTCATCTGTAATCTCCTGTTACATTTCAAAAATAAAAGTTATAGCTTGAACCTATCTACTGCGGCATTTAAATCTCTCGCAGAATTATCAAGACTCTGTGAAAGAGTGTTTAGTTTTTCTGTTTCAATATTCGCGTCGCCTGATACCTCAAGAAGTTGGGTCACTGCGCTCGTTATATTGGCGACTGAGTTTGTTTGAGACGCCATTAGGTTATCTACTTCAAGCATGCAGGATCTCATGTCCTGAACTTTAGAGCTGCTTTCGTTTGCGTCATTTGCAAGTTTGGTGAGTCTGTCTATATTTTTCTTGGCATCACTAACGCTATTTTCCAAGGCGGATACAGTACTGTTAACGCTGCTTGATATTCCTTCAACCAAACCAGATATTTCTGAAGTGGCTTCTTCTGTTCTTTTGGCTAGTTGCCGTACTTCATCGGCAACGACCGCAAACCCTCGGCCATGGTCGCCTGCACGGGCAGCTTCAATCGCAGCATTCAGGGCAAGAAGATTCGTTTGTGATGATATATTGCTTATTGTGTCTGTGATTGAGGTAACTTTATCTGCTGCGTGAGATAGCTCGCGTGTTGTCTGGGCGGTTCTTTCCATGTCAGATTGGAAGCGAACAAATTCATCAACACTTATAATCAGTTGCTGAGCTGAATCTCGTGTGGCATCAGCTGTTTTCTGCGCGTCATTCGCAGCTTTCTCCAGGCGTTCAGCGACTGATTGTGTTACAGAGTTTACTGTGTCGGTATCACCTTGGATCGCTTCGACGCTATCATGCAATTTGGTCGATACGTCATTCACGACCTGCGCAGTATTACCTACTTCTGTTGATTGTCTGGCCAACATTTCTGCATCTCCACGAATCTGTGATATGAGTTGGTGTAGGTTTTCCACAGTTTGAGACATCGCGCTCACAGTCCGACCAATCTCGTCACTACCGGCATCATCCAACTTAACGCGAAGGTCACCCTCAGAAAGAGATGTCATAGACGATTCAACCATGTTTAAAGGCTTGGTGAGTAGGTATGCGGCAAGAAGGCTGGTAGCAATGCCAATGATAAGCCCGACAATAACCATCCATACCATTATCATTATTACTAATGAACCTCTCTCCGCTGACCTCTCATGTAGTTGAGTGAGAAGTGATCGTTCTTTCTCAACCAGCTCCTGGGATAGCTGGTTTACCTTTTTTGCACTATCGCTGATAGAGTGAACTATTTTCATTGCTTCTTGGTCGTTGTTTTTCCTTGCAACTTTGATTGCTTTCATCTGAATGGGGCGCATTTCCTTTATCAGCGTTGAGATCTGCTTGAGTTCTTTGCTATCCGTTAAGGTTTCACTTAGTACTTGGATCTGTTCATCCAATTGCGATAGGGCACGGATTGCAGCAACGGAAGCTTTTCGAATGGAAGAGTGTTCTTCCGCAGCTACTACATTCGCAAGTGCTCGTTCCATCTCAATTACCGCTACTCGCGCATTGACCGCTCCGTTAACGCGGTGTTGTGATCCTTGGACGATTTCTTCTATTGAATCATTCTGTTGATTTATTGTATATGCACCAAACAGACCTACTCCAAGTACAAGTAAAATATACAGGCCTGAATACCCAAGAATTTTTTTACGCCATCCAATATGTGATAAAACCTTTGTGAGAGCAGTAAGCACGATCTTCTCCAGTGACTATTTTCTCGTTGGTTAACAGCCTATTGCCACGATTATTTACCGGGCTTAATATGTTCAGCAGGACTATGAGAGCTCGCCGTTTGCCTGATATACGCAATCAATTTATTTACTTCATCGTGCGTTAATTCATCAGAAAATGGGGGCATGTATTTGCTCATGGCGTGCGCCTCCCCTCCATCATTTATAATCTTACGAAGATATTCATCAGGTCTATCCTTGAACACGCCTGTCGTGAAGTTGCTAGGAAGTTGCATGAATTTCTTGCGATACAAGCGTATGGTCATCCGGCCTTCACCATCAGCATTTTTCCCATGGCATTTCGCGCAGTATTGTGTAAAGAGTTTTTTACCTTCTAGGAGGGCTGGCGTACTCGATAAACCAGAAGCATTGGTAGCAATTGGTCTGGCAAATATCAGGGCGTTGCCCGGGCACAAATGAAGGACAAACATGGAATGAACAATTCCAAAAGGTTGTACATCAACTGCATTAGATCTTTGGATACCTTCAATATGAGATTTCATGTGATAGCTTGATCCCAGCAGGATGTACATTCACCTTCCCCCATCAATATGCTCGTCAACGATAACTGGTTAGGAGTTAATAACGGCTTATAAAAAGGCTTCTTAAGTACAATACGCACCAAAAAATAATTTCTTGGCAATAAGCTTTCTTTTATTAGGGGGACTGCCAGGTTTTCCGGTTTCGTGATAATGTCGTCCGAATTCCATTCATCGCCTCGGTATAGCATCCCCTTTGCTATAATTTCCGGCTGATTTTTTACCGTAAATCAACGCTATATGGGTCGTTTATATGTCCGCACACCATCGATACACCGCCGCCCCTACGGAAGACCGCGAGGACTGGGCCAACATCCGCGCACTGCTGCCCTATTTGTGGGAGTACCGCGGCCGGGTGCTGCTGGCCCTGGGCAGTCTGGTGCTGGCCAAGGTGGCCAACGTGGGCGTACCCCTGGTATTGAAGGAACTGGTGGATGTGCTGGACATGGACATCATCGTGGCCCTGCCCGTGGGCCTGTTGCTGGCCTATGGCGCACTGCGCCTGAGTTCTTCCTTGTTCAACGAGCTGCGCGATGTGTTGTTCACCCGGGTGCGTTATCGCGCCATGCGCCGCTTGACCCTGCGCACCCTGGCGCATTTGCACAATCTCTCCCTACGCTTTCATCTGGAGCGCAAGACCGGCGCCATCAGCCGCGACCTGGCGCGCGGCGCCGCCAGTCTCAGCACCCTGTTGAATTATTTTACCTTCAGTATTCTGCCTATCCTGGTGGAGTTCCTGCTGGTGGCCGGCATCCTGGTGAAACAATACGACATCGTCTTCACACTGATCATCTTCAGCAGCGTGGCGGTGTATGTGGCCTTCACCTTTGCCGTGACCAACTGGCGCATGGAATACCGGCTGGCCATGAACCGCTACGAATCCCAGGCCAACAACGAGGCCATCGAGAGTCTGATCAATTACGAGACGGTGAAGTATTTCGGCAACGAGCAGCTGGAGCTGTCACGTTGTGACGACACCCTGGGCAAGTGGGAAGACAATGCGGTGATCAGTCAGGCCTCCATGTCGGCGCTGAACTTTGGCCAGGCCGCCATCATCGCCGTGGGCGTCACCTTGATCATGTTTTTTGCTGCGGACGAAGTGCGCAACGGTGAAATGAGTATCGGCGACTTCGTGCTGGTGAATGCCTTTTTGTTGCAGTTGTTCATTCCGTTGGGCTTTCTTGGCATCGTCTACCGGCAGATGAAACACTCGCTCACCGACATGGATCAGCTGGTGAAGCTGCTCAACGAAAAACCGGAAATAACGGACAAACCCGGCGCGCCCGACCTGGTGGTCACCCAAGGTGAGGTGCGTTTCGAGCATGTCGCCTTCGCCTACCAACCGGATCGGCCCATTCTGCATGACATTGATTTCACCATCCCGCCGGGCAAGAAGGTGGCGGTGGTGGGTGCCAGTGGCGCCGGCAAGTCCACCCTGGCGCGGCTGCTGTTTCGTTTTTATGATGTACAACAGGGACGGATTCTCATCGACGGCCAGGATATCAGCCAGGTGACCCAGGCCAGCCTGCGTGCGGCCATTGGCATCGTGCCGCAGGACACCGTTCTGTTCAATGAAAGCCTGCGTTACAATCTGGCCTATGCCAATCCGCAGGCCAGCGAGGAGGAGATCATTGAAGCCGCCAGGCTGGCGCAGTTGCATGACTTCGTGCAAAGCCTGCCCGAGGGCTACGACACCGTGGTGGGTGAGAGGGGCCTGAAACTCTCCGGCGGCGAGAAACAGCGGGTGGCCATTGCCCGGGCCATTCTCAAGCGACCGAAGATCCTGATCTTCGACGAGGCCACCTCGGCACTGGACAGCGAATCAGAGCAGGCCATTCTCAGCGCCCTGAAACAGGCCAGCGCCAACCACACCACCCTGGCCATCGCCCACCGCCTGTCCACCATCGTGGATGCCGATGAAATCCTGGTGATGGAGAATGGGCGCATTGTAGAACGGGGTAATCACCAACATCTGTTGGCTTATAAAGGTGTCTATTCCACGTTATGGAATTTACAACAAGAAGACAGGGGAAAGATAAAAGATGAAAGATGAAAGACAAAAAGTAGGGTAGGTTAGCGTAAGCCACCGCTCGTCTTAATGGGGCGAGATAAGCGCTCGCGGCTGTGTATACCCATATGCCGTTGCTTTCATCTTTCATCTTTCATCTTTACTCTTTCCTCTGCTTTTAACTACTCCGGTCCAACGCATATTGCCGTGATGATATTTCCTGGCATGTTCCTCGGCCTCGCGCTGTGCAGGTTCTCTTTCGGCATAACAGCCCTTGCCATTCCAGCCTTCCAGTGAATGCAGGCTATGGGTGCAGATGGCATACCAGGGGCGTTGCGCCGGGCAATTGCCGGCCTCGGGGTAATTGCCCATGGCCTGTGCCAGGCCAGCAGCCAGCAATAAAATACCTAACCAGAAAAGACGCATCTCAGAGGTGCAGCCGGCGCAGCTCCGGTTCCGGCTGGCTGCGTTCCCAGGCTTCGTTGAAGGTTTTCATCAACAGCCGTGCCTCGCCGGGATTGTTGAATTCGGCGATGCCCTCGAAGCGGTCGTTGTGGGCACGGCGGATGATGCCCACCTCATCCACTACCATGAAGGTGTCTACGTGATCGTGATCCTCTTCGTCGGCGCGATGAATAAACACGTGGCTGCTGATACGCCGCGCCAGTTCCACAATGCGATGTCCGCGGGAGACCACATCATGGGGATCCAGCAACAGGATACGCACCTGGGAGCGGGGGTTGTTGATAGCCAGTTTTTTCACTGCATCGATGAAGGCCTCGTTGTCGAACACCCGCGGATCCAGATTGGGGGTGAACAGGTTCAGTGTCCTTTGTCCCTGGGAGACCATGTGAACGGCCACTTGTTTGTTATCTTCCAGCCCCCGCAGGTCGATATAGCCGCGGGTTTCACCCAGTACCTGCCTGGGCAGGTCCTTTATATTGATATGCACATCCAGCGGCGGCAGGGTGCGGGTCATGTGCTGGTGGGGGATGCCGGCGTCCATGAAGGTCTCGCCCTGGGGCTCAAAGCCATGCCTCAGATAAAAGTCGATGGCCTGCACCTGGGCGTCCAGTTTCACCCGTGGCAGTTGGCGGGCGCGGGCGATGGTGATCAGGGCGGTGAGCATCTCGCTGCCCACGCCGCGGTGTCGCCAGGCGCGTAACACGGCCATGCGGCCGATCTGACCGTCGCCGGTCATGCGCGCGGTGCCGATGGGACGGTCCTTGTCGTCCCGCGCCAGCACATGCACGGCCTGTTCGTCTTCACCGTCCCATTCCAGTTCCGGCGGCACGTGTTGCTCCTTGATGAAGACAAACTCGCGCAGCAGGCGCAAGTCGCTCTCGGCGGCCTGCCAGGTGACACGCTGGATGTGAAAGGCTTTGGGGGGGGAATCAGACGAAGCGGACATAGCCGTGGTTGTACAACGCGGTGAGCAGGCTTGTAAAGGCCGGTTGTTGCAGTTTTTCCTTTAATGCCGCGTAATGCCACTGGCGCTGGTCGCAAAGCAGGGGGGCGGCGAAGACCAGTTCACGGGACAGGGGGTAGTGCTGGCCATCCACAAACAGATCGCTGCCTATAAAGGCGAAGCGCGCGGCCTCGCTGCGTTGCAGCAGGCAGTGTTCGGCGAAGGCCCGCAGAAAACCGTTTTCATCCAGCGGCGTGTTTTCCTCCCGTTGGGTGTCGTTTTTGGCCTCGGTGATGTATTTGCCGAACCAGCGGGCGATGGCGGTTTCATCCTGCAGGCTGTGTTGCAGAATGTTCTGCACCTGGGCCAGGGCACTGGGGGCGATTTCCCCGGGATGGGCCGGGGGTTTCAGGTCGGGATCGGCGTAGCGCTGCGCCGGGTTCAGTTGTGCCGCCCTGTGCTCGGCGAAACTGCTTAGCAGCTCGGCGTGGCTAGGGGCGCGAAAACCCACGGAGAGGGTGATGCAGTCTTCCAGCGCCACGCCGTAATGGGCCACGCCCGGTGGCAGGTAGAGCATGTCGCCGGGCTGGAGTATCCATTCCTGGTTAGGGGCAAAGTCGCGCATGATGCACAGCTCCGTGTCCGGCAGGAAATTGTCCTCGGCCACCGGCGCGGTGCTGATCTGCCAGCGGCGGGTGCCCAGGGCCTGGATCAGGAACACGTCGTATTGATCGGTGTGTGGACCCACGGAGCCCTGGGCCGGGGCGTAGCTGGCCATCACGTCGTCCACCCGCCAGTGGGGGATGAAGCTGAAGCGGTCGCGCAGCTCGGCCAGTTCGGGCACGTAGCGATTGCATTCCTGCACCAGCAGGGTCCAGTGGGTCTCGGGCAGATGCGCAAAACGCGATTCCGCGATGGGGCCGTATTCCACGGACCAGGGGCGGGGGCCGCCGCGTTCCAGCACCAGGCGGGATTCCACCTCGGGCTCGCAACTCAGCCCCGCCAGCTCATCGGGGCTGATGGGGGAAATGAAGCCGGGCAGGGCGTTGCGGATCAGCAGCGGTCGTTTTTGCCAGTAGTGGGCGAGGAATTCTTCGGGGCTACGGTTGCCCAGCAGGGTGAGTGCGTCTGTCATGCGGCTAGTGTACGCCAAGCCTGCTGTTGCTCGCAGCGCTGATTCTGAAAAAAGGCCGGACAAAAAAGAGCCGCGACAGAAGCGCGGCTCAACCTAGAGGAGAATGCAACGACTTTCTGCATGGGAGGGAGGAGGAGCCGTTGCGCCCTTCGATGTTAAGTATGCAGGTATCGGGATCAATTTCTGTGAAGTGGGTCACAGAAAGGCAGTGACATAGATGAAAAATAAAAGATAACAAATAAGTTAAACCAATAAAAACAATGAGATACGGTATGGTGTGCTCATTCGATTCACGTTTCGGGGGATACAGTATGGCCACACCTAAGCACATAATCGATGAAGTGCTGTCTTTGTCTGATGATGAAAAGGCGGAGTTGGTTGATCAACTTTTATCCGCTATTGATGGTCTCGATAAAGACATCGAAAAAAAATGGGCCTCAGAGGCGGAAAGCCGAATCGATGCCAATGAAGCAGGGAAGCTTAAATCAGTCTCACTGGAAGAGGTCCTCTCTATATATAAATGAAAATCCGTTTGTTGGATGTTGCACAGCAAGAACTTGATGAAACCATAGAGTACTTTTACGAAGAAGTTCCTGATTTAGGGAAAGAGTTCCTTGCAGAAGTGTTAAAAGCACTGGATAGAATTGGCCGTCATCCCCATGCCTGGCATCCGTGTTCAGAGAGAACCCGACGGTGGTTATTGCGCCGCTTTCCATATGCCGTGATCTACCAAATTCTGGAAAAGGAAATATTGGTTGTCGCTGTTGCCTGTTTACAGCGGGAGCCAAATTACTGGCAAGCTAGAATTAGCAGTAAAACACATTATCCCGATCGATAGAAAATCAGCGCATAAAAAAGAGGGGCGCTTGCGCGCCCCTTAGAAGGGAGAGTAATCATGCGACAAGCTCGGGGGGGGAGGGGGGAGCTTATTTGTCGCACACCTAAACATTAGCAATGGGTGTGCCAGTTTTGTCCGGCGCCCGGAAATGGTGGGTTATGGGGACTTGCGCCACGGGCGCTGTTCTTTTTTTGTACAAAAAAGCCCGGAAAAATGGCGGAATTGACAAAATTTCGTTGCCCCGTGACCATTTTTTGTCAGTCCATAGGGTGGGTTAGGTTAGCCCAGCGTAATCCACCAGTCCTTAGCCTAGGTAAGGTCTGATTAATTCGTCATCCCTGCCCCGGCTTACTACATGCCGGGGCAGGCTCAAAGCGCCGGGATGACGAGAAGACAAATAATCAGAGTTTCCCTAGATATCCGCCGCCTGCTGCGCCGCATTGCCCAGGTAGCTGCTGGGGGTGAGTTTGAGCAGGGCCGCCTTGGCCTCCTCGGGGATGTCCAGCCCACTGACGAATGCCTGCAGGCGCGTCTGGTCGATGCCGGTGCCGCGGGTCAGCTCCTTCAATTTTTCGTAGGGCTTGTTGATGCCGTAGCGGCGCATCACCGTCTGCACCGGCTCGGCCAGTACCTCCCAGCAGTTGTCCAGGTCCTCGTTGAGGCGTTGCGGATTCACCTCCAGCTTGCCCAGGCCCTTGAGGGTGGACTGGTAGGCGATCACCGAGTGACCCACGCCCACGCCCAGGTTGCGCAGCACGGTGGAGTCGGTGAGATCACGCTGCCAGCGGGAGATGGGCAGCTTGGCGGCGAGGTGGTCGAAGATGGCGTTGGCGATCCCCAGGTTGCCCTCGGAATTCTCGAAGTCGATGGGGTTGACCTTGTGCGGCATGGTGCTCGAGCCCACCTCGCCGGCCACCGTCTTCTGTTTGAAATAGCCTAACGAAATATAGCCCCACACGTCGCGGTCGAAGTCCAGCAGCACGGTGTTGAAGCGCGCCACGGCATCGAAGTATTCGGCGATGTAGTCGTGGGGTTCGATCTGGATGGTGTAGGGGTTGAAATCCAGGCCCAGGCTGGTGACGAATTTTTCCGCGATGGTCGGCCAGTCCAGCTCCGGGTAGGCGGCAAGATGTGCGTTGTAATTGCCCACCGCGCCGTTGATCTTGCCCAGCAGGGGCACGCTGGCGAGCTGGGCGCGCTGGCGTTCCAGGCGCGCCACCACGTTGGCGAATTCCTTGCCCACGGTGGTGGGGGAGGCGGTCTGGCCGTGGGTGCGCGAGAGCATGGGCTGGGCCGCATGTTCGTGGGCCATGGCGCGCAGTATGTCGATGAGCTCGTCCATCTGCGGCAGCAGGGCCTGGGTGCGGGCCTCGCGCAGCATCAGTGCGTAGGACAGGTTGTTGATGTCCTCGGAGGTGCAGGCGAAGTGGATGAATTCGCTCACCGCTTCCAGCTCGGCATTGCCGGCGATCTTCTCCTTGAGGAAATATTCCACCGCCTTCACGTCGTGATTGGTGGTGCGCTCGATGTTCTTCACCCGCCGGGCGTCTTCCTCGTGGAACTTGTCCACGATGTCGTTGAGCAGGTGGATGGCGTGCTCGCCGAAGGCCGGCACCTCGGGGATGCCCGGGTGGGCGGCGAGCGTTTGCAACCAGCGCACCTCCACCAGCACGCGATGGCGGATCAGGCCGAATTCACTGAAGATGGGCCGGAGATCGGCGCATTTCGACGCATAGCGCCCGTCGATGGGGGAGATGGCGGTGAGGCTGCTGAGGTCCATGCTGGCTCCAAAGGTCTGAAAATGAGGTCTGAAAGTGGCAACGGGGGCGAATGATACTATATTCGCCGCCGGCTGGGATCAGGCAGCAGGGTATAATCCATGGCTCGTTTCCGCAGGTTTTTGCGTTTAATCATCGTCTCAAAATCATTGCTACAGGGGTATTTTCCCCATGTAGGAGCGCCTTTCCAGGCGCGATTCGCGCCTGGAAAGGCGCTCCTACGGTATTTAGTGTTGCATCAGTGCGCTATAGGGTTGGCTTGCTTACACTCACTGCCCCTTTGGACATTATCATGCTGACAAATGCCCACCGATATCTGCTAACACTAATATCGTTTGTTTGCGGGTTGAGTATTTACCCGCTCCCAGCATCCGCCGTGCCCTTTGGCAGCTTTGATCCCCGTGCCATGGCCATGGGCGGCGCGGGGGTGGCCGCGGGGGACAGCGCCAATGCGGTGTTCTTCAATCCCTCCCTGCTGGCCCAGTACCAGACGCGCAAACATCGTGCGCGGAATTCCCATTTCGTGTTTCCCGTGAGCAGTGTGAGCGCCTCGCAGACGGCGGTGGACATTGCGGATCTGGCGCGCGACCAGCCGGAACAGGTCTTTTCCGACGCCATCGCCACCTACAACGCCAATCCCGGCCAGACCACCGCCGCAGGGGTGCTCAATGCCTCCCGCGCCCTGCAGAACGACCTGCGGCCCATCGCCAACGAGTCGGTTTTTTTCGATGGCCTCTTCGGCCTGGTGATCGGCATTGGTGATCGCCGCGAGGGCGGCGCCTTTGTGCTGAGCCGGCGATTCGTGGGTGACGGCATCGTCAATGAGACTGCCGCTGATGAACAACTGCTGGCGGATTACATCGAGGCGCTGGATTTCATCGTCAGCGCCGGCGCCAGCGGCGCGCCCCATCCGGAATTGTTTGATGCCGGCGGCAACCTGCTGGATCAGACCGGGAGCCTTACCAGCACCGCCACGGCAAAGGGTCTGGCGCTGACGGAGCTGGGGATCGCCATGTCCTGGAACGTTGAACTGTTTCACCACACGGTGGACGTGGGTTTCACTCCCAAGTTTGTGCAGGGCAGCACCTATGAATACACCGCGGTGCTGGCCAATTCCCAGCAGAGCAGCGCGAGTCTGGAAGACCCCGACTGGCATTTCACCCTCGATGTGGGGCTGAGCAAGGCAATGAATGACAGGTTTAAAGTGGGTGTGGTGGTGAAAAATCTGTTGCCCATGGCATTCGCCACCCAATCCGGTGGGCGCATCAATATCGAGCCCCAGCTACGGGCCGGGGCCGCCTACCGTTCGGCGCAGTGGGGTTACTGGGCGCTGGACCTGGATGTGTTGACGAACCCGGCCATTGGCGATGGGGATGACACCCGATACCTGTCCCTGGGCGGGGAATGGCCGCTGAAACGCTGGCGTCTTCGTGGTGGTTACAAGCAAAATTTCGCGGGGCGGGGCGGTTTCGCCAAGTGGACGCTTACCGCGGGTATTGGTTATGACTTCACGGCCGGGAATATCGATCTGGCCTACATCGACTCCGGACCGGAGCGGGCGGCCGCCTTGCAGGTGAGCAGCCGGTTCTAGATTTTGTTGACGCGCGAAGGTGTGTTTATGGCAGGCGTGTTTCGTCAGGACCGGAGTATCAGAACCGTAGTATCAGAACCGAAGTATCAGAACCCGTCATTCCGGCGCAGTCCGGAATCCAGAAGTGATTACCGCGTAACGTCAAGAAACGAGCAGCCTGGATTATTGGCTACGCTCACCCTGCGGGCCGCCCTTTGGGCGTTCAACGCGCTTCGCGCTTATGTTTCGGCCTCGGCTTTGGCATCCTGCGTCGCGTTACCTCCTCCACACATGAGGTTGTGCACCGGAATGACGAAAACGGTTGTCGGTGATTGACCACTTTCAGCCGGGCCTCATTCCCCCCAGGTTCGCGTGAAGAGGGGTAAATCGGCTATAATCTGGCGCTTACCGACAATCCGGCTGGCCGCGGAAAACAACACAGCGCATTGATTTTACGCCGGTTTTTTAAGAATTTAGAGGTCCCCCTATGTTAGAAGCCTACCGAAAACACGTCGCGGAGCGCGCCGCAGAGGGCCTGCCGCCCCTGCCTCTCAATGCCGAGCAGGTGGCCGCGCTGGTGGAATTGCTCAAGGCGCCGCCGGCGGGGGAGGCGGACTTTCTCGTTGACCTGCTGGTCAACCGGGTGCCGCCGGGGGTGGACCAGGCCGCCTACGTGAAGGCCGGCTTTCTCGCCGCCATCGCCAAGGGCGAGACCCAGTGCCCGCTGATCGATGCCAGGCGCGCCACGGAACTACTGGGCACCATGCTGGGCGGCTACAACATCGCCCCGCTGGTGGAGCTGCTGGAAGACGAGGATCTGGCGCCCATCGCCGCCAAGGCCCTGTCCAAGACCCTGCTGGTGTTCGACGCCTACCACGATGTGATGCACAAGGCCAAGACCAACAACTGGGCCAAACAGGTGGTGGACGCCTGGGCCGAGGCGCAGTGGTTTACCGACCGCGAACCGTTGGCCGAGCAGATTACCGTCACCGTGTTCAAGGTGCCGGGGGAGACCAACACCGACGACCTGTCGCCCGCCTCCGAAGCCTGGAGCCGCCCCGACATCCCCCTGCATGCCAAGGCCATGCTCATCGCCAAGATGCCCGACGCCCTGGAAAAGATCGAGGCACTGAAACAAAAGGGCCACCCCCTGGCCTACGTGGGCGACGTGGTGGGCACCGGCTCGTCGCGCAAGTCGGCTATCAACTCCGTGTTATGGCACATGGGCAATGACATCCCCTTCGTGCCCAACAAGCGCCAGGGTGGGGTGGTGCTGGGCGGAAAGATTGCACCGATCTTTTTCAACACCGCGGAAGACTCCGGCTGCCTGCCCATCGAATGCGATGTGGCCCAACTGGAAATGGGGGACGTGATTACCATTCACCCCTTCGCCGGCAAGATCACCAACGAGGCCGGGGAGACCATCAGCACCTTTGAACTCACCCCCAGCACCATGCCCGATGAAATGCGCGCCGGCGGCCGTATCCCGCTGATCATCGGCCGCTCGCTTACCGACAAGACCCGTGAAGGTCTTGGCCTGGAACCCTCCACTGTTTTTTTACGCCCGGTAGCACCGGCAGATACCGGCAAGGGCTACACCCTGGCACAAAAAATCGTGGGCAAGGCCTGCGGCGTGGCGGGTGTGCGCCCCGGCACCTATTGCGAACCGCGCATGACCACGGTGGGTTCACAGGACACCACCGGAGCCATGACCCGCGATGAACTCAAGGAACTGGCCTGCCTCGGTTTTTCCGCCGACCTGGTGATGCAAAGCTTCTGCCACACCGCCGCCTATCCCAAGCCGGTGGACATCCAGTTACAGCACGAGCTGCCGGAGTTTATTCAAACCCGCGGCGGCGTGTCGCTGCGCCCCGGCGATGGTGTGATCCATTCCTGGCTCAACCGCATGATCCTGCCCGACACCGTGGGCACCGGCGGCGATTCCCACACCCGTTTCCCCATCGGCATCAGCTTCCCCGCCGGCTCCGGCCTGGTGGCCTTCGGCGCCGCTCTGGGCGTGATGCCCCTGGACATGCCCGAGTCCGTGTTGGTGCGCTTCAAAGGCGAAATGCAGCCCGGCGTCACCCTGCGCGACCTGGTCAACGCCATCCCCTACGCGGCCATTCAAAAGGGCCTGCTCACCGTGGAAAAGGAAGGCAAGAAAAACGTCTTCTCCGGCCGGGTACTGGAAATAGAGGGCCTGCCGGACCTGAAAGTGGAACAGGCCTTCGAGCTGTCCGACGCCTCCGCCGAGCGCTCCGCCAACGGCTGCACCGTGCGTCTCAACAAGGAACCCATCATCGAATTCCTCGAGTCCAACATCACCCTGCTCAAGTGGATGATCGCCCAGGGCTACCACGACGAGCGCACCCTGCAACGGCGCATCGACGCCATGCAGGCCTGGCTGGACGACCCGCAACTGCTGGAGCCGGACGCCGACGCCGAATACGCCGAGATCATCGAGATCGACCTCAACGAAATCAAGGAACCCATCGTCGCCTGTCCCAACGACCCGGACGATGTGAAGCTGTTGTCTGAAGTAGCAGGCGAAAAAATCGATGAGGTGTTCATCGGCTCGTGCATGACCAACATCGGCCACTACCGCGCCGCGGGCAAGGTGCTCGAAAACAGCGGCAGCGTGCCCGTGCGCCTGTGGATCGCCCCGCCCACCAAGATGGACGAGCACCAGCTCACCGAAGAAGGCTACTACGCCATCTTCGGCCGCGTCGGCGCGCGCACCGAAGTGCCTGGCTGCTCCCTGTGCATGGGCAACCAGGCCCGGGTGCATGACGGCGCCACGGTGTTCTCCACCTCCACGCGCAACTTCCCCAACCGCCTGGGCAAAGATGCCAACGTCTACCTGGGCTCTGCAGAACTGGCCGCCGTTACCGCACTGCTGGGCAAGCTGCCCAGCGTGGCGGAATACATGGAAGCCGTGCACCACCTGCAACCCATGGCGGACGATATTTATCGTTATCTCAACTTCCACCAGATGCAGGAATACAAATCCGTGGCGGATGAGGTGATGCCGGTGGTGTTGGCCTAGACTGAACAGCCGGCACAGGGACAAACAAAGGGGCGCCTCTTGTTGCAAGGGGCGCCCTTTTTTATTGGGTCGCTATACAACGTGCCACTCCCGAGCGCGGATCAATACTCCGCCGACTCGCGGGAAACACGTATTGCCAGCCCCGCTCAGTTGGAGCATTAGAGCTGCGCACACTAGCGCGTGGGGAAGATGCACACTAAGAGCGCAGCCGAATGGCCTCTGCGACATAACGCAGAAAAGGAGGAAAATAATGCGCAGAAACCATGGCAACACCTTCTTTTTATATTACTGGTGTTACATACAGTATTTTTATGAAAGTGGAATTACAAGCGGAATATTTGCCCACTTTGGGGTATTTCTCCATTCAATATCCAGCGACAGACCCCAATATTCCAACAGACACCAACAGCCGGAATCCTCGTATCTTATTGATAATTATAATTTCTTTGTAGGATGAACAAAACAGCCTGCTCAGGTATTGATCAACCTGGTGAGGGAAACCTCTGCGTGATATACCCC
>DRKQ01000123.1 GCA_011051685.1 Gammaproteobacteria bacterium
CGCTCCAGATCCACACCAACGCTGAGATCCGCCAGCGGATCCGTGCGCAGGCCCAGCAGGGCCGTGTCCGTGGTAATGGGATTGTCCTGACCGGCGGAACGGTTGCGGGCCAGGGACAGCAACAGGCGACCGTCCCCCACCAGGCCGGCATCCAGGTCGAGATACTGGTCACGGCTGCCATTGGCGTCTCCGCCCCCGCCGAAGGAAAGCACCGAGGGCAGGGCCGCCGCCTGGACGAAGAATGGCGCCAGACACAGGAGCAACAGGCACGGCAACGCGCCCGGTTTACACAGACTCATCACCGGCAATCAGCGCTGGCGACGGATTTCGCGGCGGATCTCCCGCCGGATCTGCCGGCGTATCTGCCGGCGCTCGATCACCGCCCGGCGTTGCGCCGGGGACAATTGCTGCCAGCGGGCCCGCAGGGCCTCGCGGCGCTCCGGCGGCAACCGGCGGAACTGGCGGAAACGTTCCCGCAGGCGCTGGCGCTCCGCCGGCGGCAGGGCCATGAACTGGGCAAAGCGGCGGCGCAGCTTCTGGCGCTTATCCGCCGGCAGCTCACGCCAGCGGGCAAAGCGTTGCTTGACCCGCGCCCGCTGTTCCGGGGTCATCTCCGCCCAGCGCTTGATGCCCTTGCGCAGGCTTTGCTGACGCCCCGGCGGCAATTGATCCCAGCGCTCGGCAAAGGGCGCCAGCAACGCTTGTTCGTCACGGCTCAGGCTTTGCCAGGCGATGCCCTGACCGATACCCCGGGAGGATGGCGGCGCGTCGTCGGCCTGCGCCAGCAGCGGGCCGGCCAGCAGCAACAGGCCAACCAGCAGCCAGGCGCTGCTCTTGCATTGTTTACTGTACGTCTTGTTCATCCTGCTCATCCTCATTGGCTTCTGCTTGCTTGACCTTGACGTTTTGCGCCGCCGCATCCAGCGCCGCCAGTTCCTGCATGAATTCCAGGGGGTCCTGCCATTCACCGTCGCCGGTCTCCCACTCGCCGAGAAATTCCAGCAGTTCCAGGCTGGGGGCATCCTCGGCGAGTATCACTGCCGGTGCGCACAATGCGCAGACCATCAGCAGGCGGCGAAAGCGATCATCCCGCATCTTGCTGCTCATCGTCTAACCATAAATAGAAATCCAGGTCCTCGTAAAACTCCAGTGATTCGCTGTCCTCCAGCAGGGCCAGGTCTTCCAGCGGCAATTGCTCGTTGACGCCCGGCTGAGGCGCGGCCAGCCATAACGACACGCTGAACACCGCCACCGTGGCCGCGGCGGCCAGGCCACCCATGGGCAGCAGCCAGGCCGGACGCCGCTGGCGGGCCTCAAGTGCGGTGTAACGCGCCTGGCGCAGCTCGCGCAGGGTGGCATCGTCCAGGGTCTGCGCCGAGCGCTCCAGGGTGGCCTGCACCTGCTGCAAAAACGGGTCTTTGTGTTCCGGCTTGCTCACTACCGTATCTCCTGCTGTTCGTTCATCTGCCAGTAATCCTGCAACTCCGCCCGCAGCGCCTTGAGGGCGCGGGAAAAATGGGTCTTCACGCTGCCTTCACCGCAGCCCATGGCCTGGGCGGTGTCACGCACACTGAGCCCTTCCCACTGGCGCAGCAAAAACACCTGTTGCTGGCGCAGCGGCAATCTGTGCAGGGCGGCATCCAGCTGGGCCATGGCCTGTTGCTGCTGCAGCTGCACGCCGGGCTCGGGATCGGCGCTGGCCACGCGGGCCTCGAGGGGATCCTCCCCCGGCTCCGCCTCGCCATCCTGGGCCGGCTTGCCGCCCAGCCACTGGCGGAAGCGGTTGCGCACCGCATTGCGCCGGTACCAGTCGCGGATCACGCTCTGGGTGATGCGCTGAAACAGCGGCCCCCACTCCTCGGCATCGCGGTCGGCGTAGCGCCGGGCCAGGCGCAGCATGGCGTCCTGCACGATATCCAGCGCGTCCTCGTGATTGCTGGTGGCGATCAACGCCAGGCGATAGGCCCGCCGCTCCACGCTGGCGAGGAAGTGATCCAATGCGGCCGAATTGTCCAGCGCTGTTCTCCTGCATGCGGTGTATCCTGTGTGCTCGATTCTGGCCAGCCCGGGGCCGCTTTGTCCAGTGGGCATGTGGAAAAGTCCCCAGTCTGTCAAATCCTTGCCCTGTTTAACGCATCACCGGCCAATCGGTTGACAACAGATGCCAAAGAATTACCCTACGCAGCGCCGAACCACCGTATACCGAGGTTGATGATGTCCACGAAAAAAACCAGTACCTCCTCCGAGCGCAAGCGTTTCGCCCAACGACTCAACGACGCGCTGGACAATATCCAGTTTCCCGCACTGGGAGCGGGACGCCGCAGCCGCCTATCGGAATTGCTTGAAGTGCCCGCAGAAGACGTCAATGACTGGCTGAGCGGCGACGCCTTTCCCCGCACCTCGGCGCTGGTAAAGCTCTCGGATCTCACCCAGACCCGCTCCAACTGGCTGCTCTCTGGCCAGGGGGAACCCTATCACAAGGGTAACAACCCCCGTGGACCTGGCAAGACCCCGCCCGCCACGGGCAGCGGCAAACTCAGCAAGGAGGCCTTCGATTTGGGCCTGGCCTGGATGAAACTCCCCAGGCTACAGCGGGAAGCCATTGCCCGGGTGATCACGGAATTGCTGGATAGCAAGGCATCTTCGCAGCATAACCAGAAATAGAAGCCTTTCCACATTACAGGCAAAAAAAACCGCGGAGCCAAGGGGGGCAGCGCGGTTGGGTTCAAACAAATAGGGGGTTTGTTTGGAAGTGGTGCTACTGTAGCAAGCGTCCCTTCTCACAGGAAATGATATTTTTTTATATATCAATCCTTTTTTATTATATAAATAAAGAGCTTATGTACGAATAAATTCTTTTTCTGATGTCTGGCATTGACTGCCTTTTCAAGCAATTGACTACGATCCACGCATTCCGGGTCTGGCCGCTTGACAGGCAAAAAAAAACCGCTACCAGGGGGAAGTAGCGGCTGGGCATTTCAAGGTTGCTGACAAGTCAGGGGGTAGGGCTTGTCTGGCAAGGCTTGGAAGTGAGTTCACTGTATCTCAGACTGGATGTTACTGGAACTTATTTGTTTCTATTTCGTTATCTTTATTGAAGATAATGGTTCTTTTCCACTGAACACCCACAGCAAGCCCAGGCAGAGCAACAAAACACTCCCCAGGCTGCCGCCTCCTCCCCCACCACCGTTCGTGCTGCCGCCATCCGTGGTGCCGCCGCCCCCCACTGTAGCCACCGGGCCCAGCAGGGTGCCATCCCAGGTGAGGTCGAAGACATTGCTGCAATCCGCGACGCCTAGAGGGGCATTGCAGGCCATCCAGTCGTTGACCACGGTTTCCAGGGGCTGGTCGTTGCCTCCCTTGTAACCCACCAGCTTGTGACAATCATTGGTGCTCAGGCCGGCAGCGCAGTCCATCATGACCTGGGTGTAGGAGCTGCCACCACTGATGCTGTAGCTGCTCACCCGTCCCAGCCGGCCGCTCTCGGCATCGGTGTCATCATCCCCGAAGATGTCCAGCACCGGCATTCCCGTTTCTTTCAGGGTTGAATCATGATCTAGGGGATCCACCCCGCTGGTGTTGTACATGCCCACACCGATCAGGCCGATGATGGGCAGGCTGGGCGAGGCGATGCGCGCCGCAGCGGCGGTGGCAAACCGTGAACCCATGCTGAAGCCCGCCAGCACCACCTGGCTCACTCCCAGCCCCTGCAAATGATTGATGGCCGCCTGCACCCGGGCATAGGCTTCGGGGAAGGCGTAGGGAGAGGCGCTTTGGGCGTCCGCAAGATAGTCCGCAAACTCGCGTGCCGTATCGTCTGTCGGGTCGGAGGAGGGATTTTCAATGGACAGGGTGGTGTACCCCGCCGCATTGAGGCTGTTGCGCAGCTCGTTGACCACTGGCCCGTCCGGGGACGATGTGCGCCCGTGCATGAGAATCACCCCCACGGAGGGACTGCCCGCGCCAACCAACAGGCAACCGTCAAAGGTTTCCGTGCTGCCGCCAAGGCCACTGGGATCCAGCACCACGTTGGCGCAACCGGGATTCAGCGTGTGGCTGGCCATGACCACAAAGGGCCACAGCATCAGACCCAGGACAATAAGCCGGCACATTTCCTGAAAATATTTTTGCATCGTTCTGCCTCCTGCATGTTGAGGGCGCAAGGCCCAATCCGCGATATCGCCCCAATTGTAACCAAATTTCGTTTTGCCTTGATGTGAATACACGCACAAGCGCAACGCTATGCGGGCAAAGATGGTTTCGCGGAGGGTTTAGTGGAAGGTTTAGCGGGAAATGGGCTTGAGCAACAGTGAGCGGCCACTCATGGCATCGGGCACGGGCAGGCCCAGCAGGTGTAGCACGGTGGGGGCAATGGCGCTGAGGCCGGCGCCAATGGTCAGCTCCCAGGCGGTTTCGTCCAGGATCAGGCAGGGCACGGGATAGACCGTGTGCTGGGTCTGCGCCTCGCCGGTGAGGGGGTCCACCATTTCCTCGCAGTTGCCATGATCCGCGGTGAGCACCACGGACCAGTCTCCGGCACTGGCGGCATCCAGCAGCCGCCCCACTTCCCGATCCAGGGCCTCCACGGCACTCACCGCCGCCTCGGTGATACCGGTATGGCCCACCATGTCGCCATTGGCGAAGTTCACCACGATGAAGGCGTAGTCCTCACTGGCCATGGCCTCGAGCACCGCGTCGGCCACCTGGGCGGCGCTCATCTCCGGTTGCAGGTCGTAGGTGGCCACCTTGGGGGAAGCGATGATGCCCCGCTCCTCCCCGGCAAAGGCGTCGCCGCGGCCGCCGTTGAGAAAATAGGTGACGTGGGCGTATTTCTCCGTTTCCGCGCAATGGAACTGGCGCAGCCCGGCGCGGCTCACCACTTCCGCCAGGGTGGTGCGCGGCCGGTCCTGCTTGAAGGCGAAGGGCAGGTGAAACCATTCGTCGTATTCGGTCATGCAGGTGACGTTGAGGGGGCTGAAATCGCCACGGTCGAAATGGTCGAAATCGGCACGGTACAGGGCCGAGGTGAGTTGTCGTGCCCGGTCCTTGCGGAAATTGAAGAACACCAGGGCATCCCCCCACTGGGTGGGCTCGCCGCCGGCGATCACCGTGGGGGGAATGAATTCGTCGTTGATGCCCTCGGCGTAGGCGGCCTCGATGGCGGCCCCGGCGCTGTCGGCCTGCTCACCCTGGGCGCAGGCCATGGCCCGCCAGGCCCGTTCGGTGCGTTCCCAGCGGTTGTCGCGATCCATGGCGTAATAACGCCCGCCCACCGTGGCGATGCGCCCGCCGGCAGCCTGCAGGGCCGGCTCCACCTTGTGCAGGTAGCGCAGCGCGGAGCGGGGCGGGGTGTCGCGGCCATCGGTGAACATGTGCAGAACCGGACGCACGCCGTTGCGCCGGCACAATTCCACCAGGGCCAGGACATGGGAGATATTGCTGTGCACCCCGCCGTCGGAGACCAGCCCGGCCAGATGCAGGGGACGCTCGCCGTTGCGGGCGGTTTCCACCGCGGCCAGCAGCGCCGGGTTGTCGAAGAAACTGGCGTCGCTGATGGCCTCGTCGATGCGCACCAGGTCCTGCTTGACGATGGCACCGCAGCCCATGGTGAGATGTCCCACCTCGGAATTGCCCATCTGTCCGTCGGGCAGGCCCACCGCGGCGCCGGAGGCCTGCAAGAGGGTGTGCGGGTGGTGGGCGAAATGGTGGTCGAGGCGCGGTGTTTTGGCCAGGGCCACGGCATTGTGCAGGTTGCCGGGGTTGACCCCGAAGCCATCGAGGATCACCAGCAGTACGGGTCGGCGGGGGGCTTTTTCGCTCATGCCCACAGCATCGGCAAAAGGGCGGGCAAGTTTAGAGTGGCACGGGAAATCATGCCTAGCTGATGAGGATATCCCAGTCCGTGGTCTGCAGGATCATCTTGCGCACCGTCTCGCGCAGCCAGCCGTCGAAAAAGTCGATGGGATTGTAATCGTCGGTAAGCACGATGGCGGGCGTGCCCGGCGGAAACTCGAAGCGCCTACCCAGGTTGCCGAATACAGTGCGGCGCACACTGGGGTGGGTTTGAAAACGCTGATGATCCACCTGCAGGGAACGCTGCGGCCCCTGATAAGCCATGAGGATAATATTGCCGATACCGATCTCCGATTGCCGCTGATCGAAGGCCGGGAACACATCCACTGTGTCAAACGCCGTATCCAGGGTCTTCACCACCGAGGCGGTCATGTAGGTTTCCCGGCGCAGGCTGCCGATGAGATTCACCGCCAACACCCCGCCCGGGGTCAGGCGATCGCGCATCAACGACAGCGCTTCCACGCTCAGCAAGTGGCCGGGGGTGACATCACCATTGAACACATCTAACACGATATAGTCATACCGGCGCTGCGTACTGTTGAGAAAATAACGGGCATCCTCGATAAACAAATCCCCGGAGTTCTGAAACCCGAAATAGTCCCGCGCGATATCCACCACCGCCGGGTTGATATCCACCACATCACACTGGATACCCTGATTTTCATACCAGGTGGGCACTGCCCCCAGTCCCAGGCCGATCACCAGACAACGCTTTCCCTGTGGCGCCAGCATATAGGAAAGGAACTGAATGAAATAATTGTATTCATAGATGGACTGATTGTCTGCCAGGTCGATGCCGCCCTGGATCATGCCGTCGATGATCATCTCGCGGTGGCGTTTGGCGCCGAAGCTGTAGTCCACCACCTTGATGTCACCGTAATAATTGTCCACGCGATGCACCAGCTCTACCCGGGTGCCGTCGGCCATGTTGCGCACCACGGGCGCCTCCGGCTGATACAACAGAAAGGGCAGAACCAGGCCGAGCGCGGCGACCCATTGTCGCTGAAACACCACGAAATACAGCGCCGACAGCGCCATCAGCAGGCCACCGGTGAGGGCGAAGATCTGGTCCACGCTCAAATAGGCGATGAGCACGAAACCGGTGAGCACCGTGCCCGCGGTGCTGCCGATGGTGGACAGGGCATAGAGATTGCCCACCACGCGACCAATGTTCTTCAGCTTGGAGGCGGTAAGCTTCACCAGGTAGGGCGACACGCAACCCAGCAACAACAGCACCGGACCGAACAGGATCAGGGTGCTGGCGAAGGCGCCGCCACGCAGCCCCAGGGGCAGACAGGCCTTGAGCACCGGGCCCTTGAGAATGGGGATCAGCAGGGTCAGCAGGCCGGCGAGAAAAATGATGCCAAACAGCATCGCCGGGCGTTCAAAGCGATCCGAGAGCAGGCCGCCCAGGGCGTAGCCCCCGGCCAGGGCCAGCAGGGTGACGGTGATCAGCGAGGTCCAGACGAACAGGCTGACGCCGAAGAACGGCCCCACCACCCGGGAGCCCAGCACCTCGATGACCATCACCAGGGCGCCGCTGATCAGCGCAGTGAACAACAGAAAGATCAAAAACGCGCGATTGTTCTCCGGGGCCACGGTATCCATCATGGTGTCTTCATTCCTTACCTTTTCCGAACGCCCATGGTAACAGACCGGCCTGTCGAAAGGCTCATGGGCATTAACAGACCGTGACAGGCTGGCCAATGGCCAGACCCAGTTGGGCAACCGCACTGCCCTGGTTGACGGCGATCTCCAGGAGGCCATTGGCGTTCTCATAACAAAAGGCCTGGCCCACGGCGACCGAGGAAAAGGTGCGCGCACGGGGCAGGCGCTGGTCGCCTACCTGCAGGCCGGCGTCGGTGGCCAGCCCGCTGGCGCGCAGCCCGGTGACGGCATTGCCGTAATGGTCGATGAAGATCACCTCGGCCAGGTCGGTGTCGGCCGGCAATCGCCAGTCCCGCGGCTCTCCCGGCGGCGCCTCGCCCCGCGCCAGGCGGGCGGCCACCGGGGCGAACAGGTCACGGCCGTGAAAACTGTTGGACAGATTCGCTGGTCGCCAGGTGATCTCCCAGCAGGACACCCTCTCCCCGGCGGCGCAGGCGCGGGCGGCGAACACCTCGAACAGGCCATTGTCCGGCCCCACGCACCAGCGCCCGCCCACCTGCACGGCGATGGGTGCGCGCCGTGCGTCACCGACGCCGGGATCCACCACGCCGAGCAGCACACAGTCCTCGGGGAAGGCGGGCAGACAGGCCGCCAGCAGATGGGCGGCGGCGCGGGGATTGAAGCGCGGCGCCTCGTGCAACAGGTCGATGCGCGGCGCCCCCGGCGCCTGTGCGGCGAGCACGGCCTGCATCTGCCCCACGTAGGGGCCGCCGCCACCGAAGTCGGTGAACAGCACGATCATCCGCGCCGGGCTTGGCTTGCTCATGTCCCCGGCTGGTAGCGTGTGGGATCCGCCACCCCGGCCGCGGCAAAGCCCGCGGCGCGCAGCCGGCAGGAATCACAACGCCCGCAGGCGCGGCCTTCCTCATCCGCGGCATAACAGGAAATGGTGGCCGCGTAATCCACCCCCAGGGCCAGGCCCTGCTGGATGATCTGCGCCTTGCTCAGATGGATCAGCGGCGTGTGGATGCGCACGCCGTGGCCCTCCACACCGGCCTTGGTGGCCAGCCGGGCCATGGCCTCGAAGGCGGCGATGTATTCGGGGCGGCAATCCGGGTAGCCCGAGTAGTCCACCGCGTTGACGCCGATGAAGATGTGCCGGGCATCCAGCACCTCCGCCCAGGCCAGGGCATAGGACAGGAACAGGGTGTTGCGCGCCGGCACGTAGGTCACGGGGATGCCTTCGCCGGGGGCCTGGGGCACGGCGATGGCGTCGTCGGTGAGGGCGGAGCCGCCGATGGCGCGCAGATCCAGCTTGATCAGCCGATGCTCCGCCACCCCCTGGGATCGGACCACCGCGGCGGCGGCCTGCAGTTCCGAGCGATGGCGCTGGCCGTAGTCGAAACTCAGGGCGTAACAGTGGTAGCCGGCATCCCGGGCCATGGCCAGGGCGGTGGCCGAATCCAGCCCGCCGGAGACCAGCACCACGGCCCTTTGCTGCGCCTCTCCCTCGTTCACCGGCCCTCCTCCTCGCCCCACAGGAGCTTGTGCAGCTGTAATTGAAAACGCACCTCCAGCCGATCCTCGAGGATCCATTCCGCCAGGCTGCGGGGTTGCAGCTGGCCAAAACTGGGGGAAAACAACACCTCGCAGCGCGCCGGCAATTCATACTTTGTTAGGATCTCCCTCGCCCAGTCATAATCCTCGCGATGGCAGAGGACGAACTTGACCTGATCCCGGGGAGACAGCCAATCGAGGTTGGCCCAGTGGTTCCTCGCCACCTCGCCGGAACCCGGGGTCTTGATGTCCAGCACCTTCACCACCCGCGGATCCACGGCGGAGACATCCAGCGCCCCGCTGGTTTCCAGGGAAACGCTGTGGCCTGCATCACAGAGCCGACTGAGCAGCTCGATACAGGCGCGCTGTGCGAGGGGCTCACCCCCCGTGACCGTGACATGTTGAGTGTCATAGTCAGTGGTCAAGGTGAGAATGTTTTCCAGGCTCATCCACTGCCCACCCTGGAAGGCATAGCGGGTGTCGCAATAACCACAGCGCAGGGGACAGCCAGTCAAGCGGATGAATACCGTGGGGAATCCCACGCTACGTGACTCGCCCTGCAGGGACAGAAAGATCTCGCTGATGCGCAGCTGACCGGCATGACCGGCGTTGTCTTGTGAAGAAAGGGCCGTATCAGCGGTCATGACACTCTGTGTTGTTTGTCTGCGTGTTGATCGGAATCTTGTTGATTGAAATGAATGAAGGAGATTGCTGCTGACGGGCACCCGTCGAGGAGAGGATTTAGGGGAACTGCTTCAGCTCCTGCAAGCGCTTTTGCGCCAGACGGGCGGCGGTGGTGTTGGGGTAATTCATCACCACCTCATTGAGTGACCGCCTGGCCTTGTCGTTGTCACCCAGTTCCTGGTAGGTGTAGCCCATCTTCAACAGGGCATCGGCGCGTTTGGGGCTGTTGGGAAAGTCTTTCACCACTTTCTCGAATTCGTGCAGGGCCACCTTGAAATGGCGCTGAACATAATTGGCCTCCCCCAGCCAGTACTGGGCGTTGTCGGTAAACCGTCCCCGCGGGTAGCTTTGCACGAAGGCCTTGAAGGCGGCCACCGCCAGATCGTAACGGCCTTCCTTGAGCAGGTTGAAAGCGCGCTCATAAGCGATGCGTTCTTCTTGCGTATCAGCAGCTGGGGCGGTATTTGCCGTGCTGGATGCCGGAGTGCCATTGGCCAATCCATCACCTGCCATGCTGCCCGGGCTTGCACCGGCAAACACCGAGCCGCCCCCGGCGGCAGCGCCGGACGGGGCAACGGGCAGGCTGCGACTCGCCTCTTCCAGTGCCCGCAGGCGGCGATCGATATCCAGGTACAGGTCGCGCTGGCGCTTTTTCAGCTGCTCCATGGCATGACCCTGCTCCTCGAGCTGCCCCTCCAGTTCCGAAACGGCATTTTGCAGGGTGTCGACGCGGGTCACGAGATCCACCAAGGTCTGGTTCTCCAGCAGGCGCTCCAGACGCTGAATGCGTTTTTCCAGGCTGCCGACCTTGGCGTCAGGCAGTTCACCCGAGGCCTCGATCACCGGGGCGGGGGCGCGCGCCTGGGCGTCGGAAACAAAACATGGCGCGGCCAGAACGACCAGCGCCATGCCTGCAAATCCACTTTTAAACCCTCTGGGAGCCAAACTCACGTGATACCTGTCTTCAATCTTCAATCCATCGCCAACCCGTTGCAGCGCTTATCGATTGTAAATGAATTCAGCACGACGATTCAGCGCCCAGGCCTCTTCGTTGTGTCCCAGGGCCGCCGGGCGTTCTTCGCCGTAGCTGATGACCCGGATCTGGCTGGCGGAAGCGCCCTGCAGGGTCAACATGCGCTTGACTGCATTGGCGCGGCGTTCACCCAGGGCCATGTTGTATTCACGGGTGCCGCGCTCATCGGCATGCCCCTCGATGGTCACGCTGACATTGGGATGATTGGCCAGGTATTCGGCATGGGCCTGAATAATGTCGCGGAATTCACCTTTGATGTCACTCTTGTCAAAGTCGAAATAGACGACGCGCTTGGCCAGCAGGCTGTTAGGATCATCCAGAGGGTCGCCACTGAAAGCCGTACCGGCGTCCGTGGCCCCCATGCTTTCACCCTTGGCGCCGCCACTGGCGCCAACGCCGCTGGTGGTGGCCGAAGAACCGGAATCGCTGGCCGTCGAAGAGGAACTCACACCCGTGTCTGTGGCCTCTTCCACCTCACCAGAAGTGCCGCAGCCCAGCAGCATCAGTGCGGGTAACATTGCAAGCACAGTCTTGGTCCAGAATTTCATAATTGACTCCCTCGAATTGATCAGTGTTAGTGGTCGAAAAAATAAAGCCGTGTGTTGGATTCAGCGAACCCGGTGAATAATAAGCTTGTGTAAAAACTCTTTTTTTAAACTATTTTTTTAAATATTGTTTAGAACCTATGGTGCAAAAGGCGACCATGATGGCTCTCGCACATCCCCTTCCGGCACCGTCAGCCGCTGATGGATGCTGCCATCCACGGAAACCGCCTTCAAGATGCCCCGCCGGCCCACCGTAGTCGCGTATATAATCATGCTGCCATTGGGCGCAAAACTGGGAGACTCGTCCAGCGTACCGTCTGTGAGCACCCGCAGGTTGCCGGTCTCCAGATCCATGACCGCAACCCGATAATTGCCATCGGTGCGGTGCACCATGGCAACCTTTTTACCATCACGCGACACCGAGGCCTTGGCATTGTATCTGCCCTCGAAGGTCAAACGGGAGGCCTTGCCGCCCCGCGATGGCACCTTGTACAACTGCGGTCTTCCGCCCCGATCCGAGGTAAAAATAATGGTCTTGCCGTCCGGCGTCCAGGCGGGCTCGGTGTCGATGGCCCAGTGGCGGGTCAAACGCCGTCGCTGTTTGGTTGCCAAGTCTATGACATATATCTCAGGGTTGCCATCCTTGGAGAGTGTTAGCGCCAGTGATTTTCCATCCGGCGACCAAGAAGGGGCGCCATTGAGGCCCTTGTACGCAGCAATCTTGTCCCGTCGCCCGGTGGCTACATCCTGCACAAACACCACCTGATGCCCATTGTCCTCCAACGACGCATAGGCAATGCGGGTTCCGTCTGGTGACCAGGCCGGCGAGAGGATGGGCTCACGAGAACGCAGCATGGATTGCGGGCCGTAGCCATCGGCATCGGCCACCCACAGGGCATAGCGTCGCAGATTACCCTCCCCCGCAACCGTGACGTAGGCCACACTGGTGGTGAATGCCCCACGTTCACCAGTGAGTTTTTCATAAATGATATCACTGACCTGATGGGCGGCGCGGCGCAGATTATTCCCACTGGCGGACAGGCTGTAACCTTCCAGTTGCTTGCCTTTGAAGACATCAAACAGGCGAAAACGGATCTTGTAACGGTTGGCACCCACATATTGCAGAGTGCCCACCACCAGGTTTTCGCTCTGGAAAATACGCCAGTTGGAAAAATTGATGGAAGAATCGGCGTGAGGCCGGGCCAGCATATCCTTGGGCGGCAGAGGCTCAAAACGACCGGTGTGACGCAGATCTGCGCTGATGATGGCCGCCACATCGACGGGCGGTTTGCTGGGCGGTGCCAGGGACTTGGGCATCTGCGGGTTTTGCGGTGGCACCTGCCAGCCAAAAGGCACCACGGCAATGGGCATGGCGCCTTCCACACCCTCGGTGATCTCAATATTCAACACCGCCTGCGCACTGCCCGCTACCAACAATAAATAGAAGCCCAATAACCGGGCCGTTAAAACGTTCATCTTATTCATTCACTCAACAATATTGACATCCGTGACCCCGTGTCCGGAAACGACATTCAGGACTTGGGTTTAAAGGTAAAGACAATCTCCCGATCAAACAAGGCCGGGTCGGGCGGCCGGGGCAAAGGCGAGGCCTTGTACACCGCTGTTTCCACCGAACGACGAAACACCTCGTCACCAAGGCACTGGGTCACCGTGACATTGATCACTTCACCCCCGGGAATCTGCTGCACCACCACCTTGCAGGACAGCCCCTGCCTGGCGCTGGGCGGACGAATCCAGTTACGCTCCACCTTGTTCTGGATATCGGCGATATATTGCCCTCGCAGGGACGACAGGCGTTTTTGTTCCGCGGCCTGCAGGCGTTGGTGCTCGGCCTCCAACTCCGCGCGACGCGCCGCGGCCTCCGCATCCCGCCGGCGTTTTTCCTCCAGCAGTTTACGTTTGGCGGCCACATCCGCCAAGCGTTTCTCCTCGGCAAGACGCTTTTGCTCCAGGGCCTTTTTCTCGGCCGCCAGGCGTTCCATTTCTTTTTTCTTCCTTGCCCGCTCGGCGGCAATGCGCTTTTCCTCGGCCTTGCGCTGCTTTTGCAGTTTTTTCTGGCGTTTCTTCTCCGCCTCGCGTTCCTTGCGCAGCTTGGCCAGACGTTTTTCCTCACGCTGACGCTTTTTTTTCAGCTCGCGGGCCTTTTGTTCCAGCCTGCGCTGTTTGGCCAGTTCCTTCTTTTTCTTCTTCTGCTCGGCCTTTTTCAGCTTCTCCACTTCGGCAAGGATCTTTTTCTCATCCACTGCCACGGCCTTGACGATATCCACTTTCTGTTGCGCCGGGGTGGGCACATCGTTCCACTCCAGGCTGACGAACAACACCGCACCAAGCACCACATGTACCAGAATGGCATAGACCATGGCGCGGGGGTTCTGCAGGATTTCTTTGAGTAAGGCTCGCACTGTTTTTATTATTTGCTACTTGGTATCTTCGGGCGTTTCGGTGATCAGCCCGACACTGGGTGCCCCGGCCTTTTGCAATAGCGCCATAGCCACCACCACCTTGCCATATTCCACATGGGTATCGCCGCGCACCATAATGGGCGTCTTGGGCCGGTGGCGCAGCACCGCCGCCACCTTGGTAACCAGGGTCTGGTGATCAATAGGTTCGTCAGGCTTGTCACCCACGCTGAGGTAGTATTCACCCTTCGCAGTAACGGTAACTACCAGTGGCTCGTCACTTTCTCCGGCCATGGGTTCGGCCTCCGCCTGTGGCAACTCCACCGCCACCCCTGCCGTCAGCAACGGTGCGGTGATCATAAAGATCACCAGCAACACCAGCATAACGTCGATGTAGGGCACCACGTTGATCTCCGACATGGGCTTGCGACGCACCTTTTTGATCTGTGCAGTCATTTATTTGTGCGCCTGCCGCTGCAGGATACTGGCGAATTCCTCAGAGAAGGTTTCGTAACGATTGATCAACCGTTCAAGCTCGGTGTTGAAACGGTTGTAACCGATCACCGCCGGGATCGCCGCGAACAGACCCATGGCGGTAGCCACCAGGGCCTCGGCAATGCCCGGCGCTACCATGGCAATGGTGGCCTGTTTGACGTTGCCCAGGGCGCGGAAGGAATTCATGATACCCCACACCGTGCCGAACAGGCCCACGTAGGGACTGGTGGAACCCACGGTGGCAAGAAAGGGCAGGTGCAATTCCAACTTGTCGGTTTCCCGCGACAGGGCCACACGCATGGCCCGCTGCGCACCTTCCAGCACGGTTCTCGGGTCGACACCCTCCTGCTTGCGCAGACGGGCAAATTCCTTGAACCCGGCCTCGAAGATCACCGCCAGGCCCGAACTGCCATGACGCCCGGAGGTCACCTGGTTGTAGAGGTTGGACAGGTCGCCGCCGGACCAGAACTTTTCCTCAAATTCTTCGGCCTCGACACGGGCATTGGCCAGCATGCGCCGCTTCTGGAAAATGACATTCCAGGAAAACAGCGAGGCAATGAGCAGCAGCAGCAGCACCAGTTGCACCAGCACGCTGGCGTTGGTGATGAGTGAAAGAATGGATAAATCAGCTGTCACGCAAAATCTCCTCTCGGACGTGGACGGGCATGGCGCGCGGCTTCAGGGTGACAGCATCGAGGCAGGCGATCTTGACCTGTCCCTGACACAACAACGCGCCACTCGCCTCTCCTTCAGTCCCCTTGTTAGTTATCAGGTTTACCGTTTGCTCAAAACTCAAGCTGGCCTTGCCAGAGGCCATTACCTTCACACTCACTGAAAGCAGCTGGTTGAAACGGGCCGGTTTGAGATACTCCATTTGCAGCGAACGCACCGCAAAAATCAGCCCATGCTCTCGCGCCAATACATCCTGTTCCACCCCCCGCGCCCGCAACCACTCTGTGCGCGCCCGCTCCATAAATTTCAGGTAATTGGCGTAATACACCACGCCGCCGCTGTCCGTGTCCTCGTAGTAGACCCGCACCGGCCAGGAAAATTCAGCCACAATCATCAGCCATTGTAAGTACGTCCAACCTCATCGCAAAAGTGTCTAGTGACTAGGGGCTAGTAACGAGGAAAACACAACAACCGTCTTTCCTAGTTACTCGTCCCTCGTTCCTCGGTACTAAATTATGCGGGTTCCGAGTCCTCGAATAAATCCCCACCCAATTCCGGCCTGGCTGGCGCAGCAAAACCAAAGTGCAGATAGGCACTGCGGGTGGCCAGCCGGCCACGGGGCGAGCGCATCAAAAACCCCTGCTGGATGAGATAGGGTTCCAACACATCCTCGATGGTGCCGCGCTCCTCGCCGATGGCGGCGGCCAGGTTGTCCACCCCCACCGGCCCGCCGTCGAATTTTTCGATTACCGCTAACATCAATTTGCGGTCCAGCATATCGAAGCCGTTTTCGTCCACATCCAGCAGGTCCAGGGCACGGCCGGCCACGGCGTTGGTGATATTGCCGTCGGCCTTCACCTCCGCGTAATCACGCACCCGGCGCAGCAGGCGGTTGGCGATGCGTGGCGTGCCTCGCGCGCGCCTGGCGATCTCCCCTGCGCCGCCATCGTCCAGCGCCACACCGAGGATGCCGGCGGCGCGCTGCACGATATGTGCGAGGTCGGCCATGGAATAGAACTCCAGGCGCTGCACAATGCCAAAGCGGTCACGCAGCGGTGAGGTGAGCAGGCCGGCGCGGGTGGTGGCCCCCACCAGGGTAAACGGCGGCAGGTCCAGTTTCACCGAGCGTGCCGCCGGACCCTCACCGATCATGATATCCAGCTGGTAGTCCTCCATGGCTGGGTACAGCACCTCCTCCACCACCGGCGAGAGGCGGTGGATTTCGTCCACGAACAGCACGTCGTGGGGCTCGAGGTTGGTGAGCAGGGCCGCCAGGTCGCCGGGGCGTTCCAGCACCGGGCCGGAGGTGTGGCGCAGGCTGACCCCCATCTCGGTGGCGATGATGTGTGCCAGGGTGGTCTTGCCCAGTCCGGGGGGACCGAAGATCAGGGTGTGATCCAGGGCCTCGCTGCGTCCCCGGGCGGCGGAAACGAAGATCTCCATTTGCTCTTTGACCGCCGGCTGGCCCACGTAATCGGCCAGGGTGTTGGGGCGGATGGCGCGATCCTGCGCTTCTTCGTGCTGCTCGCGGACGGTGGCCGCCGGTGCGATGAGACGGTCGGTTTCGATCATGGGGCAGAGTGTACTACAGCCATGGCGGCCATGCCCTGTTCGGTCGTACAATGCCCACATACCGTGTCGTTTACCGAGGAATCCTTGTCATGCCTTCCCTGTCATCATCATCGATCCTGTCCCTGCTTGGCACTGCCGCGCTGCTCGCCAGCCTGAGCGCCTGTGATTCCGGCACCCCGCCGGTGCCGAAGAACCCGGTCCCGGAAAGGCCGGCCAGTGAGAAGATCACCCTGGTGTCCGGCTGCAACAGTTGTCATGGCGAGGATGGTGTGGGCAACAATCCGGACGTGCCTTTCATCGCAGGCCAACATGCCGACTATCTCGAACGCGCCCTGCGCGAATACCTGATCGGTGATCGCAAACACGAATTGATGCGCGCCGCGGTGTTTGATCTCGATGTCGCTCAACGCCATCAATTGGCCAGGCATTACGCCGGGCTGAATAGCCCATGGAAAAAAACCGCTCCCCAGCCAACATCGGGAAAAAACGCTGAACAGACCCGCGACATTCGCGCCGGCAAGGCTCTGTCCCGGCCCTGCGCCGGCTGTCATGGCAAGGATGGCAACAGCATCAAGGAGGGGGTGCCCAGTCTGGCTGGCCTGCAGGCGGAATATTTCATCCCCGCCCTCAAGAGTTACCTGCAGGGCACGCGCCAGGGCGCCGCCATCATGAAGAACTTCAAGCTCAGTCTCAGTGAACGAGACATCCGCCAACTGGCAGCCTATTTCGCTGTGCAAAAACGCCAGCGTTCCCCCTTGGGCAAACGCCTCAAGGCCAGTGAGGCCAGTGACAAACTGGCCCATCGCTGCCTGGGCTGTCACGGAAAAGACGGCAACAGCACCCACCCGGCCATCCCCAGCCTGGCCGGACAAAACGCCGCCTATCTGATCAAGGCCATGCAAGCCTATCGTGACAACAAACGCCAGAACAAATTAATGACGGATATGGCCCACGGACTCAGTGACAAGGCCATCCGCCGTAATGCCATTTATTTTGCCACCCGCACCCCCATGAACCTGGCAATGCAGCCATCAAGCCGAACCGACAAGGCAACATTTGATCCCCTGGGCGACGGCGCGCAACTGGCTGCCTCCTGTAACGGCTGCCACGGCGACAAGGGCAACAGCACCACCCGCGACGTACCGCGTCTTGCCGGCCTGGCCCAGGCCTATTTACAGCATGCCATTGGCGCCTACCGAGAGGGCCGGCGCCAACACGCCATGATGCAAATGCTCACCCGTTATCTCAGTGATACCGATATCGAAAAGCTGGCCCTGTACTACGCCAGCCAGACACCGGCCACGAAAACCGGCAAGGCGCCCGTGGAGACCAAACTGACCGAAAGCTGCGCCGGCTGTCATGGTGAGGACGGCAACAGCGCCACCCCCACCACCCCCAGCCTGGCCGGACAACAGGCCGATTACATCATTGCCGCCCTGCAGGCCTACAAAAAGGGCGCGCGTGAGAATGAAGACATGCAGGGTGCTGCGGCCGAACTGGACAGAAAGGCCATGCGCATACTGGCCGACCACTACTCCCGGTTAGAGCCAAAACAGGCTGCGGTAAGAATGTTTGAAACACCTCAAAGCCTGGCGCAAAAATGTGATCGCTGCCATGGCAAAAATGGTGGAGAACCCGACCCGGACAAACCCCGCATCGCCGGCCAGCGGCGTGCCTATCTGGTAAAGGCCCTGCAGGCTTTCAAAAACAAGGAGCGCCTGAATCCCACCATGTACAAAATGGTGGGACATCTGAGCCGTGTGGAGATCGAGGCTATCGCCAGCCACTATGCCAATCAATAGGCGCGGGCAATAAGACAGAGCCCAGTCTGATTATTGCTCGACCGCCATGCGCTTTTTGGTCCGCGCCACGATGCCCGTATCTGCAACGGCCTGTTTGATCTCGGCAACATCCAGCACAAAGGGGCGCACCTGATCCTTGTTGATCAGGCCATCGAGCAGCCCCTTCGGCTTGCTGAACCGGCTACGGCAAGCGCGGTGGCTTTGCAGCTTGTCGTCCCTGGGGCAGGCGAAGGAGCCATCCGTACGACTGTAGCTCAGCGGCTCGGTGCCGAAATAAACCACCACGCGTTGACCGTCGGTCCATAACACCTCCGTACCTTCCGGCACCTCACGAACACCACCCGTGGGCTTGGCAAAGGCCTTGGCATCGAAGGAATCATACATCATGCGCCAGCGGCCATCGGTCTTCTCCAGCAAGTAGGCATAACCCGAACCCGCAGCCCCCATCTTTTCCGAGATACGATAGGCAGGATTGCCGCCGTCTTGTCCAACTGCAATATCGACACCTCGGGAGAAATCCCTGACGCCGACACTTTGCGTTGTCTGACAAGCCACCAGCATGGACATGTTCAAAAAGGAAACTGCCAGCGGGAACAGATAGCCACTATAAATTTTCTTATGGATCATTGTCTTTCTTCTTGAAAGTTTCGCAAAAATCAATCTACAACTCACCGTGCTAGCCTCAAAACAACACATTGTTTTGCCCGGCAGAACCAAAGTCGACTATTCATTGTCTCAAAATTATTGCTGCAGGATCATTTACCCGTGTGGGAGCACCCGCATTTCGCTAGCCTCCATCAAATAGATCAGGGTGATCTATTTGATGGACAGGTTAAGAATAAAATAACTCTGGCTCGTATTAGAAACAAGGGTGTTCCAGCGTGTCAAACGCATCTCCCCGCATACCCTCCGGCAACATCGCGTATGCGCTGACGATTCTCGTTTTACCTTGATCCGGCCAGACCTTCAGGCTTGATAGCCATGGTGCAAACTGTGGGCTACACGGGGCTACGTGATGGTACAACACTATGGTGCAACACTACGCAGGGCCAGGCGAATCACCTCCTCACTCGCCAGGCCCTCGCAGTCCAGGCTGGAGACCATCCTGCTGGCCTCCTGCGGTTTGTAACCCAGGGCAATCAGCGCTCCGACGGCGTCCTTTATGGCATCACTCTCGGGCGCTAGTACCTGCTTGACACCCTCCGCAGGCAAGGTCATACCCTGCCAACCCTTGAGTCGGTCTTTCATCTCCACTACCAGGCGTTCCGCGGTTTTTTTACCCACACCAGGCAAATTGGTGAGGGTCGCAGAATCCCCACCCTGTACACAGGCCACAAAGTCATTGACGGACATACCTGAGAGAATGGCCAATCCTAGCTTGGGGCCTACGCCGGAGATCTTGATCAGGTTGCGAAACAGCTGCCGGTCCTGTTCGCGTAAAAAGCCGTACAGCACATGGGCATCTTCACGCACCGCAAGATGCGTATGCAGGATGATCTCGTTACCGGTTTCCGGTAGTTCATAAAAGGTGGTCATGGGCGCAGAGACCTCGTAGCCCACACCACCCACCTCTAACAATAATTGGGGAGGTTGTTTTTCCAGCAAGACGCCGCGCAGTCGGCCGATCATGGTTTTTTCGCCTTCCTGAGTTGTGTGCGCAACACGCCGGCCAGTTGCCGGGTATTGACGTGGCATAGTGCCGCGGCCAGGGCATCGGCGGCATCGGCCTGGGGGCAGCCGGGCAGGCTGAGCAACACCCGCACCATGTGCTGCACCTGTTCCTTGGCGGCATTACCCTTGCCCACCACGGACTGTTTGATCTCCGCCGGCGTATATTCGTGCACCGGCACATCGTGACTGATCACCGCGCAAATGGCCGCGCCGCGGGCCTGTCCCAGCTTCAGGGCGGAATCGGCATTGCGATGCATAAAGACCTTTTCAATGGACATCTCGTCTGGCTGATGTGTCTGCACCAGCTCGCTAACCCCGGCAAAGATCACTCCGAGACGTTCGGCCCAGTTGTCGCCGCTGACGCGGATAAAACCGCTGGTAACATAACTTGATTTAGCACCATCGGTCTCGATCACCCCGAAGCCGGTGAAGCGGGAACCGGGGTCGATGCCTAGAATTACCACAGGGGAAAGGGGAAAGGGGAAAGGGGAAAGGGAAAGAAAAAAGCCGCAGGCGAATAAAAAAGGCTGGCACTACTCCTTTCCTCTTTCCCCTTTTCTCTTTTCTCTTCCAACAACATTCCCGTTACGCCGATAGTTGTTTCATGACTTCATCGGAGAAGTCGGCATTGGTGTGCACACTCTGCACATCATCCAGGTCCTCGAGCATGTCGATGAGGCGCATCACCTTTTCCGCGTCCTCCAGTTCCAGTTCCACGGAGGTGGAGGCCTGTTGCACCACCTCGGCATTATCAGGTTCGAAGCCGGCGGCAATCATCGCCTCCTTCACCGGCACCAGTTCCTCCCAGGGGGTGATTACGTCGATGCTGCCATCGTCGTTGGTCACCACGTCGTCGGCGCCGGCCTCCAGCGCCGCTTCCATGATGGCGTCCTCGTCCGCCCCGGCGGCGTAGCTGATCATTCCCAGCTTGGTGAACAGATAGGCGACGGAGCCATCGGTGCCCAGATTACCACCGGACTTGCTAAAGGCATGGCGCACCTCGGAGACGGTGCGGTTGCGATTGTCGGTCAGGCAGTCCACCATCACCGCCACTCCCGCGGGGCCGTAGCCCTCATAGCGAATCTCGTCGTAATTCTCACTGTCTTCAGCCCCGGCGCCTCGCTTGATGGCATTTTCCACCGTATCCTTTTTCATGTTGGCACCCAGCGCTTTGCTCACCGCATCCCGCAGGCGGGGATTGCTGTCCTGATCCGGGCCGCCCATCTTTGCCGCCACCACGATCTCGCGGATCAGCTTGGTGAAAATCTTGCCGCGCTTGGCATCCTGGGCCGCCTTGCGATGTTTGATGTTGGCCCACTTGCTGTGTCCTGCCATGTCTACCTCGAAAACAAATAATAATTCCGGCATTGTACCCCAAGACGGGGCACCGCTTAACAGGCTATTAATTTGCACATGATCCAGACAAATGCTCTTTCACTCTTTGAGACAGGTTCAGCTGTCTGCCTTGTCCTTGGGGGATTGTGCAGGGGTGTGAACACGTTTTTTGTGAGGGCGCAGCAGATCGAGAAGACCGATAGCCAGGGGCAGCAGCTTGAGCATCAATGGGGCGATGAAGGCGCGCCCCGCATCGGTGTTGAACCAGGCTAGCAGGGAGAGCACGGCGGAGCGCCATTGCCCCCGGGTCACGGCGCTGAGAACCGGGCCGATGTCCAGACCGGCGTCCACCTCGCGAAGACGGGCCTTGGCCTGGGCCACACTGAGCCGGCGCCGTGGCGTGTGCCGGCCATCGAGCACGGCGCGAAAGCGCCGCCGGGCCTCTTCGCTGCTCAGCGGTTCCATGCCATGGCCATGCGTCCCACGATGAAAGCCAGGATCAGCGCCAGCAGGGACATGAGCAGCGCCGCCGCAGGGGGATTGAGCCAGATGGCGGTGTATTGATAGACCCCCCAGAGAAAGAAGCCCACCCCCACCAGGCCGATGAGCATGGCCAGCAGGACAAAGGCCAACCCCCAGCCCAGGCGCAGGGTGGCATCGCGCAGGCTGCGGCCCTCGGCCTCCAGCAGGTCGAGGAAGGCGATCACCAGATCCGATATCGTGGTCTTCATAAGGCCCCCTATTTCAGCAGTTTGCCGGCCAGATAGCCCACACCAAAGGCCACCGCGAGGCTGGCCAGCGGATGTTCGGCCACCTCGGCATTGATATCCTCGAGGGTCTGCTCGCTGTGCTGGCGGGTCTCCTCCAGCTTGCGGCGAAATTCCTGCCACTGGCTTTCGTCCTCAGGGGCCGGAGCCGTGGCGGCCTCGGCCTCGGCATCGCCCTCCACCTTGGCACCGGCATTCTTCTGCTGGGCCTGGAGAAAAGCCGTAAAGCTGTCCGCCAACTCTGCCAGGTCTGCGCGCAGCGCATCGATATCCGCGCGCAGATCCCCCGTCTCGTCTCGTCCTGCCGTCTTGTCTGTCATCGCATTCACCTCGTCTGTGCGCAACTATTAATCATCTCAAATATCTACAGCGTTACTCTCCCCGTGTAGGAGCGCCTTTCCAGGGGTGAATCGCGCCTGGAAAGGCGCTCCCACGGATTTGGCACTGCACAAGTGCTATAGGATTGGCTTGCCTTCACTACTCTTCCGGCATTCCCAAGGTGGCGCATGTCCAGCGGTATCTGTTAAACCTATTATTGGGACACTTAATAAATGATCAATATTCACCCTGTCGCGCTGCTGTCCCGTTCACTTTGTTATCGATCATTCCGGCACGGGCCGGTATCTAGAATGTCGTTGAACCAAAAGTAGGCGTTCTTTGGTGACCACTGGATTATTCGCTGCGCTCACCCTTCGGGCCGCCTGTGGCGTTCAACGCGCTTCGCGCTTATGTTCCGGCCTGCGCCAGAATGACGGTAGAGGTTTCCGACTATTCATGTCGCAAATTATCAAATCATGCTACAACTCATGAAAAACAATCACTGCTGTCCCGTTAACTTCAGATTCGTCATTCCGGCGAAGGCCGGAATCCAGTGATTTCAGCAGGTTACTGGATCCCGGCCTTCGCCGGGATGACGAAAAAAGACCAGCGCTATTCATGTCTCCAGTGCCGCATGGCTCGCTGTTTTCCCGTTTTTTCAACAGCTTCGCCAAATCAAAAGGCAGGTTTACGGGACAGCAGTGAAAAACAATCTATTTCGCCTACGAATGTGGAGTTTAGCCGGACAGTAGTGCCCCTGTGGTTTACCCACAGTGTAGTACGCCCCGCCCCGCTGACTGTCAATAACTGCAACGCACATGGCCTAACCACAGATGGAGGCCGCTAGTCCTCCCGTGGCGGGTGAATTACCTCATTGATGGCGGAATAATCCGTGTCCGCCAGACCCTTGGCCAGGGCAATAGCCACGGTATCGCGCACCCCCTGCAGGCAGGCGGCGGTGAGGCCGTGCTCATCCGCGGCATCGAGGAACAGGTCGGTGTCTTTCAGCAGATGGCGGGTGGGGAAATTGGGCTGGGCATAGTCCCGCTCCAGCATGCGCAGCAGTTTCTTGTCGAAGGTGGAGGCATAGAGGGCTGAGTCGCGCAGCATATCCATGAACAGTTCCACACGCACACCCTCCTTCTGGATCAGCCCGAGACTTAGACTGAAGCTGGCGGTGAGTCCGGCAATGAGCTGGTTGAAGGCCAGTTTCATGGCCGCCGCCTGCCCCACCGCCCCAACATGAAGGGGATTCTCGCCGAACACCGCGAGCAGGGGCTGATAGTGCTCGAATTGCGCCGGGCTGGCACCCACCATCAGCAGCAGACTGCCCTTCCTTGCCTCGGGGATACTGCCTAGCACCGGAGCCTCGAGATACTCGGCGCCGTGGGCGATGGCGGCATCCTGCAGGGCACGGCTGTGGGAGGGGCCGATGGTGGCCATCTGCAACAGGGTCTTGCCCTCCAGCAGGCTGGCGCGCTCGGCGGGAAACAGGACCTCCTGGATGGCCCGCTGGTCCGCCAGCCAGGTGATCAGCAGCTCTGCGGACTTGATGGCCTGGGCCGGTGTCGCTGCCTGCAGGGCGCCCCGGGCCACCAGGGGTGCAGCCTTTTCCGGCGAGCGGTTCCACACCACTACCTTGTAGCCGGCATCCAGCAGACGTTCCGCCAGGGGTGCACCCATGAGGCCGGTGCCAAAGATTGCAACAGTAGGCTTGTTCATTTTCTCATTCTCAAATAAATATGTGACAGCTTATCACGCCGAAGACTAAAGCCTGGGCCGGGGGCGTCGCTATTCTGAGGAGATACGAGCCATTGCCGCCTAGGCACTCCTTAGAATTCAGCATCATGCGCAATCATCTTGTTTTTGTCATTGTTATCAATCTGTTGGTCGGCGTCATTCTGGGCTGGGCAGGTCTCAGCCGAATGAATGAACTGCGGCAACTGCACAGCAACATCGCCAAGGAATCTGTGGACTTGGTTGCAAGCAATATCGCCCAATTCATGCGCAACAAAAAAAGATTGACCGGCATTTTCGTTGAAAATGAAACAACAGCGATTCGTCAACTGGCCAACTCTCCGGAAAGTGACGAATTATACGAACAACTCAGACAAAAGGTCGCACACTATTTTCCCAATGTCTTCGCCTTTACCATTGCCGATCCAGCGGGCAACCCGATAGTGGAAGATTTTGATGGCTATGTGGGTGAAACCTGCCTGAAGGATTTATCATTCTTTGCAAAACAGCATGAGTACCGACCACGCATCCACCCCAGTGCGGATGCCTATCACTTCGATGTAATGAGCCAGTATGGAGACGGGGAAGGTATATTTTTCATCAGCTTTCGCGCCGACATCCTGGGCAACACCTTGCAGGCGATAGAGGCATATAATCATCAATTATTGCTAATCATGGAAGCCGGCATGGATCTGATTGAAGTCACGGCAGAAGGCGCAAGAAATCACTGGATACGAGACGATTACCGGCTCAACGATAAAGAAAAGATGCGCATCCTCGCCAATCAACCAGTGCCAGACACGACCTGGAGCGCGATCGACCTGCACCTGCCCACACTCTTCAGTGCAACTCAAAAACAGATCCTTAGTCAGTCTATCGCTACCATGGCAATATTGCTGATTATCAGCATCCTGTTTCTGTCAATTATGGCCCGCACACACAGGCGCCGCGCCGAGGCGGAAAACATTCGCGACCAGTTTCTTTCCACCATCAGCAATGAACTGCGTATTCCGCTCAGCACTGTCTGTAACTCACTAAACCTGGTGCTGGGCGGCATTGGCGGTCAACTGTCCGAGCAAACCCGGAAGCTGACACAAACCGCTTTGCAAAACACGAATCGCATCATTCTGCTGGTCGATGACCTTCTGGATTTACGCAGACTGGAAAACGGAAACATAAAAATCGAGAGCCACCCACTCAATCTGCCGGACATTGTCAGAAACTGTATTCACATCAACCAAGAGTACGCCAAGAGTTTTGGTGTTGAATATCGGTTACACTGCAATGCCTGCACAGAAATACCAGAAAGCAGCAACACATCCTGTGACAACAGACAGGTTATGGTGATGGGTAACAAACGCCGCCTCGAGCAAGCCATCAACAACCTGCTAAGCAATGCAGCCCGGCATGGTGCCAGCAACAGCATTGTTGAAGTAGTGATCTGCCAGAGAGGAAAAATGGTACGACTTGAGGTCAGAGATAAAGGCCCTGGGGTTCCGGCCTCCTTCATCTCGCATACCTTTGAAAAGTTCGGTCAATTGGCAAGAGAAAAATCTCCGCACAACACGGGGCATGGATTGGCCATCATCAACCACATCATCAAGTTACACCATGGACGCGCCGGTTATAAAACAATATCCGGATATGGCGCGGTATTCTTTATTGAATTACCTCTATTGAAACCGGAGACACCCGCAAACGGAATCACTGATCTGCAATGAGGTCGGCCAACGTGCAAGGCTTTTCGATACCATAACCCTGGGCATAATCTACACCCAGCTGCTTGAGCTGCTCAAGAATCTCTTCGTTCTCCACGAATTCGGCGATGACCTTTTTACCCATGAAGTGACCAATCTCACAAATGGATTTAACCACAGCATAATCACTGGGGTTAGTAACCATGTCCTTGACAAAAGCCCCGTCTATTTTCAGATAGTCCACAGGCAGATTCTTCAGATAAGCATAGGACGACATGCCGGTTCCGAAATCATCCAGCGAGAAACGGCAGCCGGTTTCCTTGATCGCGTGAATAAAGTCAACGGCATCGGAAATATTGGCCACCCCAGCTGTTTCGGTAACTTCAAAACTGATCTTCTCCACCGGTACGGCGGAGTCCCGGATCTGTTCCAGAATGAAGGGCAGAAAACTCTCATCATTGAGAGATCGCCCGGAAAGATTGATGGAAAACATATCTACACGTTCAGCCAGGGACTGATGGTGTTGTGTAATCCAGTGAAAGGCGGTCTTGATGACCCAGCGATCCACGTCGGGCATACGCTTGTAGCGTTCCGCTGCCTCGATAAATTCCGGCGTGGAAATGTCGCCGCCATTGAGATCCCAGACACCCAAAAGAATTTCGTAGTGGTCTTTCACCCCACCGCAGGCATTGATAGGCATGATGCGCTGGCAACGTAAATACAGGGTGTCTTCATCCAGAATGCGATCAATCTCCGCCGCCCATTTCATGGCCTTGCGGCGCTGCGAAAGGCCACTGTGGCTGGCGTTGTACAACTGAATGCGATTACCGCCCATCTCCTTGGCAACCCCGCAGCTGGATTCCGCGGCCTGCATCAGTTCGTTGGCCGCCTCGCTGCGATGAGAGATGGGCACCAGCCCCATGCTGAAACCGATGGACAGACGCTTATTGTCCCATTGCAAGCGATAGTCCTGCACCACCTCCATCAATTCCTCGGTAAAATCCAGGGCATCGTCCAGCACACAATCCTTCAGCAGCAAGCCAAATTCGTCACTACCCAGCCGCGCCAATATCCAATCGTCTTCAAGCTGATCGCCAAGCAAAGCGGATATTTCCTTCAGCAATTGATCGCCACCTTCATAGCCACAGGCATTATTGATGATATTGAATTGATCAAGATCGAGAAAACACAAGGCATGACGCGACTTGTTTTCCTTGGCCAGTGAAACCAGATCATTGAGGTGATTTTCAAACTCACGTCGACTGATCAGGCCAGTCAACTGATCATGGGTCGACTGAAACAATAATTGTTGATGCAGATCTTCCAGCATGGCGTATTGCGCCCGATCCATGGCTGGTTCGTTGACCCCATCCAGGACCACAGTGGATCCCGTGCGTAAATCATTGGCCAGCTCATGCACATGCAGCACACACTCCTTCACCCCCAGTACATTGGCCAACACCACGCGCTGGGTCTTTTGTGCTTTCCAGGCAATGCGCAGACGCTTGGCTTCGTCAGTGCCTGCCCCGAATACCAGCCAATCGCCTTCCTGCAGACGATCGGCACGCTTGATCCACAATGCCTGCTCCTCTTCACTGACATCATCCCAGACGACTTGCGGCTGAACAATGCACACCTTATCACTGTTTGAAAGTGCTTCTTCTTCCTGCTGAAAGTGGGCAACGAGTTTTTGCAAATTGGCGTTGTAGGATTTGTCCTGCACATTGAGCAATATATCCAGTTGATGCAGCGCCCGGGCAAACACCTCGGTGGAGCCATCGAATTCTTCGTTAACCAGGGTGACAATCCAATCCAGAGCCTTTTTTACCGCAGGCTGATCCATCTTTTCGGATTCATCCACCAACATTTCCAGTTGGGCCACCTTGTTGATAACCTGACGCACCAGATGGGAACGATCGGTAAACAGGGCGTCGTCGTCTACGGCAATCTTGATGACGGGTAATTCCAGTTGGGCAATCCAGTTGCGGATCTTTTCCGAGACTTTCATATCGGTGGACATCCAGTGGAAGATGTTACTGGCCACATCGATGATACGGCTCTCTCGGACACCGAGATGCTTGCCCGTAGCCCCGGCGCGGGCGCCCAGCACCTTCAGCACCTCGGCCTTGAAATCCCGGATTTCGTTCGTGTCCGCCACGTCGTGCAGGGCCGGCTCCACCAGATCCAGGGCCGCCTGAATCTCTTCACGACTGAAATCATCACCCGCCGATGCCTGGCCGTCTCCTGCCTCCAGACCCATTCCGGCATTCACAGCGGCCACCGGAATAGTTCTCCCAACCAGACCCTCGGCAGTGTCCTTGCCCAGTCGTTGGCTGAGTTGTTGTTGTAAGGTTTTCAATTCTCCCACCAGCTGATACAGATCCTGGCCGGAGGGAGGCAGAACATCGGACGCCTGGGCAGTCGGGTTATCCGCAGCCTGTGACACCGGCGCCTCTTCCACGGCCGCCTTCGCCGGCACGACCTCCTGTTCGGCTTTTCGAGCAGGTGCGGCAGACTGCGCTTCCTCCTGTTCTTCTTCCTGGTCTTCTTGAGCCGGTTTCGGGGTGGAATACTGGATCACCGGCATCACGTCGTTATCGATGAAGTACTGGTTGATCTTGCTGTACACGTTGTCCAGACATTCCAGCAACACGTTGCGGAATACCTTGTAACAGGCCAGGTTGACCTTGTGACGCAGATCCAGGGGCTTGAGGGCATCGTGAAACAGGCGCGAAAACAGTGCCGGGCCGTAGGGGTTGTTCACCCGGCGAATGTCAGCGTCATACAACAGGCTGAGGCGTTTTTCGATTTCCGTGAGCACTTCCTTGTTGCGAGACTCCACGGAGTCCACGGTGGCGGTGTCGGCCAGCCAGTCATCGAACACCTCGTCATCCACAATGGACAGGGAACTGACATTGGCCGTACTGGTTTCACTGTCGACAAACGCAGGAACATCCGGAGAATAGCTGGCAAGCTGAGCCTCTACCGATTCCAGGAACTGTTTGCGCAGCTGGTCTTTGACATTGTTGAGCACCTTCAGGGCATCGAAGTAAGCATTCTGTTCCGTGATATCCAGTGCCGTCTTGGAAACCTCGAATAAATAATCCACCACGTCTTCATGGAAACGGGCCACCAGACTGGCCGCCGCACGATTCACCATGTGATCACAGGACTGGATGATCTCCTGCGCACTCTTGCCATTGAAGCGAGCCGAGCTCAGAGAGGATTGTGTGGCCGTATCCTCTTGCTTGCACAGGGACGTGGCATGGTCGAGGAGTATCTGCAAGGCGCGCAGATCCGGGTTGAGAAAACGCAACGCCAGGCCGTCTCGGGGCTTGCGCACCACATGGGCATTAAACGTCAATGTCTTGTAACCGCCGGCCACTGGCACACTGCACTCCACACTGACCTGTTCATCCTTGGCCGGTGAGCACAGATGCGCCACCTTGGACTCATCCGTCAGTGGCTCGAACGCCAGGTACATGCCCCCCAGACAGAAATCCCGCACCAGACAGTCCCGCGCCACACTGCCCTCGGAATTGACCCGGGCGCGCAGATTGACCGGGAAACGCTCATAGGCTCGCCGCTCCCGGCCGATCGGTGCCGAACCGGCGGGGACATCGTTTCCAGTCTCCCCAACCGGCTGGCCCTGATTGTCGTCTGGTTTCATATAACATCCAAAATTCAGCGAGTTACGGGTTTACCGCCGCCTGACAACCAACCCATGGCCGCCACCTCTTTTTATCGGCAGGCAGTGATGAATCTTTGAACGCAATCAACCTTCAACTGATTGCCTGTAGGATACAGCGCCGGATTGACCATATTAATAAGAATATGTTAATATTTGAATATGTCACCCTCGTTCGAGGCAGGGTGTTAAATCACTGAACAGAGGAATTAACCATGAGTATTGACAAGATTGTTATGGCCTTTGCGGGCAGCGTCATCCTGGCCAGCCTGGCCCTGTCACAACTGCATTCGGTCAACTGGCTGTGGCTCACCGCCTTCGTAGGCGCCAACATGCTGCAGGCGGCCTTCACCGGCTTCTGTCCGCTGGCGATGATTCTCAAGGCCGCCGGCGCCAAGCCCGGGCAGGCCTTCAGTTAAGCGCTGTTGTAAAGCACCAAGTACAGTTCAATAAAAAAACGCCGTCACGGATTGCCGTGACGGCGTTTTTATTGCCGGTGAGGGAGGATTTTCGCCCAAGCCCTCAATCGAAACGTCCGTGGTGCAGAAACTGACACACCGCCCGGGCTACCTCGCGGGAAAACAACAGCCCCACGTGATTGAGGTGAAACAGCCGATAATCGGTCATCCCCGGCAGACGGGTCTCCGCCACCGACACCGCGCCATCATTGGGCCCGCTCAAACCACCCAGCAGCCGCCCCACTCCCAGGCTCACATCCCCTGCAATCACCCCCAGCTCACGACGCCACCCTTCCCAGGCCGGCACATCGCCGCGCAGGCCGTGCTTGAGGCTCTTGCCCAGCAGCGCCTGGCCAAAGGGATTACGGCCCATGCGCCGGGCCACGGCACTGCCGGCGTGAGGCGTACCCAGGGTGACAACCCGTCCCGGACGCTGGTGGGGAAAATCATGGAAAAACTGCCTCACTAGCAAACCACCCAGGCTATGGGCCACGAAGTGTACTTCGGGGGTCTCGATCTTTTGCACGAAGACCTGTAGGCGTCGGGCGTTGTGGCGCAGGTCGCAGCGCACGCTGGGATAGTGAAAGGGATATGGCCGGAAGCCGCAATGTCTCAAACGCCGGCCCAACAAGGACATCTCCGCCCCCGGCATCCAGATGCCGTGAACGAGAACGACGGCCGGCTGGCTGGGCGCCACGGGAGTGTTCAGGGGGAAACGTCGAGCATGCGGTTGAGGGCCAGCAAGGCCTGCTCCGCCTCCTCCGGCGCCACCGAAATGCGGTTCACCACGTTGCCTTCCAGCAGGTTCTCCAGGGTCCACAACAGGCTGGAAGGGCTGATGCGGTACATGGTGGAACACATGCATACGGTGTCGGACATAAAATGGATATTCTTGCCCTCGTGCCGGTACTGCTCGTGCAGGCGGTTGACCATGTTCAGCTCCGTGCCCACCAGCCAGCGGGTGCCCGGCGCGGAATCACGAATCGTGGCGATGATGTATTCCGTGGAACCCACGTAGTCCGATTTCCGGCACACCTCGAAGGAGGACTCGGGGTGGGAGATCACCTTGCCCTCGGGATACTGTGCCCTGAAGCGATCGATGTCCTCGGGTTTGAACAACTGGTGTACCGAGCAAAAACCCTTCCACAAAATGATCTTGGCCTTTTTGATCTGCTCGGGGGTGAGCCCGCCCATGGGCAGGTCATAATCCCACACCACCATCTCCTCCAGCGGGATGCCCATGGTATAGCCGGTGTTGCGGCCCAGGTGCTGGTCGGGGAAAAACAGCACCTTCTCCCGCTGTTCGAAGGCCCACTCCAGCACATTGCGCGCATTGGTGGAGGTGCAGACGATGCCGCCGTGACGGCCGCAGAAGGCCTTCAGGTCGGCCGCGGAATTGATGTAGGTCATGGGCGTGACCTGCTCGTCCGGTTCCAGCACCTCGGCCAGCTCGCGCCAGGCCCGCTCCACGTTGGCCAGGTTGGCCATGTCTGCCATGGAACAGCCAGCGGCCAGATCGGGGAGGATGGAAATCTGCTCCGGGCGGGAGACGATGTCCGCCACCTCGGCCATGAAATGCACACCGCAGAAGACGATGTACTCGGCCTTTGAATCGGCCGCACTGCGCGACAGCTTCAGCGAGTCGCCGCTGACGTCGGCATGGCGGAAGGTCTCCTCGCGCTGGTAATGATGACCGAGGATGATCAGGCGCTCGCCCAGCGCCGCCTTGGCGGCGGCGATGCGCGCCTGGATCTCGTCCTCGGCCAGGGCGGTAAACTGTTGTACGTCGATGGGATTTGCAGACATGGGTCAGGCTCTCGTTACGTCGATGAGAGGATGGTATCACTTTGAATTTGAAGTACAACCGGGTCAAAAGCTTGCCACAGAGGCCACAGAGGGCACAGAGAAAACTGCCACAACCTGGACTCTCTGTGTTCCTCTGTGTGCTCTGTGGCTAAGCCATCTAGCACGTGTTTTGTGCCCACGTGGAATGTACCAATTGGCGCGTGGGCACAAAACACGTGCCCACCCTCTAGCTACAGCTATTCCTCTTCCGTCCCACCCGCAGCCACCTTGGGCTTGGCGCGCAATTTGATGCCCAGCTCGCGCAGTTGGGTAGGATTCACCTCCGAGGGCGCATTGGTCAACAGGCAGGCGGCGCTCTGGGTCTTGGGGAAGGCCATCACCTCGCGGATGCTGGGGGCGCCGGTCATCAGCATCACCAGCCGGTCCAGGCCGAAGGCGATGCCACCGTGGGGCGGGCAGCCGTATTTCAGGGCGTCCAGGAGGAAGCCGAACTTGGTCTGTGCTTCGTATTCATCGATGCCCAGTTTGTCGAACACCTCCTGCTGCACCTCCTTGCGGTAGATACGCTGCGAACCGCCGCCCACCTCGGTGCCGTTGAGCACCATGTCGTAAGCGCGGGACAGGCAGGCGCCGGGGTCGGAATGCAGCAGTTCCAGGTGCTCCTCCTTGGGCGCGGTGAAGGGGTGATGCAGGGCCGTCCAACGTCCTTCTGTACCGGAAGCATCGTGCTCGAACATGGGGAAGTCCACCACCCACAGCGGCCGCCAGCCGCGCTCCACCAGGCCGCGATCGTGGCCCAGCTTGACACGCAGCGCACCCAGGGCCTCGCTGACGATATTGGCCTTGTCGGCGCCGAAGAACACCAGGTCGCCGTCCTCGGCACCGGTGCGCTGCATGATGCCGTCGATGGTGGCGTCCGGCAGGAATTTGAGGATCGGCGACTGCAGGCCGTCGCGGCCCTTCGCAAGCTCGTTGACCTTGATGTAGGCCAGGCCCTTGGCGCCGTAGATGCCCACGTATTGGGTGTAATCGTCGATTTCCTTGCGGGTCAGCTCGCCGCCTTGTGGTAAACGCAACGCGGTTACGCGGCCCTTGGGGTCCTTGGCCGGGCCGGCGAAGACCTTGAATTCCACCTCCTGCATCAGGTCGGCCACGTCCACCAGCTCCAGGGGGATGCGCAGGTCCGGCTTGTCGGAGCCGAAACGCGCCATGGCCTCGGCGTAGGACATGCGCGGGAAGGGATTGGGCAGGGTCTCCTCCAGCACATGGGCGAACAGTTCGCGCATCATCTCTTCCATCAGCCCCATGAGCTCTTCCTCGTCCATGAACGAGGCCTCGATGTCCAGCTGGGTGAACTCGGGCTGGCGGTCGGCGCGCAGGTCCTCGTCGCGGAAGCAGCGCACGATCTGATAATAACGGTCCATGCCGGACATCATCAGCAACTGCTTGAACAGCTGTGGTGACTGGGGCAGGGCAAAGAACTGGCCGGGATGGGTGCGGCTGGGCACCAGGTAGTCGCGTGCGCCCTCGGGGGTGGCAGCGGTGAGCATGGGGGTCTCGATGTCCAGAAAGCCCTTTTCATCCAGTGAGTTGCGCAGCACGCGCACGATCTCGGAACGCAGTTTGAGGCGCTGGAACATGGCCGGACGGCGCAGGTCCACATAGCGGTAGCGCAGACGGTGTTCCTCGGAGACCTCGTCATCCTCGATGTCCAGCATGAACGGCGGGGTGTCGGCGCGGTTGAAGATCTCCAGTTCCTTGCCCAGCACCTCCACCCTGCCGGTGGGCATGTCGGGATTCTCGGTGCCCTCGGGGCGCTGGCGCACCCGGCCCACCACCTTGAGCACATACTCGTTGCGCACACTTTCCGCCAGCGCGAAGGCCGCTTCGGTATCCGGGTCGAACACCACCTGGGCGATGCCCTCGCGATCCCGCAGATCGATGAAGATCACCCCGCCATGGTCGCGGCGGCGGTGCACCCAGCCGCAGAGGGTGACGGTGTCGTCGATGTGGGATTCGTTGATGTGGCCGCAATAATGGCTGCGCATGGTGGGTCTGTCCTGTGAGTACGGGCTTAAATGAAAGAAAGGCGGGAATGGTACGGATTGGGTCCTTTGCTTGCAACCGTGAAACGCCGTTTCACGGGCGAAAACCCGGTAAAAAACTTGCCACAGAGATCACAGAGGACACAGAGGAATCAGGCATCTGTCCTCTGTGGACTCGGTGATCTCTGTGGCTAAGATACCGATGCGTCGGTGACCACCTTGGGCTTTTCGCTCCCCGGCGCTGCCACTCTGGTACCAACCCGGTAAAAGACTTGCCACAGAGGTCACAGAGCTCACCGAGGAAAAAACGCCTGACCCTCTGTGTCCTCTGTGTCCTCTGTGTCCTCTGTGGCTAAGAAACCGATGCTTCGGTGGCCACCTTGGGCTTTTCGCTCCCCGGCGCTGCCACTCTGGTACCAACCCGGTAAAAGACTTGCCACAGAGGTCACAGAGCTCACCGAGGAAAAAACGCCTGACCCTCTGTGACCTCTGTGGCTAAGATACCGATGCGTCACTTACCGCCTTGGGCTTTTCGCCACCCGGCGGCTGCCACTGTGGCACCATCACCCCGGCGGAGATGATCATCTTCAGGCCGTCGTCCACGCTCATGTCCAGCTCGATGACATCGTCCCTGGGCACCATGATGAAAAAGCCCGAGGTGGGATTGGGGGTGGTGGGAATGAACACATTGATCACCTCTGCAGTGGTCTTGGCCTGTGCCTCACCCTGGGTGGTGCTGGACTGAAAGGCCAGGGTCCACAGGCCGCGGCGCGGGTATTCCACCAGCAACACCTTGCGAAAGGACTGGCCGGAGGAAAACACGGTCTCGAGGATCTGTTTGACGCTGGCGTAAATGGTGCGCACCAGGGGTATGCGCGCCAGCATGCGCTCCCAGAGTTGCACCAGCTTGCGGCCGAACAGGTTGGCGACGATCACCCCGGTGCCCAGCACGATGATCACCGACAGCACCACACCGATACCCGGCACGTGGAAACCCAGCAGGGTGTCTGGCCGGTATTGCTCGGGCAGCCACAGCAGGGTCTTGTCCATGATGCCCACCAGCAGGTTGATGACCATCACGGTCACCCCCAGGGGCACCCAGACCAGCAGGCCGGCGATGAGGTAGCGTTTCATCTATCAGGGTTCGTGTACGA
>DRKQ01000124.1 GCA_011051685.1 Gammaproteobacteria bacterium
CGCCACGGTACGCACGCCGGTGCCCAGCATCAGGCCGGAGGGCAGCTTGGTGTTTTCCGTGGACTGTGAGCCGACCTGGCGCACGTTCTGATACAGCAGGTCCTCGAACACCGCGCGGCTGCGTTTGTAGGCGGTGGTGTTGGCGTTGGCCAGATTATTGGAAATCACCGACAGACGCGTCTGCTGTGCATCCAGTCCGGTTTTTGCTACCCATAGTGCCGAATTCATTGTCTCTTCCTCTCGATTTTTTGCTTCAGAGCGTGGCTCAGGTCAGGCTCAGCAGTTCATTGGACTTGGAGGCCATCTCGCCCGCCGCCTTCATCATTTTCACCTGCGCCTCATACTGACGCGCCAGGGCGATCATATTGACCATGGCGTCCACCGTGTTGACGTTGCTGGTCTCCAGCGCCCCGGAGGCCAGTCGCACCGAGGCATCGGCATCGGCCTCAAAGCCATCCTTCAAGCGCATCAGGCCTTCCTTGCCTTTCACCAGCTCTGCGCCATCCGGGTTGACCAGCTTGATGCGATCGACCACCGTCAGCGAATTGGCAAACTCGCCAATGCCTCGAATGGTGATGGTGCCATCGACACCGATCTCTATGGATTCCGCCTGCGGTATGGCAATCGGTCCACGGTTACCCATCACCGGGTAGCCACTTCCCGTCACCAGAAGCCCGCCGGACTCGATGCGCAGATTGCCGGCGCGGGTGTAGGCCTCCTGCCCATCGGGCGCCTGCACGGCGATCCAGCCCTTGCCCTGAACCGCCATGTCGAGATCACGCCCGGTGGCCTGAATGGCGCCGCTTTCAAGATTGACACCCGGGTTCTCAGTCATGGCATAGACCCGTGTCGGTGCACCCGCACCAAATACGGGCATACTACGAAAGGCCGCCAGATCTTCACGAAAACCCGTGGTATTGGCATTGGCCAGATTATTACTATTGACCGCCTGCGCCAGTGCGGTCTGCTTGGCGCCTGACATGGCAACGTAAAGCATGCGATCCATGTGTCGTTTCCTGGTTACTATCTAACAACTACTAGATATTGATAATGGTCTGGGTAATGGTATCGGCCGCGCTGATTACCTGTGCATTAGCCTGATAGTTGCGTTGTGCGGTTATCAGGTTGACCAGGCTTGCGGCGATGTCGACATTGGAGGTTTCCAGGGCGCCGGACTGCACCAGTCCGAAGCTGGCGGTATTCGCCTCGCCTAACAATAAATCACCTGACTCATAAGTCTGCGCCCAGTTGGTATCACCCAGCTGCCGCATCCCCTGCACATTGGGGAAGTTCGCCAAGGCGATCTTGCCCAGCGGCGTCGCCTGGCCATTGGTGAAACGAGCGAACACCACACCTTCACTGTCGATATCGATACCGCTCAGCCGGCCGGTGGTAAAGCCATTCTGCGACAGGCCGTTGACGGCAAAGGGGCTGCCGTACTGGGTGGTGTTGGCATAATCGAGGGTGACCTGAATGGGATCGGCGCCGGTGCCCGAGGGTACGGCATCGTAATTGATGCTCAGTGGCCCGTTGATACTGCCGTCCGAATTAAAGGTCATGGTGATGGGTGAGGCGCCACCACTGGGAACCACGTTGCCATCGATGTATTGGTAGGCATCCCACTGGTTGTCGACGGCGGTTTTCACGTAATACAGCGTCGAGGTGTGCGAGGTGCCCAGCGAATCATAAATCACCGTGGAGGTCGAGCTGTTGAAGCTGGTGGCGTCCAAGGGATCGAAGGGAACCGTTGCCGGCGGTACATCCGAGGAACTCAGATTAAGGCTAGCAGTGATCGAGGAGGTCGCCTGGGGCGGGCCGTCGGAGGTCAACAATTGCAGGTCCGTCAGTACACCGGTATTGAAGGTGCCGCCGGTCACTGCGGGAAATATCTGCAACTTCTGCGCCGCCTGATTGACCACGAACCCGTCACGATCGACATGGAAGGCGCCGGCACGGGTGAATGACTGGCCGGATGAATCGTTGAGTACGAACATGCCCTGGCCACGTACCGCGATATCGAGATTACGCTCGGTGAAATCGATATTGCCCTGGGTGAAGTTCTGCGACACGGCAGCGACACTGACGCCGTTGCCGGTGGCGATGTCACTGATGCCCTCGAAGGCCACGGCGTAGACATCGGCAAACTCCGCACGCGAGCGTTTGAAGCCCGTAGTGCTGGCATTGGCGATGTTGTTGCCGGTGATGGAAAGGTCAGTCTGTGCGGCATTCAGCCCGCTCAATGCAATACGAAATGGCATGATCTATCTCCTCATCTGTTACTTGATTGACCGCACACTGGCGAGGTCGACGGTGTTGCCATCGGCCAGATTCAGTGTCATGGTCTGTCCGCCCTTGCCCATGGTGACGCTGTCAACGGCGGCGCTCACCAGGGTTTCCAATGCCTCACTACCCGTTTCGGTCTGTGTCTCGGCACTGATGTAATAACGCCCTGCCTGGGCCTGCACACCACTATCGGTTATGCCGTCCCAGTTAAAATACACATCCCCCGTTTGCTGCGGCCCCAGTTCCAGGCGGCGCATCACCTGGCCACTGGCGTCCTGAATGGTGATGGTCAGATTGCTGCTCGATGATTCCAGATCCACCACACCGGACAGGGTTCCACCCTGCGGCAGGGTACCGACGCCCGAGGGCACCATGACCGTGCGGCCCACCAGCGACGATGCCTGCAACGCCTGGTTGGACTGCAGGGACACGGCCAGATCATCGAAGGACTGCTGCAGCTCGGTGAGGCCGGTGACGGCGCTGAACTGCGCCATCTGAGCGATAAAGTCGCCATTCTCCATCGGCTTCATGGGATCCTGGTTGTTCAGCTGGGCAATCATCAGTTCCAGAAATTCACTCTGTCCCAACTCATCCGGGGCCTTCTGCTTGACCGACTTTTCACCCAGACCCAGCCCGCCGAGGACTGAGGTCAGATTGTTGTCCACATTTGCCATCGTCATTTCCGCCTTATTCGCCCAGACTCAGGGTGCGCATCAATAATTGTTTGGATGTCTTGGCCACTTCCACATTGCTCTGGTACGAGCGCGAGGCCGCAATCATGTTGGCCATCTCTTCCACCATGTTGACATTGGGTTTGTAGATGTAG
>DRKQ01000125.1 GCA_011051685.1 Gammaproteobacteria bacterium
ACGTAGCCGCGGTGGGTGGGCCATTCGCGCCACACCACCTGCTCGGGGTCGTTGACGTCGATGTTGTCGATCTCGATCTCCTGCTCACTCACGGGAAACGCCAGGCGCCAGTCGGCATCGGCCTTCACCGCCTCGATGAATTCCTGGGTGACCAGCAGCGAGAGGTTGAACTGGCGCAGGCGGCCGTCTTCGCGCTTGGCGCGGATGAAATCCATGACGTCCGGATGGCCCACGTCGAAGGTGGCCATTTGCGCGCCGCGCCGGCCACCGGCGGAGGACACGGTGAAGCACATCTTGTCGTAGATATCCATGAACGACAGCGGCCCGGAGGTATAGGCGCCGGCACCGGCCACGAAGGCACCCTTGGGACGGAGGGTGGAAAATTCGTAGCCGATACCGCAGTTGTGAATCACCATCAGGCCATTGTTTCCCGCCAGATAGTTGTTGTGTTTTTCGACGGTGAAATCAAAGAAAGTTTCCGCGATATCCAGCGTGTGGTTGATCGCATCCACCGGGCGCAACGTGCGCACAAAATCGATCAGGGAACGCAGACCAGGGAAACGCTGCTGCCAACGGTCCAGCCAGATCCGGCTTACCACCCTGTTTTGATGATAGGCATGATAAAAACCCAGCCGTTGTTTCTCGGCATGGCTCAGTGATTGCGCCTCACGTTGCAAGGCCTGCTGTAAGGCGTTTGACATGACATAACGATCATACTGCCCCGCCTGCGTGGCATGTGCTTCAATGCGCTGACGTTTGCCACTGTCAGCCATGTATTGCGCGACAACCTTCAAAAAAGCCGAATCGGAAATTTTCAGCATCGCCCCGCCGCTGTCGCGCACCCTGCGGCCAGCATAGTTATGCTCACGCGCCTTGCGCAGGGTAATGCCTCCGTGAACGCCGAATAAGCCCAACAGGGTTTTCAACTCTTCGGCAAAGCGGTGATTGCGCATGGCGATGGTCGCGCTAGCATGTTCCACATCTACCGTGCCATCGGTGTCGATGAGTCCGGCAAGAAAGGGTAAAAAGAATTTTTCGGGATGACGGGCAATCCAGGCAGGCACAGACAGCGTTGCCGTTTTTTTGCCCACCTGGTTGTCAATCAGTTCGACGGCGCGACTGGCCTCAAAGCTGGCAACGCAGTAATCCCATACTGCCGTGCCATTGGCAGTGGCGGTAGACACCACTCGTGCGTGAGAGCCACAAAATGACTGAAAAAATGCGGCATAACGCTCTACCACTTCTCGCTCGGCCGCCCGGATCTTAAACACAAAACGTTGGCCGAAAGCCCTGGCCTTTTGCGCCCAGGCCTTGCGCGTGTCGCGATAATTTATTGCTTTTTCGTAAGCGCTGCCGTCGCCAAGATGGGCGCCAGCAAACCAGGCATCCAGCGCCCTGCCACCGGCGGCCGCCCAGGGCAGCTGATAATGCACCAGGGCATCCGTCTCGCGCACGTCATCTGCCCGCACATACTGCTGGCGGCCATCACGGTAAACCAACACCGGATGCTTAATGGAGGTCTTTAACGACACGCCGTTGGAAACAATCTCCAGGTTCTCTTTTTGCGGCACATGGGTGGTCATATGCCGTTCGATACGGCGCAACTCAAAGGTCCCGGTTTTACGATCATAACTCAGGATGCGTTCGTGACGTTCAGCCACGGCCTGATCCGCCGTCACCAGACCTTCGTTGGTGTACACCAACGTGCCCGGTGCCACACAGCCGGCCTTGAGCGTCAACCCGGCCTCGTGCACCTTTTCCAGGATGTCGTTCATGGAATCCTCGATGGTGCCCGAAACCGTGCAATTGATGGTGGAGGTGGCGGGCTTGTAGGCCAGCGCGCCGGCGTTGGAGGTGATGCGCCCGGCGGGGATGGCGCCGTGGCGCAGGGCCCACAGAAAGTGTTCACCCCATTCCTTTTGCTTGGCCTCGGTCTCCTCCACCTCGGCCAGGGCCCGGGCCACGCGGCGGTAGGTATCGTCGATGGTTTCATCGATGATCTTGCCGTCCTTGCTTTGCAGGCGGTATTTCTTCTCCCAGATGTCCACCGAGGCGGCCTGAAAGGGAATGTCCTCAACGGAGGTTACGGTATTCGTTGGGTTGGTTTTAGCGGCTTTCATGAGACAGACATCCTCGTCACAGCATTTTTTATGGATCTGCCCCCGTTTGCCGTGGTCGACGTTCCGCCACCCCCCGCAAGCGCAGGCCCCCCTGGGTTGGAAACACTATATATAGTGTCTGCGGCATAGAATAGGGACATGATTCCAGGCTGTCAACGAGATCTTTTGACCACGAAAATAGATAATAATTCACTGTAAAAACAATATATTATGCTATTTTTGCAGTATATTTCGAGCCCTGTCCCCGCCTCTCCAGGAAAAAATAATTTTTTCGCCGACCACAAGATATAGTGGTCAATAAACGGACAAACTCAGCCCTGTTTTCGCCTTCCCGGGCTGCGAAAAAGCCTGTTTTTTTGCCCTTGATTCACGCAAAGCCGCCTCTATATCCGAGATAGAGAAAGGTTTCTGAGGCGGTGAGATCCACGATCCACCGAAACTGCGAACCAACATGATGTACGACGAAATGAAGGAGGAATTACCATGAACATTATCCAATATGACCCCTGGCGTCGCCTGCAGCAGTTGCAGCAGGAGATGAGTAGCCTGTTCGATACCCGCGGCGGTGAAGACAATGGCACCATGGCCACCAGTGACTGGGTGCCCGCGGTGGACATCAAGGAAGAGGACAACCGCTTTCTGATTATAGCCGATGTCCCCGGTGTGGACCCCGACAATATCGAGGTGCACATGGAGAATGGCGTATTGTCCATCAAGGGCGAGCGTCACGAGGAACACGAAGAATCGAAGGAAGGCTACAAGCGCATCGAGCGGGTGCATGGCAGCTTCCATCGGCGTTTCAACCTGCCGGACACGGCGGATGCCGAGAATATCTCCGCCAAGAGCCGCAATGGTACCCTGGAGATCGTGATTCCCAAGCGCGAGGAGGTGACCAAGACACGGCGCATTACCGTGGAGCACTAATCCGCCACACGGCGGCAAAACCGAACGGGCCGGACATGTTTCCGGCCCGTTTTTTTGTCCGCGCTACTCGCCCAGCAGCTGCTCACCCCGCCACAGGTCTTCCACGGACTCGCGCTCACGCACCACGCTATAGTGGTCACCGTCCACCATCACCTCCGCCGCCCGAGGCCGCGAATTATAGTTAGAGCCCATGCCGAAACCGTAGGCCCCGGCGGAACATACCGCCAGCACGTCCCCGGCCTTGATGTTCAGCGCACGCTCCTTGCCGAGGAAATCCCCAGTCTCGCAGATGGGGCCCACCACGTCATAGACTGCACTTTCTCCATCCTCCCGGGGCTGCACAGGAATAATTTCCTGCCAGGCATCGTACAGCGCGGGCCGCAGCAAATCGTTCATCGCCGCGTCAACGATGGCAAAGTTTTTCTCGTCACCCGGCTTGAGATATTCCACCCGCGTCAGCAGGATGCCTGCATTGCCGGCGATGGCCCGGCCTGGCTCGAGAATGATTTCCAGATCGCGCTTTTTCAGCGGCTCCAGAATCGCCCGCGCATAGTCCGCAGGACTGGGGGGTGTCTCCCGTTCATAGGCAATGCCCAATCCACCGCCTACATCGATGTGCTGCAATTCAATTCCTTGCGCGGCCAGGGTATCGATGAGCGCCAGCACCCGCTCCAGGGCATCCACGAAGGGACTGACTTCCGTGAGCTGCGACCCGATATGACAGTCGATACCCCGCACATCGATGTTGATTAATTCCGCGGCATGCCGGTACACCGCCTCGGCCTGTTGGACATCGATACCGAACTTGTTTTCCTTGAGTCCCGTGGAAATGTACGGATGGGTCTGCGCATCCACATCGGGATTGACGCGAATGGAGATTGGAGCTCGCACACCCACTTCTCCCGCCACATGATTGAGACGCTCCAGCTCCGCCAGGGACTCCACGTTGAAACAGCGTATGCCCAGTTGCAGGGCGTAGCGCATCTCTTCCTCACTCTTGCCCACGCCGGAAAACACCACCCTGTCGGGCCGCCCGCCTGCGGCCACAACCCGCCGCAGCTCTCCACCGGAGACAATGTCAAAGCCCGAACCCAGGCGCGCCAGCACGTTGAGCACCGCCAGATTGGAATTGGCCTTTACCGCATAACAGATCAGGTGAGGTTGTCCTTTGAAGACATCATCGAAGGCGTGCCAGTGCCGCTCCAGGGTGGCCCGGGAATACACATAACAGGGAGTACCCACCTCGTCGATGATGCGTCGCAGATCCACGTCTTCGGCAAACAGGCGGCCGCCGCGATAGTCAAAATGATTCATGATGATTTCGGTTTAGTCTAATAATCAGAGGAGGTGGCGGTTTCCGCAGGGCGCACCAGGTCACCCTTCTGCCCGCAGGCGCTTAGCAGGCTGCCGGTACCGAGCACGGCAATCACCAACCAAAGTAGATATTGTGCCCAGCAACATTTCATCGAATAATCCCCCGCAAGCTTCGGCAATTATAAACCCTTGCCCGCAGGAAACACAGTTTGCGCAGGCCCAGGCTGGAAGGAGAAACCCCGATGGATGCTGGCGAATTCAATCAAAAGGTGGATGAAACCCTGGCGGCCATCGAGGACGCCCTGGAGGACAGTGACGCCGACCTGGACTGGGACACGGTGGGCGGCATCCTCACCATCGAGTGCAGCGATGGCTCACAGGTAATCATTAATCGCCAGGCCCCCAGCCGGCAGATCTGGGTGGCCGCGCGCGCCGGCGGTTTTCATTTCGATTACCACCCCGCGGAGGACTGCTGGAAACAGGGGGACGAGGAATTGTTTTCCCTCATCGGCCGCTGCCTCAGCGAGCAGTCCGGTGAAACAGTGAAACTTGGCTGAGCCGGACAGACCATGGATCCGTCTGCCGAAGACTCTCCCATCGAGATCCAGACCGGGCCCCAGGCCGATGCCGCGGTAATCTGGCTGCACGGTCTGGGCGCCGACGGCAACGATTTCGTGCCCATTGTGGAACAACTGCCATTGGCCGCCACGGCGCACATTCGTTTCATTTTCCCCCATGCCCCACTACGCCCGGTGACCTGCAATGGCGGCTACACCATGCGCGCCTGGTACGATATCTATTCGCTGGAAGATTTCGCCCGCGAGGACGAGGCCGGCCTGCTTGAGGCGCAACAGATCGTCAGCCGGCTGATTGAACGGGAAAACCAGCGCGGCATTCCCAGTCAACGCATCATCCTCATGGGCTTTTCCCAGGGCGGCGCCGTGGCGCTTTACAGCGGACTGCGCCATAGCGAGCCGCTGGCGGGGATCGGCGCCCTATCCACCTACTTGCCGTTACGCCGGACTGCTGAAAGTGAATACAACCCGCAAAAACGCCAGATATTCATGGCTCACGGGCTTTATGACCCGGTTGTGAAATATGAATACGGAAAAACCAGCTACGAACTGCTGAAACAAATGGGACACGAGGTCACGTGGATGGAATACCCCATGGAGCACTCGGTGTGTATAGAGGAAATCAATGACATCGGCGCCTGGATAAACGCACGCTTGCCACTATAGATTTCACAGCCTTGCCAGCTCCCTGTTCATTTTTTCCTCGATACGCTTCTTGTATTTAAGATAATCGATGGCCTGCACCCTGTCGCTACGTCGAGCGCCCAGCAGGGTAGGCGATAAATCCACATCCGTAATGTAAATGGGATAGCGCTGACCACCGCTTCGCTGCTGCAGTACATAACGCACCACTTCACGGAACAGGTTTTTACCATAGTCCATTGTGGAAAATTCACGGTCGTTACAATACACAGTAAACGCGGCGCTGTGATCCACCAGATCGCCTATTACCTGCACATCGAAATAATGCGCCGGACGCTTGGCATCCGGCGTCTTGCGTTCAAAGCTGTATTTGCTGGCACGGCGCTTTTTGACCTTATGGATTTCCAAAGCATCCAGCAACAACCCGGCATTCTCATCCTGGAACAAAAAACTTTGCCTGTTAAGCACGGCATCAAAAAATCGGCTGTAATGGTTGACCAGGGCGTCATCTTCAAAATAGGGCACGCGCTGATGGAACAGGGAACCATTCTCGTCCAGAACAAAAACGTCCACTTCTTCACCCAGACAATAATAAAACATCTGAATAAATCCGGTGCGATTCTTTCCCAGAATGGATGGCAAGGGGGTATTCAATAATGCATGCCTGTCCACCTTGATAGGCCTAAACAAATCCTGCGGTGAAGCCAGTTTTTCAAGTAGCTTTTCGTAGGAGGAATAATGGCCATAGGAAAATGTTGTTCCATCTGACTCCAACAAGAAATAGGCCTTCTCTACCTGCAGAATATATCTTGCCTCACGGCCTTTTCCTGCAATAAAAAAGGTGTCAACAAGATCCTTGTATAACTCTTCAATACGCTGTGCAATGGCCCGGCTATGGCTCGATGAATAACTGAAAGCCTGAAGCTCTGGGGGTTCCCGCACATCCCCCGTGGCGTTCCAGTGCATGTATTGCGCAAAACAGTCCAGCAGGCCTTCGATACCCGTGTATTTGTAGGTGATCACTTCCTGCCAGGACGTCACCACAAGCACATCAAACGTCAATGCAAGATTCAAGGAGAAGCCGCTGTAATTCATCACGTCGGCCTGATCGCTGACAAGGTCTGTACCGCGTCGTGAATGATGTGGCAATGGATCAATGCCCACGTTGGCAAACAAACAGCCTTTTTCAATCAGAGGTGGCTGATTGAAGTTTTCAATTTCCGCATCCTGCAAATGGCCCTCTGGGAAAAGGCTTTGCATGGCATCCAGGATGGCGCGCACCTCTTTTACATCCAACACGCTGTCCTTCAGTATCAGGGAAATAATCGTCCGCGGGCCCACCAGTCTGTTGAAATGGCACCAAGCCAGGACCTCGACAATACTGCGTGCGCGTTTCAACGAGCCCCCCGGTTCGTGGCCTTCCACCACCCCCGGGTAAAGGCTCCAGGATTCTTCGGCATCCTGTGCCTTGCTCTGGATGATGGTAATGTTCGATTCCACGATATTGGCAGAAATACCCCGATTTATCGTTTCAATCTTGCCTGCCTTTCGCTCAAAGGCCGCATAGAGCTTACGTCCGAGTATATTCAAATCCTTTTGTTCGATACGCGCCAGATCGGCATTGCTACGCGCGAACTTGGATAGCGCCATATAACTGTGAGTGATCTCGTCCACCAACACACGACGCTCCTTGAGTACCTGATGCACATTCCACGACTTTCGGTCATCAAGCATTTCAATATGCCCTTCCGACCAGTGCCAGGCTTCGGCCAGTTCGCGCATACGCTCCCAGCGCCAGTTACGATTCATCTTTGACTGCCGGCTCAGAGCCATCTCAACCTTGAAATAAAAACAACGCCGCACCACATCCAGTCGCTCCGGAGACTTCTGCTGCATGAGGTAAAGCTCCAGCTTTTCCAACAGGATCGTGTATGGGTCCAACATATCCATATCCGTGATTCCTGCGTAAATAGCTCGTTTGTATCGCAAACTCAGTAAATCGCTTCTGGGATACTCCGCCGCATAGGCCTCCATGAGCAGCATCTTTAGCACCGACTTGTAAGGTGAATCGATACCCTTGTAAACCTGCCATAATGCAGCGCCAAAAAACTCTTCTGCAGGAATCTCACTCAGGCCACCAAAATCTATGACTTCGTTTTCCGGGATAAAACGCTGCTTGAGCAGGCGCGCCACATACTTGGTGTAATTTTTTTCTTCTTCCGGCGGCACAAGCCACCACACCGGATAACGACCCGCCACCAATATTCCGGTACGATAAAATTCCTCTAACAGTAAATGATGTTGGGTACTGCCACTGCTTTCACTGCTGAGTTCCACAACATTGCCACTACGGAATTTCTCCGCATCCATGAGAAAGAAATGCACTTCTAGGCCCACCGTGGCGGCCCATTCCTCTATGGCCTCGCACTTTCCGGCAAGCTGCCAGAGCTGCTCTTTCCCCAGCCCAGGGCGATGACAGACCCACACATCGAAATCACTTTTTTCCGAGTGGGCGATAGTGCCCACACTTCCCATCAGAAACACGGAATGAATATCATAGGTTCGCAGGGCGCGCTTCTTGTAATCAAAGCTTTTGGCGATGCGTTTTCCGGCCTCCAGGCTTTTTTTGGTGGGGGCCCAGTTAGATATACCTGCGGGGGTCTGCTTGGAGACGAAGCCGGGTAACATGGCATGATTGATGTGAAACATCAGGGGCAGCAGGTCGAGAAAATCCCGGGTGCGCCAACTCAGGGCGCCGGCCGTGCGCCGCAATCGTTCACGATTGATTGCCAGAAAACGCTTGCGCACCGCCCGCACATCCAGCGGATCGTATTCTTGTTTGGCGCGTTTTTCTGCGGGCATGTGCTCGATTTCGCTCTTGGCCTGCTTTTTTGGGTTCGGGATTGTTTTCAACGCGAATTCATCGCGCCCATCCCCTATTACTTCGGCATCCTGGGGCAATGATTGAGGCATGGCGCACACTTCCTGCCCATAGGCGTCAGGACTAAAGTTCTGCCCGCGGCAACCGCTGATAAGCACATGTTCCTGTTAACATTCTGACCATAGTGAACAGATCAGAATAAAATCAACGTGTTAGAAACGCCTTTGACGGTAATTTGGCGTTTCAACACCCTCGTACACCTTTAACTACTATCTGGAGTATCGCAGCATGGAAGAACCCGGCCACGACCTCAGCCAACACATTCTCGCCAACCTGCCCATGGCCATGGTTATCACCGACGATGCCGGACTGGTTCTTTGGTGCAACCAGACCCTCAGCCGCTGGCTGGACTGTGCACCGGGGCAATGCGTGGGCCGCACCGAGCTGGCCCTGCTGGGCAAGCATGTCCCTGTCGGCCAACGGGAAAACTCACCTGCCAGCAACGGCCCTTTCGTGCTTGGTCAGAGCCAACCCGGGGTCGACCGCCGGGTGTTGCGCTGCCCGCTACCTGCCAAGGACGAGCAATACATTGTCTGCTACATCGACATCAGCGAAGAGGAAGCCCTGCGCAAAGACCGGCACCAGCTCGCCCAGCAGCTGGCACAACACAATACCGTGGATCCGCTCAGTGGTCTGCTCAATAACCAGGCGCTGGACAAGGGGCTTGAACCGCTGGTCTCGCGCAGCCGGCGCTACCAGAACCCTCTTTCTGTCGTCACCATGGAGGTCATCAACATGGATGACGTCACCCAGTCTCTGGGCCAGGTGGCCGCCGACAAGATGGTGGTCTCACTGAGCCAGTTTCTACGCGACCAGATGCGCTGGGCCGATATGGTGGGGCGGCTCAACACCGGGCAATTCATGTTCATTCTGCCTGAAACCAACCGAGACGCCGCCATGGCCCTGGCCAATAAACTAGTTACACAGCTCAAGGAATTCTCTATCCAGGTGGACGACCAGACCAGCGTTCAACCCACCGTCTGCTTCGGTGTCACCGCCTGGGAAAAGGGTGACGATGCCCGTCTGCTCACCACCCGTTCCAAAGAGGCCGCCAGTACCGCCCGCAGCCAGGGGGCCTTCGCCGTACAGACCGCCTGAGCACAACCCACCAGAACTGCTTCAGCAGCAGCTTCAATCCGCTATACTCGGAACAGGCATTTCCTGACGTCATTCGCGTGTTGACGAAATGAGTGCCGTGGTCTGCATTCTGAATCCTGTGTCATCCACATTGGAGGCCTCCATGTTCCCGCTACGCCACCTGCTATACTCCGTTCTGCTGATTGCCTCCTTCGATAGCTCCGGCAATGGCCTTGCCTCCACTGTTGTCGACAGCGAGAAAAAAGGCGACAGTGTCTTCCTCGTCGCCACCGAACAACTCAATGGCACGGCCTTTGAGCAGACGGTCATCCTGCTTACCCACTACAGCCAACGTGGCGCTACCGGACTCACTATCAACCGACCTGCCGGCATCTCTCTGCGCAAGGCCTTCCCCGGCATTCGCCAACTACAAAAGCGCAACGACCCCCTGTACCTGGGCGGGCCGGTAAGCACCAATGCCATCTTTGTCCTGCTGCGCACCGATCGACCAAGCCGGCGCATGCACCGCATCTCCGAGGACATCTATTTTGCCACCGGCAAACATGCCTTCGCCCCGTCATCCAATGCCAGGGAGACGCGCGCCTATGCCGGTTATGCCGGCTGGGCCCCGGGACAACTGAAAAACGAGATTAGCCGCGGCGACTGGCTGATGGTACACACCGATGCCGACATCATCTTCGAAGAGGCGCCAAAAAGCCTTTGGCAACGCCTTCTGAAACGCTGGAAGGGGAAGTGGATATAACGCACCAACCGACAACACATATCTTGCTGACGGATATTCACCAGCTGCCGGACGGCAAAAGCGCGGGCTTCAGCATCACCATCGACAAACACACCCTGGAACTCTTTGTTGTAAATTTTCGGGGATGTTTTTATGCCTACGAAAACCATTGCCCACACACCGGCGTCAACCTCAACTGGCAGACCGACCAGTTTCTCGATATTACGGAACAACGTATTCAGTGCAGCACCCACGGTGCCCTGTTTCGCATTAACGACGGGCTATGCGAATGGGGCCCCTGTGTTGGACAGAGCCTGCGTGCAATGAATGTGCTTGAGCGTGGCGGTCAACTGTTGCTAAGGCTGGATGCCTGATCCGGGGATAGGCAGGCATTACTCACTGCAGGGTAAGGGCGCCGGCGCAACAGGTGCTTTGCCAAGCAGGCTCCACTGCTTGTGCACACTGACATCGAAAAAATAGGGTTCACTGCTCGCCTTGAGATAACTGCGCTTTTTCACACTGAAGGTATTGCTCAGCGGCTCACAATGAACCGTTAGCGCTACGCTGCCCGCACCCAACTCGGTCAACCGTTGGGCACCGAGAATACGCCCACACTCGAAAGTATGCATCGCGCCATCCATATCCGGCGCCAGAGCCGCCACCGGCCGGTCGCGTTGAGGCTCTCCGCGAAAGACGATTCCCTGTGGCTGATTCTCGTACACCACCAGCGAGCCGCATTCGGTGAGTACATGGGCTATGTCCGCCTTGGCATCTCCTATGAGCGGATCGGTCTTGCTCCAGTACAACAAGACTTGACGTTCCTTGCCCATATTGTCTTCTGCCCGGATCGATCCTTTATAGAGATAATTGGTGCACCCGGTGAGCAGGGTCAGCACCACTAAACCCACCATACCCACCGTACTCCTTTGCATGACTCTCCCCCCTCTTGCGCACTTCATCAGATTCTCGAATCGGCTCCCCAGTCTGTTAAACAATGGCTAATTGGCCACCATCTCCACCAGCCCATCGCCCACCATGGGATCCTCCCAATACGCGGTGTGCGCCAGCAGCCATGTCTTGCCTGTATCCACGGCATGATCGCGGATTACCCAGCCCTGCTGCGGCGAGTCAGACAAATAATGCTCCACAATGGAAAACCCCTCTTGCTGCCCGCCAAAGATATCTCCGGACACCACCGGATCTGTGCGATCCCAGTAATTTACCCAGCGAAACCAATTATCACCTTCGCCCAGATCACTCACCCGGTCACGCCGCGCCGACTGGAACATAGCGAGCCCCAAAGGTGAGCCCAGGGTGATCAACCCCTGTACCGGCCAGGTAGCACGTGAGTGACGATCAAAGAAACCGGGCTCTCGCATCAGGTCGTTCACCACATCGAAGGCATAAATTGTGCCGAGGCTGTGGGCCAGAAGATAACAGGGATTGCCCGCGTCATAGATTTCCATCAGGGTCTCGCGTAGTGTATCGCGAATGTCCGCAGCGGCGCCGGTTTCCCGATAGGCGATGACCACGTCACCGATCAGATCCAGTGCCTGTTGTGCCAACCGCCCCGCGGCGGGGGTTTGCGTAATCAGGCCGAACAGTCTTTTCAACAGTCCGTAGGCATCGTCATTGATGTCTTCATAGCGAAACATCTCGGTCTGAAAATCCAGCGGCATGTCTCCCGCTCGGCTTTCCATGAGCGTGCGAATCAGCGCGTGTTGCTGTTGGTCATCGTCATCGCCCGTTTGCACGCCGTGCACACACAGCACAGTACGTGGGTTTTGTGGATCGATACTCATTGGACCTCCCCTTTGTCCCTGCAAGCGTTGTACCGATAGTAGCAGGTCTTCCTTGCAGCGAAAGGGAATTTTCACGCCGGCAAATAGTTCTGATGTTATTCAAGGCCGGCGTGCAAATCGGTTATAGTCTCCAGGCTCGGTACCGATGGGACCGAGATGGTGATGGGGGGATTCACAACTGATTCACACTTCTAGTTATCAAGGGTCTAAAAACGGGTTTACTAGGACACACGATAACAATGCCAAATAGTGTGGGGGTGCCTTTCCAGGCGAGAATCGCGCCTGGAAAGGCGCCCCCACACAAAGAAACAATCCTGTTGTAATCATTTTGAGACGAAAAATGATCGGAAGTAATAATGTCTGTCGAGGTAAGGCAAGCTAACCCTTTGATTCTAAAGGGATGGGATTTTAGCCAAATATCAGCAAAGTCTGTCGAGAATAAAGAAGCAACACAACCAAAAACATTGTATCAAATTGGTTATGTTTTGCCCACATTTGGTGAGCCCATAATCAATCCCAAAATAGAAATAGTCTGTGAAAAGTAAAAATTCAGCGTCAACACGGAATGTCACCAAGACAGACATATTTAAGGTCTTCTGAATTGCTAAAATTATTGCACGTCCCAAGACCAGTCGCCCTTACAGGTATGCCCGCAATGAATGCGCTCAAGACAGCTGCTTGAGTTGCCTTAAATCGTGGATTGCTACTTTTCATCGTAAGTCGGTATGTCACATTACAAGCAGGCGTACCAGTAAAATTCTCCATTTTAATAAAAAACATCTCTTCTTGGCCGTATGAATACGGTAGATAACCCGTGATTTTACCAGTGCCGTAACCTACTTCTGCAAATGCAACTACTGGAAAGATGAGGACCAGCAATGTGACGATTTTTTTCATTTTATACCTTCAGTCAACAAATTAAGAAATGGATAGAACCAAGTTTAGCCTTTATTTTTAGTTATCTATGTACAACATATTCATCTTACCTGGGAGACCCACATCCCAACTCGGAATTTCAGAACACGCTGTATATTGAGAAAAGTGCAAAGTAATTCGCTTACTGGCAGCTAGTGCTGTCAATGCCGTTGAGTACATTGCATTACAACTTTTAGGTGATACGCCACCATAAGTATTATCTGTATCGCAAATAATCCATGTGCCGGGATATTCATTAAGTGACACGGCTGCCCAGCTTGATCCATTCCCCCACAACCTAAGTCCTTTTAATGTCCCGGTACATGCCACATCAGCATGCGCTAGACCAGAAATCATCAAACTAATGATGATAAATATTACACA